>CAZRTE010000001.1:0-74695 GCA_964602945.1 uncultured Gaiellales bacterium
CGGGGGGGGGCCACCCCCCCCCCCCCCGGCCCCTCGCCCCCCCCCCCCCCGGCGGCCCGCCCCCCCCCCCCCCCCGACCCCAGCGAGCGAGACCGCAGGTCTCGCGAGCTATTGCTTCGAGTAGGGCTTGCCGTCGGCGGCGGGGGCGACGGTGCGGCCGACGACACCGGCGACGGCGATCAGCGTCAGGACGTACGGAAGGACGTTGAAGAGCGTCGCGGCCGAGGGCGAGTAGACCTGGAGCCGCAGGGCGAGCGCACTGGAGAAACCGAAGAGGATGGCCGCCCCGAAGGCCCCGGCCGGGCGCCAGTTCCCGAAGATCATCGCCGCGAGAGCGATGAAACCGCGGCCGCCGGTCATGTTGGCGATGAACGACCCGTTGCCGATGTTGCCGTCGGAGAGGTAGACGCCGCCCGCGGCCGCCAGGAAGCCGGAGAGGACGACGCAGGCGTAGCGGACGGCGTAGACGTTGATCCCGACCGTGTCCGCCGCTCGCGGGTGCTCGCCGCAGGCGCGGATTCGCAGCCCGATGGGCGTCTTGAAGAGCACGATGTACGAGACGATCACGAGCGCGAAGCCGGCCCAGATCATGAGGTTGAGGTCACCGATCGCCGGTCCGAGGAAGTTCGTGCCGGAGAGCCCCGGGATCCGGATGTTCGGAATCGTCGAGACGCCCGTCGGAACGTAGTCGTTGTGGTACAGCTGGACGAAGAAGTAGCCGGTGATCCCGAGCGCGAGGAAGTTCACCGCGGTGCCGCCGACGATCTGGTCGGCACGGAGGTGGATCGCGAAGTACGCGTAGACGAGCGCGAGCAGCCCGCCCACGGCCATCCCGACGAGGAGTCCGACGAACCAGTGTCCGCCCTTGTCGGCCCCGTAGACGCCCCAGAACGCGCCCATCAGCATCATCCCTTCGAGGCCGATGTTCACGACGCCGCTCCGCTCGGAGAACATGCCCGCGATCGCGCCGAAGACGAGCGGCGTCGCGAAGGCGAACATCTGCGCGATGAGCGCCGCGTCGAAGACCGCCTCGAGGTTCCCGGTGCTCGAGCGGGTGGCGAGGATGCCGAGCCCGATCCCGAGCAGGCCGGCGGCGACCGCCCCGTAGCCGAGACGGCGGCGACCGCGCGTCGCCGTCCAGATCCCGAAGAGCGCCGCGACCACGCCGACGACGATGGGCCACGTCGTCGTCCGCGCCTCGATCGGCGGGATGGCGAGGAAGGCCGCGAAGGCGCCCAGGACGATGCCGAGGTAGCCGCTGTAGGCGGGGTCGCGCAGGCGTGCGCTGACGGGGTTGTCGAGCCGCTGCGTCCACGTGCTCATGCGGCGGCCTCCGCCGTCGGCTCCGCGCGGCGCATGCGCAGCTTTCGCCGCGAGTTCCAGACGTAGAGGATCAGCACGTCCGCCCCGATGAACAGCACGACGAGGCCCTGGATGATGTAGGTGAGGTTGCCCGCGAGCTCCGGCTGGATCACGTTCGACGACAGGCCCTGCGTCGTCCCGTAGAGGAGGGCGCCGAACAGCAGCGCGCCGAGGCCCGTCCCGATCGCCGTGTTGCGGCCGAGCAGCGCGACCGCGATGCCGATGAAGCCGATCTGGCTGACCGGGATGTCGCTCTGGCCGTACTGGTAGAGGTAGCCGAGCATGTCGATCGCGCCCGCGAGGCCCGCGAACGCTCCGGAGATCGCCATGGCGCGGATGAGGTTCTTCCGCACGCTGATCCCGCCGTACGCAGCCGCATCGGGATTGAAGCCGACCGCGCGCACCTCGAAGCCGACCGTCGTCCGGTTGAGGATCGCCCAGTAGACGACGAGCGCCGCGAGCGCGACGAAGATGCCGATGTCGAGCCCCTGGAGCAGCTGCGAGCCCCAGAAGACGGGTAGCTGCGCGCTCGGCGCCACCGGGTTCGAGATCGGGACGAGCGCCTGCGTCGAGTTCTGGAGCGGCCCTCCGGCTCCGAACAGCCATTCCCCGACCCAGATCGCGATCCAGTTGAGCATGATCGTCGAGATCACCTCGTGGGCGCCCACGGCCGCCTTGAGGAAGCCGGCGATCCCGGCCCAGAAGGCCCCGGCCAGCGTGGCGGCGCCTACGGCGAGCAGGATGTGCGGGAGCGGGCTCATGCCGGCGAAGGCCACGCCGAGCCAGTTGGCCACGATCAGCCCGACGAGGTACTGGCCCTGGCCGCCGATGTTGAACATGCCGCAGCGGAAGGCGAACGCGACGGCGAGGCCGGTGAGGATGAGCGTCGTCGTCTGGAGGAGCGTCTGCGAGAGGTTGTACGCAGCGGCGTCCCCGGTGTTCGTCGTCGGGTGGAAGATCCAGTTGAAGCCGGCGCCGTTGAAGATGTCGCGGTAGGCGAGCAGCGGGTTGTGTCCCGTCGCGAGCACGACGAGGCCGCCCATGAGGAAGGCGACGATGACCGTTGCCAGCGGCACCGCGGCTCCGCCCGCCCGCTGGCTCAGCGACAGCCGCGCCGCGAGCGTGCCACTCTCCGCGGCCTCCTCCGGCGACTCGGTCGGGTCGCGCTTCGGCTCGGTCACGCCGCGGTCGCCTTCTGCCCGCCGCCGAGCATCTCGAGACCGATCTGCTCCTCCGAGACCTCGCCGGTGTGCTCCCCGACGATCTCGCCCTCGTAGAGGACGAGGATCCGGTCGGAGAGCGAGAGGATCTCGTCGAGCTCGAGCGAGACGAGCAGGATCGCGCGCCCCTCGTCGCGCTCGGCGACGAGTCGCCGGTGCAGGTACTCGATCGCGCCGACGTCGAGGCCCCGCGTCGGCTGCGCCGCGACGAGGACCTTGGGGTCGCGCGCGATCTCACGAGCAGCGACGAGCTTCTGCTGGTTCCCGCCGGAGAGCGCGCCGGCGGCGGTGAGCGGCCCGCCGCCGCGCACGTCGAACTCGCCGATCAGTCCCCGTGCGCGGTCGATCATCCGCTGCGGGAAGAGCCAGCCCCAGCGGGACTCGGGCGGTTTCGAGTAGTCGTGCAGCGAGACGTTCTCGGCGATGGAGAACTCGAGCACCAGCCCGCGCCGCTGGCGGTCCTCCGGGATGTGGCCGACACCCGCATCGAGCACCTCCCGCGCCGAGGCGTGCCGGAGCTCCTGCCCGGCGACGGAGATGCGTCCGCCGGCAGTCGCGCGGAGACCGGTCAGGGCCTCGACCAGCTCCGTCTGCCCGTTGCCGTCGACGCCGGCGAGACCGACGATCTCGCCCGCCCGCACCTGCAGCGAGACGCCGCGCACCTTCTCGACCTCGCGGTCGTCCACGACGTGGAGATCCTCGACGTCGAGCAGCACCTCGCCCGGCTGCGCAACCTCCTTCTCCACCCGGAAGAGCACTTCGCGCCCGACCATGGCGCGGGCCAGCGACTCCTCCGTCGCGCCTTCGCGCGGCACGGTCTCGATCCGCTTGCCACGGCGCAGCACCGTGATGCGGTCGGCGATCTCGAGCACCTCCTTCAGCTTGTGCGTGATGAAGATGATCGACTTCCCGTCGGCCTGGAGGCTGCGGATGATCCCGAACAGCTCGCCCGCCTCCTGGGGCGTGAGCACGGCCGTGGGCTCGTCGAGGATCAGCAGGTCTGCGCCGCGATAGAGCGCCTTGAGGATCTCGACCCGCTGCTCCTGGCCGACCGAGATCTCGCTCACGAGCGCCGTCGGGTCGACGACGAGGCCGAACTGCTGGGACAGCTCCAGCACGCCCTGCTCCGCGCCGCGCTCGTCGAGGAGCACACCCGCGCGCGGCTCCACCCCGAGGACGATGTTCTCGGCGACCGTCATCACCGGGATGAGCATGAAGTGCTGGTGCACCATCCCGATTCCGGCGCCGATCGCGTCGCGAGCGGAGGAGAACGCGACGCGACGTCCGTTGAGCCGGATCTCGCCGCTGTCCGGCCGGTACAGACCGTAGAGGATGTTCATCAGCGTCGACTTGCCGGCGCCGTTCTCCCCCAGCAGTGCATGCACCTCGCCGTGGCGGACCTCGAGCGACACGTCGTCGTTGGCGAGGACGCCCGGGAACTGCTTGCGGATGCCCCGCATCTCGAGGACGAGCTCGTCGCTCACCGCGGCCGATGCTATAGCGCCCGAGGGCGGGAGGGCAAAGCTGGAGCTCCCTCCCGCCCCGTCGGGCGGATCGCTACTTCCCGAGCGTCGCCGGCGGCTTGAGCGTGCCGGCGATGATCTTCGCCTTGTACTTGTTCATCAGGGTGATCCACGCCTTCGGCACCTGCGGGTTGATCTTGCCCACTCCCACGCCGTTGTTCGCGAGGTCGAGGGTGAAGTCGGACCCACCCTTGAACGTGCCGTCGTACGCCGCCTTGATTGCGTCGTAGACGCCGACGTCCGTCTTCTTGACGGCGCTCGTGAGGATGTTCTTCGCGACGCCGTACTCGTCGGCGTCGACGCCGATCCCCCACTTGCCGGCCTTGCCGGCCGCCGTGAGCGCACCGATCCCGCAGCCGCCGGCGACCTGGAACAGCACCTCAGCGCCCTGGCCCATCTCGTTCTGCGCGATGGCCGCGCACTTGTCCTGAGCGCTGAAGTCGTTCGAGTACTGCGTGATCGTCTTGGTTCCCGGCACCGCCTTCGCCGCGCAGTACTGGTAGCCGGCGATGTACGAGTCGACCGGCGGGATCTTGATGCCGCCGACCGCACCGATCGTGTTGCCGCCCATCTTCTGGGCCATCTTCGCCGCGAGGACTCCCACGAGGCAGCCCGCCTGCTCGGTGGCATACGTGATGCCGAGCTCGTTCTTCAAGCCGCCCACAGCGCTCACCGGATCGTCCGTGATCGCGAACTTCACCTTCGGGAACTGCTTGGCGTACTTCTTCATCGTGTCCCCGAGCAGGAACCCTGCCGCGATGACGATGTTCGCGCCCTGCCGGATCGCCGCGCTGTAGTTCGGCGCATAGTCGCTCGACGCCTTCGACACCTTCGAGATAGCCGTGATCCCGAGGTCGCTCGCCGCCCGGTTCAGACCCACGAGCTGGTTCTTGTTGAACCCGTTGTCGTTGAACCCGGCCGTGTCGCTGATCAACGCGGCCTTGAAGGCCGGCTTCTGCTGTGTCGTCGTGTTGTTGCTGGTGGCTCCCCCGCCGCCGCCCCCTCCGCAGCCGGCCGCTACGAGCACGACCGCCGCGACAGCAAGGGCCGGGACCACGAGCATGCGTGTCCTGGACCTCAAGATGGTGCCCTCCTCTTCTCCCTGACCCGTTCCCGGGTCGTGTTCCTTCCTTTCCGGCCGATACTAGAACGTCGGGCCGGACGACTTCCACAGGGTTAGTCCGCAGCGGCGTATGCCTGGTACTGGCTCTCGTCGACGAGCACGCGGCGCGGTTTCGACCCCTCGTAGCCGGAGACGATGCCGCGGCGCTCGAGCATGTCGATGAGGCGGCCCGCGCGCGTGTAGCCGACGCGCAAACGCCGCTGGAGCAGCGAGACGGAGGCGGTCTGCGTCTGGACGACCACCTCGATCGCCTTGTCGAGCAGCGGGTCGTCGTCCGGGTCGAACTCGCCGTGCTCGCCCTCGCCCTCCTCCGCATCCGCCGCGAACGCCTCGGGCAGCTCGAGGTAGCTCTCGTCGAGCTCCTGCTCCCGTTGCCGCGTCTGCTCGACGACGAGGGCGATCTCCTCCTCCGTCACGAAGGCTCCCTGGACGCGCTGCAGGCGCGAGGTGCCGAGCGGCTTGAACAGCATGTCGCCCTGGCCGAGGAGCGACTCGGCCCCGCCCTGGTCGAGGATGACGCGAGAGTCGGTCTGCGAGGAGACGGCGAAGGCGATGCGCGAGGGGACGTTCGCCTTGATCATGCCCGTGATCACGTCGACCGACGGACGCTGCGTGGCGAGCACGAGGTGGATGCCGACGGCGCGGGACTTCTGCGCGAGCCGGATCACGGCGTCCTCGACCGCCTGCGGCGCGACCATCATCAGGTCGGCGAGCTCGTCGATCACGACGAGGATGTACGGGAGCGTCGGCTCGCCGCGCTGGCGGAGGGAGCGGTTCGCCTCGTTGATGTTGCGGGCCCGCACGGAGGAGAGCCGCTCGTAGCGGCGCTCCATCTCGGCGAGGCAGTTGGCGAGGACGGCGCTCGCCTCCTTCGGATTCGAGACGACGGGGGTGAGCAGGTGCGGGATCGACTCGAAGTGGCTGAGCTCGATCCGCTTGGGATCGATCAGGATCAGGCGCACCTCGTCGGGCGTCGCGCGCAGGAGGATCGAGGTGAGCACCGTGTTCAGGCAGCCGGACTTGCCCGACCCCGTCGTGCCTGCGACGAGGAGGTGCGGCATGCGGGCGAGGTCGGTCCAGACCGCGGCGCCCGAGATGTCCTTGCCGAGCCAGACCGCGAGCGGGCTCGCGGGCGCGGGCAGCGGCTCGAAGATGTCCCCGAGCGTGACGATGTTCGGCGTCAGGTTCGGCAGCTCGACCCCGACGGCCTGCTTCCCGGGGATCGGCGCGAGGATGCGGATCTCGGTGGTCGCGAGCGCGTACGAGAGGTCGTCCTTGAGGGCCGCCACCTTGGCCACCTTCGTCCCCGGCGCGAGCCGGAGCTCGTAGCGCGTGACGCGCGGCCCGGAGATCTCTCCGACCACGGTTGCCTCGACGCCGAAGTGGGCGAGCGTCTGGACGAGCAGCTCCGCCACCCGCTCGCCCGTCTCACCCGACTCGTCGCCGCGCTCCGGCGACGTGCGGAGCACACCCGGATCGGGCAGCTCGTACGTGACGTGCTCCGAGGTCACCTCGTCGAACAGCGTCGGCTGCTCGGCGACGAGGGCCGGCGGCTCCGCATGGAGGAGCGGGGGCGGCGCGACGGCGTGCGGCGGCGGCGTGTGCTCCCCCACGAGGTCGGGATACGCCGCCGTTCCGTCCACCGGAGGCGCGAGGGACGGCGCGGGCTGCACCGGGGTGGGCTCCGGCCACGACTCCGGCGCGGAGCGACGCGGCCTGGCGCGCGCCTTGCGAGCCGCGACGTGGATGCCGCGGCCCGAGCGGCGCAGGAAGGCGCCGAGCGACGCGCCGGAGAGGAGCAGCGAGCCGACGAGGAGCAGCAAGGAGCCGAGAAGCAGCGTGCCCGTGGCCCCGGCCGCGGTGCCGACTGCACCGCCGAGGACCTCGCCGAGATAGCCCCCGTGGTCCTTGCCCAGCGTGATCATGAGGCCGAGCGCGACGAGCGCGAGCCCGGTGCGGAAGGGGCGAACGTCTACGAGCGCGCTCTTCGCCACCATCAGCACGCCGAGTGCCGCGAGGGCGGCCGGGACGCCGTACATCGCGCCGCCGATCAGGCGGTCGAGTCCGTCGCCGAGCCAGCCCCCGACGTACCCGCCGTTCCAGCCGACGTAGATGACGGCTCCGAGGAAGAGGCCCAGCGCGAGGAAGCCCAGACCCCACAGCTCGGGATGCTGGTCGTGCGAGCGGGCGCGGCGCTTCGCCCGCTTCTTCTTGATGCGGCTCGGGACCCTCGGGCGCAGCTTCGACTTCCGCTTGCGCGGCATACGGGGCCGTTCGCCGCGCGCGGCCGGCTTCCTCTCAGGCGAGCGCGATCTCCGCGACGAGCATCCCGTAGTACGTCGGAGCCGCGTAGGCGAGAACGTCGGCCCGTGCCGACTCCCCGGCCGCCCCCTGCAGGACGAGGAGCTGCCAGAGCGAGTCCGCCTTCGCGGCCTCTACGAGCCCGGCGAGCGGCAGGAAGTCGAGCCGCTCCGAAACGAGGATCTCCTGCAGCCGCGCGTCGTACGCGGCTGCGGCCGGGTCGAAGCCGTAGGGGCCGCCGGCATCGTGCGCGTGCCCGTGGTCGGCGCTCGCGATCAGCGCCACACGCCTCGCTTGTAACAGTCCCTTACTTGCGATCGCCCGGCCGAGGACGAGGTGCTCCTCGAGCGGCCGGTCGCGCGCCGGCGAGACGACGACGGTGCGCGGCGCACGGAGGAAGCTCAGCGGCACCTCGGTGCCCCAGTCGAGCGGGAACTCCGCGGTGCGCGGATCGTTGCCGCCGTACGAGACGCCGAGGATCGGGAGCTCGATGCCGAGGAGCGCGCGGGCGATCTCGCCGTCCGTCTCCCACTCCCCCACCTTGCCCGCCGTGACGACGGCGAAGTGGCCGTCGACGTGGACCGAGTGCGGCGTGACGACGATCGCGACCTCCGGCTCGGCGGCGGCGAAGCGGCGCCCGAGCTCCTCGAGCGCCGTCCGCAGCGCGGGGTCGAGATCGACGTCGCCGTGGGGAGCGATGCACGCGAAGCAGAGGCTCACCGGAGCGAGGGTATCCGGCTCCTCGCGGTCCGGCGCTCACTGCGGAGACGCCTGCCGGAGCCACGATTCCGGTAAGGAAGACGTAAAGTCGCCGCTCTCCCGCGAGTGACTCGATCCGCGAGGGGGGAACCTCGGGCCAGCGGGTCGCGTCCGCGTCGACTCCGTCGTCGGCGGTCGGCCTCTGCCGCACAGCGCCGCGCAGATCGACGACCGTCCGGCCGTTGGAGAGGCGGGAGCGGTCGGCATGCGCAGGGAAACCGAATTTGCGCCATATGACCGTGTCGATCCCAGTCCGCCCCTCACGCCGCAGCAGCGGCGTCAGCCGCCGTGCGAACGCGCCTGCACCCGGCGCCGCCGACGCGTCCGGCTTCCGCCTCGACATCGAGGGATTGCGCGGACTGGCCCTCATCCTCGTTCTCGCCACCCACGCCGACGTCTGGTTCCTGCCCGGCGGATTCGTCGGCCTCGACATCTTCTTCGTCCTCTCCGGATTCCTGATCACCGGCCTCATGCTCGCCGAGGCACGGAAGACCGGGCACGTCTCGCTCCTCCGCTTCTACGCCAGGCGCGCGCGACGCATCCTCCCGCTCGCCGCGACCGTGCTCGGCACGGTCCTGTTCGCTGCCGTGTTCGTGCTGAACCCGGTCCGCGCGTCTCACGTGGCGGGCGATGCCGTCGCCGCCGCGGCCTACGTCGTCAACTGGCACTTCATCGCGCAGTCGGTCGACTACTTCGCCTTCAACGACCCGTCGGTGAGCCCCGTCCAGCACTACTGGTCGCTCTCGGTCGAGGAGCAGTTCTACATCGCGTGGCCCCTGCTCGTCGTCGCGGCCCTGGCGCTCTCGCGGCGGTTCGGGCTGCGGCTGCGCCCGCTCCTCTGGACCATCGTCCTCTCGCTCGGAGGTGCCTCGCTCGGCTACAGCATCTGGTACAGCCCGCTCCATCCCAACGCTGCCTACCTGTCCACGCTCACCCGCGTCTGGGAGATCGGCATCGGCTGCGCCCTCGCGCTCCTGCTGCCGGCGGTCATCCGGCTGCCCAGGCTCGTCGCCGCGACCCTCACGGCAGCCGGCCTGGCCGCCATCCTCTGGACCGCAGCGGTGTACCCGCAGTCGACGCCCTACCCCGGCTGGCGCGCGCTCGCCCCGACGCTCGGCACGGCGGTGATCATCGCAGCGGGAACCGCCACGGTCCGCTCACTGCCGACGCGCCTGCTCATGACCTCGCCGCTGCGGTACCTCGGCCGCCTGTCGTACGCGTGGTACCTCTGGCACTGGCCGTTTCTCGTCTTTGCGGCCAACCTCTTCGGCACGCTCACGCCGAACCAGAAGCTCGTCGTGATCGCGCTCTCGGGCATTCCGACGGTGGTCAGTCACTACCTCGTCGAGGAGCGCTTCCGCCGCTCCCGGAAGCTCGGACGGCGCCCCCGTCTCGCGATCGCCGTCGGCGCTGCGTGCACGGCGTCGGCCCTCGGGGCCGGGCTCGCGGTGGCCGCGACGCGCCCGTCGCTCCCGGCCGCCGCCCCCGGGGAGGTGCTCGGCGCCCGCGTCGTCCTCGCAGGCGACCGCACGCTCGAGGGCAGCGTCGACCGCATCCTGCCCGCGCCGAAGGACGCCTGGAAGGACCGGGGCATCGCCTTCGGGCACTGCCAGGTGCACCCGTGGTCCCCGCCGATCTCGCCGGGCGGCAACACCTGCGTGTTCGGCGACCGGTCGGCCAAGACGACGGTCGTGAACATCGGCGACTCGCACGGGCTGATGTACGCGCCGGGGCTGATCGCGCTCGCGCGCACGCGGCACTGGCGACTCGTCAACCTGACCCACTCGGGCTGCACCATCGCCGACGTCCAGTACGAGCCGAACTGCGACACCTGGCGCGAGAACACGCTGCAACGGGTGGCACGCGAGCACCCGAGCCTCATCGTCGTCTCCGCCGCCACACAGAACATCGCCAAGAGTGACCGGTACGGCGTGCTGCACGACGGGAAGCGGCTCACGCGGAAGCAGAGCGAGCCGTACCTCGTGGCCGGCCTCGAGCGCACGCTCCGCCGGCTCCGGCAGACGGGCGCCAAGGTCGTCGTGATCCGCGACGTCAGCGGCACGCCCGACGGGATCGACGGCTGCGTCGCCGCCCATCCCCACGATCTCCGCCAGTGCGCATTCGTGCCGCAGCGGCCGCAGGCACTCGCCTACGACGCCGCGGCGGCGCGTCAGGTGCCGGGAGTGAAGCTCATCGACCCGCTGCCCATTCTCTGCCCGAACGACCTCTGCCCCGCCGTGATCGGCCACGCGCTCGTGTACCGCAACTCGTACCACCTGACGGCGACGTTCGCCCAGACGCTCGCCGGCTGGTTCGCCCAGGAGCTGCCGGCTCTCGGCACCCGCAGCACCCGCAGCGCCGCGAGTCACCGCACGCTCCAGAGCAGCAGCCGTCCTATCCACCCCACGCCGCGAGACGCCTGGAAGGACCGGGGCATCGCCTTCGCGCACTGTCAGGTGCACAACTCGTCCCCGCCGAGGTCGCCGGGCGGCGACGTCTGCGTGTTCGGTGACCGGTCGTCCAAGACGACGGTCGTCAACTTCGGCGACTCGCACGGACTCATGTACTCGCCGGGGCTGATCGCACTCGCCCACAAGCGGCACTGGCGGCTCGTCAACCTCACCCACTCGGGCTGCACCGTCGCCGAGGTGCACTACGACGCGAACTGCGACGCCTGGCGCAAGAACACGCTGCAGCGCGTGGCGCGGGAGCACCCGAGCCTCATCGTCGTGTCGACGGCGACGCAGACCGCCGACGACCCGACGCGATACGCAGTGCTGCACGACGGGAAGCGGCTCACGCGGGCGCAGAGCGAGCCGTACCTCGTGGCCGGCCTCGTGCGAACACTCCGCCGGCTCCGGCAGACGGGCGCCAAGGTCGTCGTGATCCGCGACCTCGCCGCCGCGCCCGACGGAATCGACCACTGCGTCGCCGCCCACCCCCACGATCTCCGCCGGTGCGCGTTCGTGCCGCACCGCTCAGGCGCACAGGCCTTCGACGTGCGGGCGGCGCATCGCGTGCAGGGAGTGAAGCTCATCGATCCGCTCCCGGTCCTCTGCCGCAACGGCCGCTGCCCCGCCGTGATCAGGCGCGTCCTCGTCTACCGCAACCCCTACCACCTGACGGCGACGTTCTCCCGCACGCTCGTGGGCTGGTTCGCCCGCGAGCTGCCGGCTCTCGCACCCGCTAGCACCTGAGCGGAAGCGAGCGCCGGGGCCTCACGGGACGCCCGCGACCGCCTCTGGAGCGTGCTACCTTGCTGCCGCGTTCCTCGGCGCGCTCACGCCGAACCAGGAGCTCGCCGTTGCGCACACCTTCAGGAACTCCGACCGCCGTCAGCCACCCTCTCGCCGCGGAGCGCGTCCGCCGCTCCCGGAGACTCGGGCGCCGCCCGCGCCTCGTACTCGCCGGCGGCGTCGCCTGTCTGGTGTGGGCGCTCGGCGCCGGCCTCGCGGTGGCCGCGACGCACCCGCGCGACCAGGTCCCCGGCGCGCGCGTCGTCCTCGCGGGCGACGTCACGCTCGAGCGCAGCGCCACCCACATCCTGCCTGCACCGCGGAACGCGCTGAAGGACCGGGGGGTCGCGTTCGCGCACTGTGAGGTCCACCCGTGGTCCCCGCCGAGGTCGCCGGGCGGCGACGCCTGCGTGTTCGGCGACCGGTCGTCGAAGACGACGGTCGTGAACATCGGCGACTCGCACGGACTCATGTACTCGCAGGGGCTGATCGCGCTCGCGCTCAAGCGGCACTGGCGGCTCGTCAACCTGACCCACTCGCAGTGCACGGTCGCCGAGGTGCAGTACGAGCCGAACTGCGACGCCTGGCGCGCGAACACGCTGCAGCGGGTGGCGCGGGAGCACCCGAGCCTCGTCATCGTGAGCACCGCGACCCAGACCGTCGCGAACGCCCACCGGTACGCAGTGGTGCACGACGGGGTCCGCCTCACGCGCGAGGAGAGCCAGCCGTATCTCGTGGCCGGCCTCGAGCGCACGCTCCGCCGGCTCCAGCAGACCGGCGCGAAGGTCGTCGTCGTCCGTGACATCGCCGCCGCGCCCGACGGAATCAACGGCTGCGTCGCCGCCCACCCCCACGATCTCGCACAGTGCGCCTTCGTGCCGGAGCGCCCGGAGGCGCTCGCCTTCGACGCCCAGGCGGCGCACGAGGTGCCGGGAGTGAAGCTCATCGACCCGCTCCCCATCCTCTGCCCGAACGACCTCTGCCCCGCCGTGATCGGCCACGCGCTCGTCTACCGCAACGCCAACCACCTGACGGCGACGTTCACGGCGACCATGGCGGGTTGGTTCGGCCGCGAGCTGCCGGTTCTCGGACGCGCCCGCCGCTGAGCGCAAGCGGGCGCTCGGCCCTCACGGCAGGGCCGCGACCCGCGAGACGAGGAGCTCGAGGAACCGCTCTCCGTCGACGTCCACGCCGACGTCCCCGTTCGGCTCGCGACCGTTGACGCCGCGCAGATCGACGACCGTGCGGCCGTCGCAGAGCTCCGAGCGGGTCTCGACCGCGATGTGCGCAGGCCGCGTCGTCAGGAGCGTCGGGTCGATCACGTGCGCGACGGCCATCGCGTCGTGGATCGGCGAGCCGGCGAAGCCGTACGAGCGCTCGTGGAATCCCTGCAAGAAGTCGGACAGCTCGGCGACGAAGCGTCCCGCCCGGCCGGCGGCTCGCACCCGTTCCGCGTGCGCACGGGTGAACAGGGCCTGGTGCGTGACGTCGAGCCCGACGAGCGTCACCGGGATGCCGCTCGCGAACACGCTCGCGGCCGCCTCCGGGTCGACGAACGCGTTGAACTCGGCCGCGGGCGTGCTGTTGCCCAGGCCCATCGCGCCCCCCATCCAGACGATTCGCTCGAGGCGCTCGCGCACGTCGGGGTGCCGCTCGAGCATGAGCGCGACGTTCGTCAGCGGCGCCGTCGGGACGAGGACGACGCCCGGCTCGATCAGCTCCGCGAGGAAGTCGGCGGCGTGTGCGGCGACCGGGCGCGCCGACGGCTCGGGCAGCACCGGCCCGTCGAGTCCCGTCTCGCCGTGCACGTGCGGCGCGGTGCGCAGCGCGCGCCGGAGAGGCTCGGCCGCGCCCGCCGCCACCGGGATGTCGGGCCGGCCGCCGATCTCGAGCGTGACGAGCGCGTTGCGGGTCGTCTTGTCCAGCGTCTGGTTCCCGGCCACGGTCGTGACGGCGAGCAGCTCGACCTCGGGCGAGGCGAGCGCGAGGAGGATCGCCATCGCGTCGTCGTGTCCCGGATCGCAGTCGATGACGATGGGAGTCGTCACAGCAGGGCGTCGACCTCCTCGGCGGTGGGCAGCGAGCTCTGCGCGCCGAAACGGGAGGCCGCCAGCGCGCCGGCGGCGCAGGCCCGGCGCAGCGCCTCCTCCCGCGTCCTCTCCTCGAGCAGCGAGACGACGAGGCAAGCCGTGAAGGCGTCTCCGGCGGCAGTCCCGTCGACCGCCTCGACCCGCGGCGGCTTCGCCCGGGCGACCTCCTCGCCGTCCTCGAGCAGAACGGCGCCCTCGGCGCCGAGCGTGACGCAGACGAGACCCGGCCTGTCGCCGAGGACCTCGCGCTCCAGCCGGTTCACGATCGTCAGCTCCGCGGCCGGCGGATCGGGACGCGCCGGAGCCGCGTTGAGGAAGAAGCGCCCGGCGAGCTCTGCGGCACGGGCGACGGTGGCGGCAGGGATCTCCTGCTGGCAGAGCACGGCTCCGGCGTCCGCGAGCGAGAGATCGCCCGGGCGCAGCTCGTCGTTCGCGCCCGGGGCGACGACGATGGTCGTCTCGCCCGCGCCGTCCACGGTGATCAGGGCGATGCCGGTCGGCCCCTCGGCCGTCCGCCAGGCCTCCTCCACTCCCGCCTCTCGGAGCCCGGCGAGCGCTTCAGCAGCGAACGCGTCGGTGCCGACGCAGCCGACGAGCCGCACCTCCGCGCCGAGCCGGGCCGCCGCGACGGCCTGGTTCGCGCCCTTGCCGCCGGGAACGCGCGCGAAGGTCGCTCCGCTCAGGGTCTCGCCCGGACGCGGCAGCCTGCCGGCGCGGACGACGAGGTCGAGGTTGATCGAGCCGACAACCGTGAGACGAGGCGGGCGCACGGCCCGAGCCTAGACTGCCCTCGGTGACCGTCGCGCACTGGGACGAAGTCGAGGGCAGCCGCCGCTCCAGGGGCGAGATGGACGCGACCTGGCAGCGCCTCGGCGATGCGGCCGGCACGCGCGGCGTGGGTGTCAACCGCGTCCGCGTCGAGCCCGGGAGGCTGCCGACTCCTCCCCACTCCCACGGCGCGTCGGAGGAGCTCTACTTCGTCCTCGCCGGCTCCGGGCTCGCGTGGCAGGACGGCGAGGTGCACGAGGTGCGGCCGCTCGACTGCGTGATCCACCGCCCGGACGAGATGGAGCACACCTTCGTCGCCGGCCCCGACGGGCTCGAGTTCCTCGTCTTCGGCACGCGCCACCCCACGGAGCTCGGCTGGCTGCCACGCTCGCGCGCGATCCGGCTCGGCTGGCCCTGGGTCGAGGGGCGCGACGACGACCCCTGGGACGTCGAGGCCACAGCCGAGCCGCTCGCGTACGGCGAGCCGGCGCCGCGCCCGCCGAACATCGTCAACGTCGACGAGGTCGAGCTCGAGACCGTCCGGCACCAGACCTGTGCCTACCTGACGCCGGACAAGGCGACGAGGCTCGCCGGGCTCGGGTGGGAGAAGCTCGCGGCCGGTCACCGCGGCTCCGTCCCTCACTGCCACTCCGCGGAGGAGGAGGTCTTCGTCATCCTCGAGGGGACCGCGACGCTCGAGCTCTGGCCGCCCCCGGAAGGCGGCGTCGAGGAGACGCCCCTCCGCCCGGGTCACGTCGTCGCGCGTCCGCCCGGCACCCGGGTCTCCCACTCCTTCAGAGCGGGGCCCGAGGGCGTGACGATGCTCGTCTACGGCACGCGCGACCCGAACGACATGTGCTGGTACCCGCGTTCTCGCAAGATCTTCTGGCGAGGCCTCGGCGTGCTCGGCCGGATCGAGACGCTCGACTACTTCGACGGCGAGCCCGTCGAGGACGACTAGACCTCGACGATCACGGGGAGCACCATCGGCCGTCGCCTCGTCCGATCGTAGACGACGCCGCCCAGCGCCTCGTGCAGGTGCTCCTGCAGGAGCTTGATCTCCGTCACGTCGCCGCGCAGGAGCTCGCGCAGAACCCGGTCCGCCTCCTCCCGTAGCTCGTCCAGCAGCGGCTCGGCCCCGTCGCCGAACCCACGCGCGATCAGCTCGGGCGGAGCGGTGAGCCCGCCGCCGTTCTGCGAGGCGAGCGTCGCGACGACGATCAGCACGCCGTCCTCGGCGAGCCTGCGCCGGTCGCGGAGCGCGACGTCGTGCACGTCGCCGACGCCGAGCCCGTCGACGAACGTGATCCCGGCGTCGACGTGGTCGACGACACGCGGCCCGGTCTCGGAGTCGAGCTCGACGACCGTCCCGTTGTCCGCGAGGACGATCCGGTCCTCGGGCACGCCGCCCTCGCGGGCGAGCTGCGCGTGCGCGGCCAGCATCCGGAACTCGCCGTGCACGGGCATGACTGCCTTCGGCCGAACGAGACCGATGATCGTCCGCAGCTCCTCGGCCTTCCCGTGACCGGAGACGTGCACGGGCGCGTTGTCCTCGTGCAGAACCTCCGCGCCCATCCGCGCGAGCCGGTTGATCGCGTCGTGCACGCGCAGCTCGTTGCCCGGGATCGGCTTGGCCGAGATGATCACCGTGTCGCCGCGCTCGACCCGGACCGAGGGATGGTCGTTGTAGGCGATGCGGGTCATCGCCGACATCGGCTCGCCCTGGCTGCCGGTGCAGACGATCAGCTGCTGGTCGCGCGGCAGCTCCGCGAGCTGGTTCGGGCGCACCAGCAGGTCCTCGGGAACGTCCATGTAGCCGAGGCTGCGCGCGATGTTCGCGTTCTTGCGCATCGAGCGGCCGACGACGGCGACCTTGCGCCCGCAGTCGAGCGCGACGTCCGCCGCCTGCTGCACCCGGTGCACGTTCGAGGCGAACGAGGAGACGAGGATGCGACCGGTGCGGCGCGGGAAGATCTGGCGGAACGCCTCGCCGACGACCCGCTCCGACTCCGTGAAGCCCGGGCGCTCGGCGTTCGTCGAGTCGCCGAGCAGGAGATCGACGCCGCGGCCGCCGATCTCCGCGAGCCGGCCGACGTCGGTGCGCTGGCCGTCCACGGGCGTGTGGTCGAGCTTGTAGTCGCCGGTGTGGACGCAGAGGCCACCCGGCGTCTCGAGCACCACGGCGGCGGCGTCGGGGATCGAGTGCGCCATCCGCACGAGCTCCACCCGGAACGGCCCGAGCTGCACGGGATCGTCGCCGGGCATCAGCTCCCGGAGCTCGGTGGAGCGCAGGAGCCCGTGCTCGTCGAGCTTCGACTTCACGAGCGCGAGCGTCAGCCGCGTACCGAGCACGAGCGGCACCTTCACCTCGCGCATGAAGTACGGGAGGCCGCCGACGTGGTCCTCGTGGCCGTGCGTGAGGACGACCGCGCGCACCATCTCCTCCCGCTCGCGCAGGTACGAGTAGTCGGGCAGGACGAGGTCGACGCCGAGGTGCTCGTCGCGCGGGAAGGCGAGACCGGAGTCGACCACGACGATGGAGCCCTCGGCCTCGTAGACGGTCATGTTCTTCCCGACCTCGCCGAGGCCGCCGAGCGGGACGATGCGGCAGACGCCCATCCTGCTCCTCAGGCGGACGCGGTGGCGAGGAGGCCGGCCCGCTCGAGACAGGAGCGGACCTGCGCGAGCTCCTCCTCGTCGGCCTCGACGAGCGGCAGCCGGTGGCCGCCGACCTCGTGGCCGGTGAGGTTGAGCGCCGCCTTGATCGGGATCGGGTTCGTCTGGATCTTCAGCAGGTCGTACGACGGCTGCATCGCCTCGTGGAGCGCGCGCGCGCCGTCGACGTCGCCGGCGCCGTGGAGGCGGATCATCTCGGCGATCTGCGCGCCCCAGAGGTGTGCCGTGACCGAGACGACCCCGACGCCGCCGACGCCGAGGAAGCCGAATGTGTTCGGGTCGTCGCCGCAGTAGAGGTCGAGGCGCGTCTCGGAGGCGATGAAGCGGGCCTCGTCGAGGTCGTCGTGCGCCTGCTTGACCGCGACGACGTTCTCGATCTCCGCCAGGCGCGCGATCGTGGCGGTCTCGATCTTGGTCACGACGCGCGAGGGGACGTTGTACGCCACGACCGGCAGCTCGGTCGCGCCCGCGATCTCCTCGAAGTGGCGCACGAGCGCCCGCTGCGGCGGCTTGTTGTAGTACGGCGTCACCACGAGGAGCGCGTCGATGCCGAGCTTCGCCGCCTCCTGTGTCAGGCGGACGGAGTGCGCGGTGTCGTAGGTGCCCGTGCCGGCGATCACCGTCGCGCGGTCGCCGACGGTCTCGACGGCGGCCGCGAACAGGGCGAGCTTCTCCTCGTCGGTCAGCGTCGGCGACTCGCCGGTCGTGCCGCAGACGACGAGGCCGTCCGAGCCGTTGTCGACGAGGAACGCCGCGAGCTCGCGGAAACGCTCCAGGTCGACGGCGCCGTCGTCGCCGAACGGCGTGACCATCGCGGTGATGACGTGACCCAGCATGCCAAGGAGTCTAGGTGACCGTTCTCGTCCCGGCCGAAGTTGGCGCACGATGCGCTCGAGGCCTACACGATCGACCCGGCGACCGGGGTCACCGTCGGCGACGACGCGGTCAACCCGAAACCGGCCGGGCTCCTCTGACCTCGAGCAGCTCGAGCCCGATGTCCTCGCCGATCGGGGCCGGCGTGCCGCAGGACGGGCAGACGACGAGATGGCCGGCGACGTCGTCCCGCGACAGCCGCCAGGCGGCCCCGCACGCCTCGCAGACGCGCTCGTCCTCGGCCTCCTCGACCAGGAGCCGCGACCCCTCGAGCGGCGTGTCGAGCGTCTGCATCTCGTATGCCTGCTGGAGCGACTCGGGCGAGAAGACCGGACTCGCCCGGACCCGAACCTCCTCGACGGCTCCCGCGTCCGGCTCGCCGGCCAGGCGGCGGATCAGGGCGCTCACGGCGTGGTAGTCGTGCATGGCTCTCCCTTCGCTGTGTCCCAGGCCTCGATCTGCTCCAGCACGCGCCGGCCGAGCTCGTCGAGCGCGGCGGCCACGGACTCGCTGAGCGGCGCACCGAACGTCGGCGGCTCCGCCACCTCGACGGCGAGCACCCGCGTGCGGCCCGGGAAGCCGAGCCCGAGCCGCTCGGCGACGGCCGCGAGCTCGGGGATTCCCGCGTGGTGGATGCTCGGCGCGACGACCGGCCCCACCTCGGTCAGCCCGAGCTCGACGATCGTGCCGGGCGGGTTGCGGCCGGTGCGGATCGAGTCCACGACGACGGCACGGTCGTAGCCGTCGAACACGTCGAGCAAGGTGAGGCCGGACGCCGCGCTCTCGACGACATCGGCCCGGCCGGCGAGCTCGTCCCGGAGCGCGCGCACGGCGAGGATGCCCGCACCGTCGTCGCCCGCGTATTCGTTGCCGAGCCCGAGGACGAGCGTGCGCATCACTCAATCCCGGCGGAGCTCGCGCACGACCTCGCCGGCCGGGTCGTGGATCTCGACGAGCAGCGGCAGGTGGCCGGGCAGGGTGTGCGTCGCGCAGCCGAAGCACGGGTCGTAGGCGCGGAACGCCATCTCCACCTTGTTCAGGACCGCCTCGTCGACCTCGGCGCCGTGGATCAGGTCCCGGGCGGCCTTGTCGATCGACATCCCGATCCGGGCGGCGTTGTTCTGGGTGGCGACGATGAGGTTGGCCGAGGTGATCAGGCCGCGCTCGTCGCTCCGGTAGTGGTGGAAGAGCGTCCCGCGCGGCGCCTCGACGACGCCGATGCCCTCCTCCGGTGTCGCCGTCGGCAGCGTGCGCACGTCCGGATCGAGGATCTCCGGGTCGGCCGCGAGCTCGGCCATCCGCTCCGCCGCGTACTGGAGCTCGACGAGCCGGGCCCAGTGCGTGGCGAGCGTGTGGTGCACCGGCTTGCCGCCGAGCGTCGCGAAGAGCTCGTCGTACGCCTCCTGCGCCCGCGGCGTGGGCATCCCCTCGGTCACGTTCAGGCGGGCGAGGGGCGCGACGGCGAAGACGCCGCTGTCCGCCCCGTCGACGAAGCCGTGCCAGCCCACGTCCTTGAGGAAGCAGAACTTCACGTACGTCCACGGCTCGACGTGCTCCGCGACGTGGTCGAGGTAGTCGGAGCCGGCGAAGGAGAGGAACTCGCGGCCCTCGGGGTCGACCACCCGGAGCGTGCCGTCGTAGAAGTTGACCTGCTTGTCGGCGTCGACGAGCCCCATCGAGTACGTGCGGTGCGTGTACGTCTCCGAGGTGACGAGCTCGACGTAGTCCGGGTTGCCGAGCACGACGTCGCGGAACGCCTGCAGCGCGAAGCCGCCGAAGTCGACGGCGCGCGCGGCGGCCGCCTGCGCCTGCTCCTGGAGCTCGGCCGTGAGCGGGCGCGAGATCCCGCCCGGGAGGCCGAAGACGGGGTGCACGGCCTTGCCCGCGACCGCGGCCATCAGGTCGCGGAGCTGCTTGCGGACGCCGATCACCTCCTTGCCGGCCTCGAGCCCGACCTTGTTCACGACGCCGAGGATGTTCCGCTCGCCCTTCGGCGCGTCCGGGCCGACGATGAAGTCCGGCCCGCCGAGGAAGAAGAAGTGCAGCGCGTGGTCCTCGACCATGAAGGCGCTGTAGAGAAGCTCACGGATCTTCTTCGCCGCCGGCGGGGGCTCGACCCCGAAGAGGTCGTCGAGCGCCTTCGTCGCCGCCATGTGGTGGGCCATCGGACAGACGCCGCAGATGCGCGAGGTGATCTGCGGCATGTCCTCGGCCCGCCGTCCCTGGGCGAACTTCTCGAAGCCGCGCAGCTCGGGGATCTGGAGGTAGGCGCGGTCGACCTCCCCTGCGTCGTCGAGGAAGACGTGGACGCGCCCGTGTCCCTCGAGGCGCGTGATCGGATCGATCAGGATCTCGCTCATGGCACGGGCTCCTTCTCGACGCGGTGGTGGAGGGGCGACGCCGGGAGGCTGTAGCGGTAGAACGTGCCGACCGGGTCGGCGATCTCCGCGATCCGGGCGACGATCTCGTCCTCCTCGGTCGCGCCGAGCAGGGAGGCGATCGCCGACAGCGCCTTCGCGCCCTGGTCGAGCACGCGGCTCGTCGGGCCCATGCAGCCGGTGCAGGGCATGTTGCCGCCGATGCACGCGGCGTTGCAGCCCGCGCGCGTGGCGGGGCCGAGGCAGACGAGCCCCTGGGCGAGGAGGCAGATCTCCGGGTCGGCGACGACCTCGTGCGGCCGCTTGAAGGCCTCGAGCGTGAGCTGCTCGGGCTTCGTCGCGGCCCGCGGGCACTCGGAGCAGAGGGCGACGTCGGGCGCGAGCACCGCTCCCTTCTCGGGCGCCGTGCCCTCGACGAGGGCGGTCACTGCGGCGAGGATCAGGTGCGCCGGCGGCGGGCAGCCGGGGAGGTAGTAGTCGACGTCGATCACCTGGTCGAGCGTGCGCACCGAGGCGTCGAAGCTCGGCAGCGTGAGCGTCCCCTCGTCGACAGCCGACTCCTCCACGGGTCTCGTGGCGCCGTTCTCCACGCTCGGCGCCTCCTCGTAGACGAAGTCGAGGATCTCGTCGCGCTCGTACTGGTTGGCGAGGCCCGGGATGCCGCCGAGGATGGCGCAGCTGCCGAAGGCGACGACGGCTCCGGCCTTGCGCCGCAGGAGCTCGACCATCTCCACCTGCTCGGAGGTGCGCACGGCACCGTTGATGAACGCAGCCGCGAGCTCGCCGTCGCCGAGCGCCTCGACGTCGGTGCGCTTGAAGTCGAGCGCGACCGGCCAGAAGGCGATGTCGACGAGCTCGACGACCGTGAGGATGTCCTCCCCGAGGTCGACGACCGCCTCCTCGCAGCCGCCGCAGGAGGCACACCAGTAGAAGGCGACTTTCGGCTTCATGCCCTCACCCCCGCTTCCACCCGCTCGGCGTGCCGCAGCCGCAGCGGGCCGAGCGCGCGCAGCTCCTCGGTCATCTCGTTGCAGACGCGCTGCACGGCCTCTCCCTCCGAGGCGGAGATCCACTCCAGCCGCAGCCGCTCCTTCTCGATCCCCAGGTCGGCGAGGAGGGCGTGGAGGAGCTCGACCCGGCGCCGGGTCTTGTAGTTCCCCTCCGAGTAGTGGCAGTCGCCCGGGTGGCAGCCGCCGATGAGGACGCCGTCGGCGCCGCCGTGGAAGGCGGCGAGGACGAACTGCGGGTCGACCCTCCCCGAGCACATGAGCCGGATCGCGCGGACGTTCGGCGCGTACTGGAGCCGCGAGATGCCCGCAAGGTCGGCGGCGGTGTACGTGCACCAGGTGCAGAAGAAGGCGACGATCTTCGGCTCGAAGTCGGCCTCAGGCAAGGGCGAGCACCCCCTCCAGCTCGGCGAGCACCTGCTCGTCGGTGAACAGGTGCTGCTGCAGCGCCCCCGACGGGCAGGCGGCAACGCAGACGCCGCAGCCCTTGCACAGCACCTCGTTGACCGAGGCGAGATTCGTCGCCGCGTCGAAGGAGATCGCGGCGAACGGGCACAGGCCGACGCACGTCCGGCAGCCCGAGCACGCCGCCGGCTCGACGAAGGCGGTGCTCGGCTCGAGCTCGACGTGGCCGCGGTCGATCATCGCCAGCACCTCGGCCGCGGCCGCGCCCGCCTGCGCGACCGTGTCCGGGATGTCCTTGGGGCCCTGGCAGGCGCCGGCGAGGAAGACGCCGTCGGTGAAGGTCGAGACCGGCGCGAGCTTCGGGTGGCGCTCGGTGAAGAAGCCCTCGGTGCCGCAGCCGATGTTGAACAGGCGGCGCACGTCCTCCGCGTCCGGCTGCGGCTCGATCCCGACGGCGAGCACGACCATGTCCACGGCCTCGTGCCTGACCTCGCCGAGCAGCGTGTCCTCGGCGTGGACGACGAGCCTCCCGCGCTCCTCGGTGACCTCGCCGACGCGCCCGCGGACGAACTGCGTCCCCTCCTGCAGCACGCGGTCGTAGAACTCCTCGTAGCCCTTCCCGGGCGTGCGCATGTCGATGTAGAACTCGACGATCTCGGTGTCCTCGCCCGCGCGCTCGCGGATCAGGTGGGCGAGCTTGAGCGAGTACATGCAGCAGACGCGCGAGCAGTACGCGTTCGTGTTCGCGTCGCGGGAGCCGACGCAGTGGACGATGCCCACCTTCGAGGGCCGGCTGCCGTCGCGCAGCACAAGCTCGCCCTGGGTCGGGCCGGAGGCGTTCAGCAGCCGCTCGACCTCGAGGCTCGTGTACACGTTCGGGAGGCGGCCGTAGCCGTAGGCGGGCGCGCGGTGCGCGTCGAAGGCCTGGAAGCCCGTGGCGAGGACGATCGCGCCGACGTCGAGCTCCGTCTCACGGTCCGGCATGAGCAGGTCGATCGCGTCGGCCTCGCAGACGGCGATGCACTCCCCGCACTCCGAGCAGACGCCGCAGTCGAGACAGCGCTCGGCGGCGTAGCGCGCCTCCTCCTCGCTCAGCGGCGGCTCGAGCTCGGCGAAGTCGGCCGGCTCCGGCTCGTGGCGCGTGTGCGGCTCGCGCGGCTCGAGCGGCCGGTGGGCCGGGTGCGAGCGTGCGAGCACGTCCGCCTTCTCCGCCACCGGCAGCTTCTCGTCGAACTCGATCTCCTCGAGCGTCTCGCCGCGGAGGAAGCGGTCGACCATGAACGCGGCGCGGCGCCCCTGCCCGACGGCGTGCGCGATGTCGAGAGCGCCGAGGACGGCGTCGCCGGCGGCGAAGACCCACGGCACGGCGGTCTGGAGCGTCCGCGGCTCCGTTGCGGAGAGGTCGCCCGCGAGCGCGCCGTCCGCGCTGAGCCCGATCGCGGCGATCACCGTGTCGCAGGGGATCACGTGCTCGCTGCCCGGCACCGGCTCGGGCCGCCGGCGGCCGGACGCGTCGGGCTCGCCGAGCTCGGTGCGCACGCAGCGCAGCCCCGTCACGCGGCCGTCGCCCTCCACCGAGACGGGGGCGACCTGGAAGGCGAGCGCCGTCCCCTCCTGCTCGGCGGCCTCGATCTCCTCCGGATAGGCGGGCATCTCGGTGCGGCTGCGGCGGTACGCGATCGTCACCTCGCGCGCCCCGAGGCGGCGCGCGCTGCGAGCGGCGTCCATGGCGACGTTCCCGCCGCCGACCACCACGACGCGCTCACCCTCGAGGCGCGGCGCCCGGCCGTCCTTGACGGCCTCGAGGAAGTCGAGTCCCGAGCGGACGCCGTCGAGCTCCTCGCCCGGCACGCCGAGCCGGGTCGAGACGGGCGCGCCGGTGGCGACGAGCACCGCGTCGAAGCCCCGGCCGTGCAGCTCCTCGAGGTCGCCGACGCGCGTGCCGGTCTCGATCCGGACGCCGATCGCGGTCACGTTCTCGATGTCCCGCTCGACGACGGCGGCGGGCAGCCGGTAGTCGGGGATCGCGAGGCGGAGCATCCCGCCGGGCTCCGCCTCGGACTCGAAGATCGTCACGCCGTGGCCGCGGCGGCGCAGCTGCCAGGCCGCGGTGAGGCCGGCGGGGCCGGAGCCGACGACGGCGACGCGCGTGCCGTTCGTGGGCGGCGCCTCGAGCTCGCTCGCGGCGTGCGTCGCGTAGTGCCGGTCGGCGATGAAGCGCTTGAGCCGCCGGATCGGCACCGGGGTCTCGAGGTCGTCGCGGGTGCACTCGTCCTCGCACTGCGCGTAGCAGGCGCGGCCGAGCGTGCCGACGAGCGGGGTCGCGTCGAGCACGAGCTGGAACGCCTTCTCGTACTCGCCGGCGCGGACGAGCGACACGTAGCCGTGCGCCTTGATCCCCGCCGGGCAGTTGAACGTGCAGCGGGAGGTGCCCGCGCGGTCGATCACCGGGATCGCCGGAATGGCCTGCGGGAACGGCTTGTACGCGACGGGGCGCGTGCCGAGGCCCTCGTCGAACTCGGAGGAGATCCCGCGCCACGTGCAGTGCTCGACGCACAGGTCGCAGCCGGTGCACGCCTCCTCGTCGATGAAGCGCGACTTCCGCCGCACCTTGACCTTGAAGTTGCCGACGTAGCCCGAGACCTCCTCGACCTCGCTGAAGCTCAGGAGCTCGATGTTCGGGTGCTGGCCCGCCTGCACCATCTTCGGGGTGAGGATGCAGGCGGCGCAGTCGAGGGTCGGGAACGTCTTGTCGAACTTCGCCATGTGGCCGCCGATCGTCCCCTCGCGCTCGACGAGGTAGACGTGCTTGCCCGACTCGGCGAGCGTGAGCGCGGCGTGGATGCCCGCGATGCCGCCGCCGACGACGAGCGCGTCCGGGTGCACGGGCACCTGGCGGCGCTCGAGGGACTCCTGCGCGGCGACCCGCCGCACCGCCCCCGCGACGAGCGCCTTCGCCTTCTCGGTGGCCGCGTCGCCGTCCGCGGTCACCCAGCTGACGTGCTCGCGGATCGAGGCCATCTGGAAGAGGAAGGGGCTGACGCCGCCCGCCTCCGTGGCGCGCCGGAAGGTCGCCTCGTGCATCAGCGGCGAGCAGGAGGCGACGACGACCCGGTCGACGAGCCCCTCGCGGACGTCCTGGACGATCAGCTCCTGGCCCGGGTCGGAGCACATGAACTTGTACTCGCGCGCGACCGCGACGTACGGCAGCGTCGCGGCGAAGTCGACGACCTCGCCGACGTCGACCTTCTGGGCGATGTTCAGGCCGCAGTGGCAGACGTAGACGCCGATCTTCGGCGAGCCGTTCTGCTCAAACGCCGGCACCGACCGCTCCTTCCGCCCCAGCGAGCTCCGGCAGCCGCCAGCCGATCATCCGCGGGATCCCGAGCGTCCGCTCGTCGAGCCCGAGCGCGAGCCCGACGAGCTGCGTGAAGTACGCGACCGTGAGCTCGATCGGCTCGAACGTGCGCGACATCTGCCCCTGGAACGCCTCGAGGTTGAACTGGCAGAGCGGGCACACGCTCGCGACGACGTTGGCCCCGCGCTCGCGCGCGTCCTGCAGCAGCTCGAAGCTGCGCTTGAGCGTCGCCTCGGGCAGCGCGCCGACGATCGGGCCGCCGCAGTAGCAGGAGCCGCCGCAGCAGCGGGTGCGGCGCGGCCACTCGATCGTCTCCGCCCCGAGCGCCTGCATCAGCCGCTCCATCGAGGTCGGCTCGCGCCGGTCGTCGAAGGTCGCGTACGGGCGAACGAGGAGGCAGCCGTAGTAGCAGGCGACGCGCAGGCCCTCGAGCGGGCGGACGACCGCCTCGGCGATCCGGTCGAGTCCGACGTCGTTGACGAGCACGTCCAGGGGGTGCCGGGTGCGCGCCCGGCCGGCGTAGTCGAGCCCGACCGCCTGGAGAGCCCCGCCGACGCGCTCCGCCTCGGCCCCGCCGCCCTCGAGCAGGCGCTCGGTCTTCAGCAGCGCGCGGTAGCAGCCCGCGCAGGGAGCGACGAGGTCGACGTTCTCCGCATCCGGCCACGCATCCTCTGCGAGCGCGAGATTGCGCGCGGAGAGCGCGAACCCCTTCGCCGCATCCGTGGACGGGTAGGCCGTCGCACCGCAGCAGTTCCAGTCGTCGAGGGCGTCGAGGCCGCTGCCGAGCGTCTCGAACACCGCGAGCAGCGACTCCTCGTAGGGGCGCCCCGTGCCTCCTGCAGAGCAGCCCGGATAGTACGAGTAGCTCATCCCGCCGCCTCCGTCGGCGGCTCGAGCGCGGCGAGCAGCTGCCGGACCTGCGCCCGCCCGCGGTTCCGCTCCCGCCGGAAGCTCATCCGCCCCGAGCGGAGCAGGCGGAGCGCGAGCGGTGCGTTGCGCACGAGCTGCAGCGGCCGCGTCCGCAGGTAGAGCGAGATCGAGATCCACGACTCGGTGCTCCGCCCCCACCGGTCGACCGACCCGACGAAGGCGCGCACCATGACCGGGGACGGGAACCGCCGCGGGTAGAGGTCGCGCTGCATCGACTCGCGCTTGAGCGCGTAGATGGCGTCGGTGATCGGAATCTGCTTCGGGCACTCGACGGTGCACGCGTAGCAGGAGGTGCACACCCAGATCGTGCGGCCGCGCATGAGCTCGTCCGCGTGCTCTCCGCGCACCAGCGCCACGACCTGGCGCGGCAGCAGCTCCATGTAGTCGCTCATCGGGCAGACGGCGCTGCACGTCCCGCACTGGAGGCACGGATCCACGACATCCGTCTGCTCCGCGGAGAGAGCAGATTCGACCGGCCGCGTATCGAGAGCGGTGCCCGTGTCAGCCCTGCCTTTCTCGACATCTCAGGCCTAACACGGCGACGATGACCGGCCTTCGGTACTTCCTACTCACAGACCTGCGGACACCCCCGCCAACCGCTACAACCACGTGGTTGTCCTCGCCGAGGTGGCGCGTCTCCACCGCGAGGTCGGTACCGGGACCGGTCGCCGTGCGGCTTTCCCGCGATGCCGCGGCATGTGCGCGGCGGCACGCTCTCCCTATGGCCGCGGTGAGCCTACAGCGCCGCCGCTTCCGGGCGCGAGGAGTCGTCCAGGGCGTGGGGTTCCGTCCCTTCGTCCACCGGCTCGCGCGCGCGCACGGCCTCGCCGGGTTCGTCCTCAACGACGGCGCCGGCGTGGTGATCGAGGCCGAGGGGCCGGCCTGGGAGCTCGACGCGTTCGCCGCCGAGATCGTGCGGGAGGCACCGGCCCTCGCCCGTGTGGAGTCGCTCGCCGCGGTCCCGGTCGGCCTCCGCCACGACGACGCCTTCGCCATCCGCACGAGCGCCGCCGGCGGCGGGGCGGCGGCCGTCGTCCCGCCCGACGTCGCCACCTGCGACGACTGCCTGCGCGAGCTGTTCGATCCGGGCGACCGGCGCTACCGCTACCCGTTCCTCAACTGCACCCAGTGCGGCCCGCGTCTCACGATCGTCCGCTCGGTGCCGTACGACCGTCCGCGGACGACGATGGCGGGCTTCGAGCTCTGCCCCGACTGCCGCCGCGAGTACGAGGACCCGGCGGATCGCCGCTTCCACGCCGAGCCGATCGCATGCCCGGCCTGCGGGCCGCAGCTGTCGCTGCCGCTCGAGGAGGCGGTCGCGATCCTGCGCACGGGCGGGATCGTCGCGATCAAGGGGATCGGCGGCTACCACCTCGCGTGCCTCGCCGGCGACGAGGACGCGGTCGCACGTCTGCGCGCACGCAAGCACCGCGAGGAGAAGCCGCTCGCGCTGATGACCGGCGATCCGGACGCGCTCTGTGTCCTCGACTCCGAGGAGCGGGCCCTGCTCTCGTCACCGGCGCGGCCGATCGTGCTCGCGCACCGCCGTGTGGACGCAGCCGTCGCCGAGTCCGTCTCCCCCGGCTCGCCCTGGCTCGGCGTGATGCTGCCGTACTCGCCGCTGCACCATCTCCTCTGGCACGACCTCGGCCTGCCGATCGTGCTCACGAGCGGCAACAGGAGCGACGAGCCGATCGCCTTCGACGACGAGGAGGCACGCACCCGGCTGGCCGGCATCGCCGACGCGTTCCTCGGTCATGACCGCCCGATCCACCGGCGCTGCGAGGACTCCGTCGTCCGCCGGGGCGCCGTTCTGCGCCGCTCGCGGGGCTACGCGCCGCAGCCGCTGCCGCTGCCGGTCCCCGCTCCCAGGCCGCTCGTCGCCGCCGGCGGCGAGCTCAAGAGCACCTTCTGCGCCGTGCGCGGCGCGGAGGCGTTCCTGTCCGCGCATCTCGGCGATCTCGACTCCGCGCAGGCCTACCGGGCGTTCCGCGAGGACCTGCGCCTGTACCTCGAGATGCTCCGCATCGCGCCGGAGGCCGTGGCCTGCGATCTCCATCCCGAGTACCTCTCCACGAAGTGGGCGCACGACCTCGGCCTCGACGTCGTCGGCGTCCAGCACCACCACGCCCACGCGGCCGCGTGCCTCGCCGAGCACGGCGAGACGGGGCCGGCTCTCGCGCTCGTGTTCGACGGCACGGGCTACGGCCCGGACGGAACGCTCTGGGGCGGCGAGCTCCTGCGCGCCGACCTCGGCGGCTACGAGCGGCTCGCCTGGCTCGACCCGGTGCCGCTGCCGGGCGGCGAGGCGGCGATCCGCGAGCCGTGGCGGATCGCGGCTGCTCAGCTCGAGCGGGCCGGCCTCCCGGTGCCGTGGCCGGCGTGGGAGCAGGTGCGCGCCAGCCTCGCCGTCAACGCGCCGCTCGCGTCCGGCATGGGCCGGCTCTTCGATGCCGTCGCCGCGATCCTCGGCGTCCGCGAGCACATCTCGTACGAAGGGCAGGCGGCGATCGAGCTCGAGCTCCTCGCGGGCGACACCCCGGCCGAGCCGCTCCCGTGGGCGTTCGGAGCCACGAGCGAGCTGGTAACAGACTGTTACTTGCTCCTGCGGGAGGGCCGCCCGCGGGAGGAGATCGCGGCCGTGTTCCACGAGACGGTCGCCGCCTCGGCGGCCGCCGCCTGCTGCGCGTTCGACGGGGACACCGTCGTCCTGTCCGGCGGCAGCTTCCAGAACCGGCGGCTGGCGGCGGCGACCCGCGCGCGGCTCGAGGAGTCGGGCCGCCGCGTGCTCGAGCACAGGCTCGTGCCGGCGAACGACGGCGGGATCAGCTTCGGCCAGGCCGCCGTGGCCGCCTGGAGGCTCGCATGTGCCTAGGCATCCCCGGCCAGGTGCTCGAGCGGCTGCCGGACGGCCTCGCGCAGGTCGACTTCGGCGGCGTGCGCCGCTCGGTGAGCGTCGCGTTCACGCCCGAGGCCGAGCCGGGCGACTGGGTGCTCGTCCATGTCGGCTTCGCGCTCGCGACGCTCGACGAGGAGGAGGCGCAGGCCACCCTCGACCTGCTCGGCGAGGCGCTCGAGGCGGAGCTCTCGCCGTGAGGTACGTCGACGAGTACCGGGACAGCCGCGCGGCGAAGGCGATCGCCGCCGAGCTGCGTACGCTCGTCGAGCCGGGAGCGCACGTGAAGCTCATGGAGGTGTGCGGCGGGCACACGCACGCGATCTACCGGCACGGCATCGACACGCTGCTCCCCGACGAGGTCGAGCTCGTCCACGGGCCGGGTTGCCCGGTCTGCGTCATCCCGATGGGACGGGTCGACGACGCGATCACGATCGCCGAGCGGCCCGAGGTGACGTTCACGAGCTTCGGCGACATGTTGCGCGTGCCGGGCGGCCGGCGGCGGTCGCTCCTCGAGGCGAAGGCGCGCGGCGCGGACGTGCGCATCGTCTACTCGCCGCTCGACGCGCTCGCGATCGCGCGCGCGGAGCCGCAGCGCGAGGTCGTCTTCTTCGGGGTCGGCTTCGAGACGACGGCGCCGGCGGTCGCGCTGACGCTGATCCGGGCGCGCGAGCTCGGGGTGCGCAACTTCTCCGTCTTCTGCAACCACGTGCTCGTCTCCCCCGCGCTGCGCGCGATCCTCGACGCTCCCGAGACGGAGATCGACGGCTTCATCGGCCCCGGGCACGTGTCCACGGTGATCGGCACGCGGCCGTACGAGTTCATCAGCCGCGAGTACGGCCGCCCCGTCGTCGTCGCCGGGTTCGAGCCGACCGACATCCTCCAGGCGGTCGCCCGGCTGCTCGGCCAGCTCCGCGCAGGCCGCGCGGAGGTCGAGAACCAGTACGGCCGCGTCGTGCGTGACGAGGGCAACCCCGCCGCCCTCGCGGCGCTCGAGCGCGTCTTCACCGTCCGCGACGACTTCGAGTGGCGCGGGCTCGGCGCCATCCCGCGCAGCGGCTTCCGCATCGCCGACGCGTTCGCCGAGTGGGACGCCGAGAACCGCTTCGAGGTACCGGGCGCGCGGATCGAGGATCCGAAGGCCTGCCGCTGCGGCGACGTGCTCCGCGGCCTGGCCAAACCCTACGAGTGCGGCGTGTTCGGCACGGCCTGCACGCCGGAGAAGCCGCTCGGCACGTGCATGGTCTCGAGCGAGGGCGCGTGCGCCGCGTACTACGCCTACGGGCGGCACCGGCCGAAGGTGCCTGCATGACCGACGAGGTCGTGACCCTCGCCCACGGAGCCGGGGGCAAGGCGTCGCGGCGGCTCGTGGAGGAGCTCTTCCTGCCCGAGCTGCGCAACCCGCTGCTCGAGCCGCTCGGCGACGCGGCGCTCGTGTCCGCCAACGGGACGCGGCTCGCTCTCACGACCGACTCCTATGTCGTGCGGCCGCTCGTCTTCCCCGGCGGCGACATCGGGGAGTTGGCCGTCAACGGCACGGTCAACGACCTCGCCGTCTCCGGCGCGACGCCGCTCGCGCTCACCGCCGCCTTCGTCATCGAGGAAGGGTTTCCGGTCGACGACCTGCGCGCTCTCGCGCATTCGGCCGCGCAGGCGGCGCAGGCTGCGGGCGTCTCCATCGCCGCCGGGGACACGAAGGTCGTCGAGCGCGGCGCAGCCGACGGCCTCTTCGTCACGACGTCCGGCGTCGGCCTGCTCGACCCGCGCGTGCGGCTCGAGCCGTCGCGTGTCCGGCCCGGCGACCGCGTGCTCGTGTCCGGCGGGATCGCCGAGCACGGCATCGCCGTGATGCTGGCGCGGGGCAACCTCGCTCTCGAGCTCGACCTCGAGAGCGACACGGCCCCGCTGCACGAGCTCGCGGCAGCCCTCTGCGAGCTCGGCGGCGACCTGCGCTGGATGCGCGACCCCACCCGCGGCGGCCTCGCGACGACGCTGAACGAGCTCGCGTCCGGCGCCGGAGCGACGATCGTGCTCGAGGAGACCGCGATCCCGGTGCGCGACGACGTCCGATCCGCTTGCGAGCTGCTGGGGATCGACCCGTTCTACGTGGCGAACGAGGGCAAGCTCGTCGCCGTCGTGGCGCCGGCGGTGGCCGAGGCGGCGGTCGCGGCGCTCCGCCGGCACCCGCTCGGCGCCTTCGCGGCGGACATCGGCGAGGTGCGGGAGGACGATGTGCCGCTCGTGCTCGCCGAGACGCCGTTCGGCGGCAGCCGCATCGTCGACATGCTCGTCGGCGACCCGCTGCCGCGCATCTGCTGACCGCGCGCGTCAGCCTTCCGGCAGCTCGACCTCGACGGTCTCGAGGACGACCCCGGTCGCCTGCGGATCGTCGAGATCCTGCTCGAGCACGGCGTCGACGCGGGCGCCCTCCGCGACGGTGCCGCGCGAGGCGTCGTCGAAGTGCTCCCGGAAGTGCTCCGGCGTGAAGTGCGACAAGGCGCCGAGCCGCACGCCCACGCGCGTCACCCGGACCGCGTCCTCGGCGCGCGCGACGGTCTCGATCTCCCGGACGAGATCGCTCATGAGGGCGCGCTCGTGCATGCCTCCCTCTTCAGATCGCTCAGCACCGCGGCGGCCGCCCCGGCGACCGCGGTCTCGACGGACGGCGTCAGGGGCGCACCGGTCTCGAAGCTCCGCCCCTCGATCCCGTAGACGAGGACACGCCGCGGCAGCCGCCCGAGCGCGCGCGCGAGCTCGATCGTCTCCGCGAGTCCGATCGCATGAGTCGAGGAGCGGAACTCCTGCGCAGGAACCGGCCTGCGCCCGGCCTCGAAGCGATGGAGCGTGCCCGCCGGCGAGCCGGATGTGACCGCGTCGACGAGGACGGCGGTGTCGGCCCCTTGCCAGGCGTCCATGAGACGGGTCGGCTCCTCGTCGCACGCGACGACGTCCACCCAGCGCGGCACGCGCTCGCGCAGCCGCTCGGCGACCGCGACTCCCGCGCCGTCGTCGCCGCGCAGCCGGTTGCCGATCCCGATCACGACGACGCGCGGATTCACTTCCGCTCGATGTCGAGCGTGAGGAAGTGCGTGGCGCACGAGATGCACGGGTCGTAGTTGCGGATCGTCTGCTCGCAGAGCCCCCGCAGCGCATCGTCGGGGAGCTCGACGTTGCGCGCGACCACGTCACGGAGGTCGTCCTCGATCGCGAGCTGGTTCTGGGACGTCGGAGGCACGATCTTGGCCTCGAGGATCGTCCCCTCGTCGTCGATCCGGTAGCGGTGGTAGAGCAGCCCGCGCGGCGCCTCGCTCACGCCGTAGCCGACCCCGGGCACGGGCTCTACCGGCTCGGCCGGGCGGTCGGGCTCCTCGTACGCCTCGATCGCCCGCAGGGCCTCCTCGCACGCCTGCACGAGCTCGACGCTGCGCACGACGATGCTGCGGAACGGATCCCGGCACTCGGCCCCGAGGCCCGCCTCCGCGGCCGCCTCGCGCGCGAGCGGCGACAGCTGCGCGGAGTTGAGGCTGTAGCGGGCCAGCGGGCCGCACAGATACGTGCCCCCGCTGCTGCGCAGACGCGACTGGAGCGCGTTCGAGCGCTCGACGTGCAGCTCCTCGAAGTGCTCCTCGTACTCGGCCGGTACGAGGTCGAGGCCGCCGGAGGAGCGGATCCGGCCCCGCTCGATCGCGTAGTCCTCCTCGTGGGTGAGCGCGACGAGATCGCCCTCGACCGTCCGCTCCGGGAACTCGAAGCCGGCCGTCCAGCGCACGGTCTCGAGCGACGCCTCGAGCGCCCGCTCGAGCGGTCCGGCGAGCGCGCGCAGCTCGTCCCGGGTCGGGACGCGGTAGAAGCCACCGACGCGGAAGTTGACCGGGTGGATCTCGCGGCCTCCGACGACCCGCATCACGTCGTTGCCGGTCCGCTTGAGCGCAAGCCCGCGCTCGACGGCCGCGGGCGCGTCGCGGGCGAGGTCGATCGCGCTCTCGTAGCCGAGGAAGTCCGGTGCGTGGAGCATGTAGACGTGCAGCGCGTGGCTCTCGATCCACTCGCCGCAGTAGAGGAGGCGGCGGAGCAGGCGGATGGGCTCCGGCACCTCGACGCGGCAGAGGCTCTCGAGCGCGTTCACGGCGCTCGTCTGGTACGCGACCGGGCAGATTCCGCAGATCCGGGCCGTGATGTCGGGAGCCTCGAGGAACGAGCGGCCGCGGAGGAAGGCCTCGAAGAAGCGCGGCGGCTCGAAGATGCGCAGCTCGACGTCCTCGACCTGCTTCCCCGCGATGCTGACGCTCAGGGCTCCCTCGCCCTCGACCCGCGCGAGGTACTCGGTCACGATCGTGCGCCGCTCAGCCATGCTCGACCGCCTTGCCGAACTGGTCGGCGCCGGCGTTGAAGGTGCGGAAGAGACGCTCGACGTCGCGCTGGCTCCGTCCGAGCCTGCGCAGGAGCGGCACGAGGGCGGCGGTGTTCGGCGACTCCATCGGGCCGAAGCAGCCGAAGCAGCCGCGGTCGTAGGCCGGACACAGCGCGCCGCAGCCCGCCTGGGTGACCGGGCCGAGGCAGGCGACGCCTCGCGCGACCGGGAGGCAGACGACGCCGCGCTGCTTGCACTCGGTGCAGACGCTCGTCGTCGGGATCCTGGGCCGGCGCCCGACGAGCAGGGCGGTCACGACCTCGAGCAGCTGGTACTTGTCCACCGGGCAGCCGCGCAGCTCGAAGTCGACGTCGACGTGAGCCGAGACGGGAGTCGAGGTCGCGAGCGTCGAGATGTACTGCGGCGTCGCGTAGACGGCGCGCGTGAACTCGGCGACGTCCGCGAAGTTCCGCAGCGCCTGGATGCCGCCGGACGTGGCGCAGGCGCCGATGGTGACGAGCACCGTCGACGAGCGGCGCACGGCCTCGATCCGTTCCGCGTCGTGCGGCGTGGTGATCGATCCCTCGACGAGCGAGAGGTCGTACGGGCCCTCCGCGACCGCGCTCGTCGCCTCGCGGAAGTCGGCGATCTCGACCGCGCCGGCGAGCGCGAGCAGCTCGTCCTCGAGGTCGAGCAGGGAGAGCTGGCAGCCGTCGCAGGAGGCGAACTTCCAGACGGCGAGCTTCGGCTTCGCGTCGGCGCTCATAGCTCGCGCACCTCCAGCAGCCGGCCCACGTCCGCCTGGGAGTAGACGGGGCCGTCGCGGCAGACGAGGGTCGGGCCGAGCTGGCAGTGGCCGCAGAGGCCGACGCCGCAGCGCATGTCGCGCTCGAGCGAGAGGATGATCCGCTCGTCCGGGACGCCGCGCTCCCGCAGCGCCTCGACGGTGAAGTGCATCATCACCTCCGGGCCGCAGACGAAGGCCGTGACGGCCCCGGGACGGAACGACGCCCGCGCGAGGAGCTGCGGCACCACGCCGACCCTTCCCAGCCACTCCGTCCCCGCGGCATCGACCGTGACCTCGACCGTCGCCTGCGCCCCCCACCCCACGAGCTCGTCGGTGTAGAGCAGGTCCTGCGGCGTGCGAGCGCCGTAGAGGATGGACACGTCCCGGTAGCGGATGCGCTGGGCGAGGACGCGGCGAACGACCGGACGCAGCGGCGCGAGGCCGATGCCGCCCGCGACGACGACGATGTCCCCGCCGGACGCCTCGGCGACCGGCCACCCGTTCCCGAACGGACCGCGCAGGCCCAGGACGGCGCCCGGCTCGGCGGCGCAGATCGCGCGGCTCACCGCGCCGACCGCGCGCACCGTGAGCACGAGCGGGTCGCCCTCCCGCTCGGGGAGGCCGCTGACCGAGATCGGCACCTCGCCGATCCCGAAGGCGTGCACCATCACGAACTGCCCGGGCGAGACCTCGAGACCGGCGCCGACGGGCTCGAGCGAGATCGTGGACGTGTCCACCGTGTCCTGCCGCCGCCCGGCGACGCGGAACGGGAGCGGCACGAACGCACCCGCTGGGTGTTGCTCAGTGAGCGCGGCCGTTGCCATAGATGTCCAGGAGGCGGAGGTGCGTCCACTGCAGGCGCTCGATCAGGAGCTGCGCGAAGCGGTTCAGGAGGTCGAAGCCGAACGCCGGATCGGCCGCGCACTTGTCCCGCAGGCAGGCGCCGTCGAAGGACGTCGCCCGTACCTGCGTGAGAGCGCGGGCGTCGAAGTGCGAGCGGTAGGGCGGGAAGAGCCACGACCAGCCCAGCAGGTCACCCGCCTCGACGGTCGCGATCACGAGGTCGCCGCGCGCCGGCACGAAGTTGCCGATGGCGACGGAGCCGTGGCGGACGAGGTAGAAGTGGTCGGCCGGATCGCCCTGCCTGAACACCGTCTCTCCCGCCTCGAAGCGGATGTTCCGGCCGCAGCCCGCGATGAGCTCCAGCTCCTCCGCGGGCATCCCCTCGAAGAACGGAACGTCCGTGAGCAGCGTCTCAAGCGACTTCGGCATGGCTCTCCTCCTTTCGCAGCGCAGCGACCTCCTCGGTGATGTCGATCCCGACCGGGCACCAGGTGATGCAGCGGCCACACCCGACGCAACCCGAGGTGCCGAACTGGTCGACCCAGGTGCCGAGCTTGTGCGTGAGCCACTGCCGGTAGCGGGAGCGGGCGGAGGTGCGGATGCTGCCGCCGTGGATGTACGAGTAGTCGAGCGAGAAGCACGAGTCCCAGACGCGCGTGCGCGCCGTCTCCTCCCCGGCGAGGTCGCTCGTGTCCTCGACCGAGGAGCAGAAGCACGTCGGGCAGACGAGCGTGCAGTTGCCGCACGTGAGGCAGCGTTCCGCGACCTCGTCCCAGCGCGGGTGCTCGAGCCGGGCGGCGAGGAGGTCGCGCAGATCCGCGCTCTCCATCGTCCGCCCCATCCGTCCCGCGGCAGCGTCGAGCGCGGCCGCCGCCGCGGCGGCGTCGGCCTCGACGGCCGGACGCGACGGAAGCTCGGCGAGCACCTCGGCCCCGCGCTCGCTGCCCGCCTCGGCGAGGAAGCGGTGCTCGCCGTCGAGGAGCTCCGTGAGTGCGAGGTCGTAGCCGTCCCCGGCGCGCGGCCCCGCGTCCATCGAGGCGCAGAAGCAGGTCCCGCCCGGCTCGACGCAGTTGACGGCGACGAGGAAGGCGCCGTCGCGCCGGGCGGCGTAGTCGCGGTCGACGAACGTCCCCTCGAGGAAGACGCGATCCTGGATGGCGATCGCCTGCAGCTCGCACGCGCGCACGCCGAGCAGGGCGAGCGGCGTCTCGTCCGGCGGCTCCTCCTCGACCACCGGAACGCCGCCGTTCGCGCGGGCCCGCCAGAGCTCGACCCGCGGCGGAAAGAGGAAGCGCTTCCACGAGTGCGGGCCGACGACATAGCCGAAGCGCGCCTCGTCCTCGCGCCGCTCGAGCCGGTAGGAGCCCGGCTCCTGGCGGTCGGTCCAGCCGACGGGGAGCTCCTCGGCGCCCTCGAGCTCGTCGTAGACGATCGCGCCGTCGCGGATCGTCGGGCCGAGCACGCGGAAGCCGCGGCGCCGCAAAGCTTCGATCAGATCGTCGAGCGCTTGCGGGAGGAGAACTGCTGAGACATTCGTGAGCTCCACCGCATGCAGCGTCCGCCTCCGCCGCCCCACCTGCATCCGGGGCTTCGCGGATCGCCCGGGGCCGGACTCCGCAGCCGGGTTGCGGTCAGCTCTCGAGCTCGTCCCGCAGCGCCTGCAGCGAGTAGAAGACGCCCTCCGAGAAGGTCGGGTAGGGCTGGATCGTGTCGAGCAGCGTCGCGAGCGGAACCTCGGCCCGGACGGCGAGCGTGAGCTGCCCGAGCCACTCCGCGGCCTGCGGGCCGACGCCGACCGCTCCGGTGAGAGTCCGGGGGCTCCGGGTCGCGAACAGGCGGAGGAAGCCCGGACGCTGCGGGCGCTCGTACGTCGAGAGCCGCGGCAGTGACCCCAGCTCGATGCGGGCCGTGACGAGATCGTCCCCCTCCGTGCGGCCCACGGTCGCCACCTCCGGGTCGGTGAAGATCCCGGCGGGAACGGCGCGATAGTCGGCCTTCGCCCACTCGCCGGCGATGTCGGCGGCCGCGACGCGCGCCTGGTACTTGCCGACGTGGGTGAACTGCGCGATCCCCGTCACGTCCCCGATCGCCCACACGTCACTCGCCGCCCGCAGCCGCTCGTCCACCTCGATCCCCCGCCGCGAGATCCCGACGCCCAGCTGCTCGAGCCCGAGCCGCTCGACGTTCGGGCGGCGCCCGGTCGCCACGAGGAGACGCTCCGCCTCGACCGTGGACCCGTCGGACAGCTCGGCTCGGGGCCCCGGCTCCACGCGCTCGACCGAGACGGCGAGGCGAAGCTCGATCCCCTCCTCCCTGAACGCGGCCTCGAGCAGCTCGCCGGCGTCGGGGTGGACGCGCCCCAGCAGCCGCTCACTCCCCTCTACGAGCGTGACGCGCGAGCCGAGCCGGGAGTAGAACTGGGCCAGCTCGCACCCGACCGGCCCGCCGCCGAGGACGAGGAGGCTCTCCGGCGCCTTGTGTGCCCGCGTCGCCTCGCGGTTCGTCCAGTACTCGACCGACTCGAGCCCCTCCACGGGCGGGATGGCGGGCCGCGAGCCGGTGGCGACGACGAGCCGGTCGTACGGGATCTCCTTGCCGTCCACCTCGACGACCCCGGGCCGCAGCACGCTGCCCTCGCCGCGAACGAGCCGGCAGTCCCAGTCCTGGAGGACTTGCAGCTGGCCGGAGTCGTCCCAGTCGGACGTCATCCAGTCGCGCCACACCCAGATCTCGTCCGCTGCCGGCTCCTCCGGCCGCAGGCCCGGCGTCCGCCCGAGCGACGCGGCGACCTCGGTCGCGCGCAGCATCGTCTTCGTCGGCATGCACGCGAAGTACGAGCACTCGCCGCCGACGAGCCGCTCTTCGACGAGCGTGATCTCCGCCTCGGAATCGAGACGGCGGAGCGCGCCGACGAAATGCTCGCCGGTCGACCCCCCGCCGAGAACGACCACCCGCACGGCTACCCGGCCCCGTCCGCGCCCCGGCGCAGCTTCCCCGACACGGCCGGCGCGACGTTCTGGAAGTCGAAGCTGTGCGGGGCCGCCATGGGGGAATCCTCTACGAGAGAAGCGTCTCGAGTCCGACGGTCAGGCCCGGTGGCAGCTCGCCGAGCTTGGCGAGGGCGAGGAGGACGCCGTCGGCGAAGGACTCCCGACCGGTCGTGTCGTGGCGGATTGTGAGCAGCTGCCCGTCCGCGCCGAAGATCACCTCCTGGTGCGCCACGAGACCGGGCAGGCGCACCGAGTGGATCGCCGGGTCGCCGCCGATCAGGTCGGCGGTCATCCTGGCGGTGCCCGACGGCCTGTCCTTCTTCGCCTCGTTGTGCAGCTCGACGATCTCGGCGCGCGGGAAGTGCACAGCCGCCTCCCGGGCGAAGCGCATCATCAGCACCGCGCCGAGGGAGAAGTTCGGCGCGACGAAGAGCCGCAGCCCCTTCTCGGCGGCGAGCGCGCCGAGCTCCTCGGGCTGCCAGCCCGTCGTGCCGACGACGCACGACACGCCCTGCTCGAGCACCGCACGCACGTTCGGGGGCGCCGCTTCGGGCGTCGTGAAGTCGACGGCGGCGTCGCAGCCCTCGACGTTCGGCTCGTCGCCGAGCTCGATCTCGCGCACCTCGTGGCCGGCGGCGACCAGGCGCGGCACGATTGCGCCACCGGCCTTCCCCTCCGCCCCGAAGAACGCAAGCCTCACGCAGCCTCCTCCGCGACGAGCGTCGTGCTCGCGCGTCCGACGGCCTCCCGGAAGCGGGCCTCGTCGGGTCCGACACCCGCGGCCGCGAGCCGCTCCGGCGGCAGGAGCACGGAGGCGAGCTCCGCCAGCTCTCCGGCGTCGACGGCGTCGATCTCCGCCATCACCCGCTCGAGGGTGAGCAACTCCGTGTCGCTGACGAGGGACTTGCCGAGGCGGCTCATCCGGTTCGAGGTCGACTCGAGCGAGAGCACGATCCGCCCCTTGAGGTTCTCCTTCGCCCGCTCGAGCTCGCCCTTGCGCAGGCGCCCGGCCGCGATCTCGCCGATCTGCTCGACGCAGATCTCGACACAGGCGCCGAGATTCTCCTCCCGTGTGCCGACGTAGATGCCGACGATGCCGGTGTCGCTGTACTGCGCCGCAAAGCTGTAGACCGCGTAGGCCATGCCGCGCTTCTCGCGGATCTCCTGGAAGAGCCGTGACGAGGCGGAGCCGCCGAGAATCGAGTCGAGCAGCGACGCGGCGAAGCGGCGGCGGTCCGAGCGGGAGATGCCGGTCGCGCCGATGCAGAGGTGGTACTGCTCCGTCTCCTTGGGCTGGAACTCGAGCCCCGGGCCGGGAGGCTTCGCGAGCGGACGCCGGACCCGGGTGCCGCCGCGCGAGGGGGCGCCTGCCCGGCGCTCGCTCCGCTGCAGGAGCGCGACCAGCCGGTCGTGCTCGACGTTGCCGGCCGCGGCGAGGACGATGTTCCCGGGGGTGTACGCGGTGCGGTGGTAGCCGGCGAGAGCCCGTCTGCTCACCGACGAGATCACCTCCGCCGTGCCGATCACCGGCCGGCCGAGCGGGTGGTCGCCGAAGACGGCCCTCGAGAACAGGTCGTGGACGAGCTCCTGCGGCGCGTCCTCGTACATCGCGATCTCCTCGAGCACGACCTCCCGCTCCTGGTCGACCTCCGCGAACGAGGGCGCGTAGACCATGTCGGTCACGACCTCGAGCGCCTGCTCGAGACGGTGGTCGGGCACACGTGCGTAGACCACGGTGTTCTCGCGGGAGGTCGCGGCGTTGAGCTCGGCCCCCATCGCGTCGAACGTCTCGGCGATCTCCCGCGCGTCGAAGCGCCGCGATCCCTTGAACAGGAGGTGCTCGATGAAATGGGAGACGCCCGCCCGCTCGGCCCGCTCGTCGCGGGAGCCGACGTCGATCCAGAAGCCGAGCGCGACCGACCGGACGCTCGGCACCCGCTCCGAGACGACCCGCTCGCCCGTGTCGAGCTCGCTCAGCACGACCTTCTGCACGGCCCGATCGTAGGCGAATCCCCGGGCCGGCCGATCCGACCGCGCCCTGTCCGGGTGGGCCGTGTCCGGGTAACAGATACCCGGACACGGCCCGAAAGGACATCGCGCCGCACGCCAAGCCAGATTCCCGCGGGATCAGGGCGGATCGGGACCTGTCCCGGTAACAGTTACCGGGACAGGTCCCTACGAGACAGTCAGACGCGCGCGACGCAGCGGAGGCCAATGCCGGCACGCTTGGCCTCGTAGAGCGCGGCGTCGGCGAGCCGGAAGAGCGTCTGGGCGTCCGTCGCATCCTCGGGATACGAGGCGAAGCCGAAGCTCGACTGTAGGCCGCCGAGCCACGGCTCCCCGCCCGCGGCCAACTCCTCGAGCAGCGATCGCATGCGGTCGACCACGCGCCTCACGGCGTCTTCGGTCGCCTCGACGAGCAATACGGCGAACTCGTCGCCGCCGATCCGGAAGGCAGCGTCAGGCTTGCGCAACCCGCGCGCCAGAACGTCCGCGAACCTTGCGAGCGCGGCGTCTCCCGCGGCGTGGCCGTAGCGGTCGTTCAGATCCTTGAAGCGGTCGAGGTCGGCGATTACGAGGCCGAAGGAACGGCCGTAGCGCTCCGCCCTCGCCACCTCTCCTTCGAGGCGTTCGATGAACACGCGGCGGTTCAGCAGCTGCGTGAGAGCATCGTGGTCGGCGAGGAAGCGCAGCTGTCCGACCTGTCGCCCCGAGACGAGCGCCGCAGCTGCGTCGTTCGCGAAGATGCGGAGCGCCTGAAGGCGGTCGGCCGACGGGACGAGTCGGTCGCTCGGGTTGTCCACCCAGATCATTCCCAGCAGTTCGCCCTCGCCGTCGTGGAGCGGGACGATCAGGGAGTGTGTGTTCCATGCCCGCGGGCCGCGTCCGTTGAGGCGCGACGGGTAGACCTCGACGTCCGGCGCCAGCCGTGTCCGCAGCTGTTCCTGCGTGAGGAGGTAGCAGCCCTCGCGCAGGAACTCGTCATCGAGCAGCGGCGCGACTTGTGCGAGGTTGATGGACGGGCGTTTCCGAAGCGCCTCGAGCCCCCACCCGGCTGCAGCATGCGGCACGATCGCGCCCGTCTCGGGCTCGATGAGGGCTGCGCACACGTTGCGGAACTCGAGTGCGTCGTGGATGCCGGTGCAGACGCGGCGCAGGATCTCGTCGCTCGCCGTCTCGCTCGTGATCCGCGACGAAACGGCCAGCAGTTCTTGGAGCGCCCGCTGGTGGCGGGCCGCTTCGGCTGACTCGCGGGCCTCCTGGAGAGCGAGCGCCGCGTAAGCGGCGAGGGTCACGAGAACGTCGAGCTCCGCGTCGGTCGGTCTGCGGACGCTGAAGGGTTCGTCGACGGAGATGATCCCGAGCAGGTTCCCATCCTGGTCGCGCATCGGGACGAAGAGCGCATCCTCCGGGTCCCAGGCCTCCGGATCCGCGGGACGCTCTCCCTGCGGCGTGTAGCTCAGTCCGAGCGACTCCCAGTCGACGTCACCCCGCAGGACGAGGTAGGCCCCGCGCCGCTCGAATCGGTCTGTGAGGAGGACGGTCCAGTCCGCCCCCTCCCGCACGGTCCCGAGGAGCAGCGAGCGAGCCTCCTCGTTCCCGTACACGGCCGTGACCTCGAAGTCGTCCCAGGCCGGCCGGTAGAGGTTGACGGCCACCGTGCGATAGCCGAGCGACTGGCCGATCGTGCGCGCGACAGCGTCGAGCAGTGTCGGGAGATCCTCCCGCGCCCGCAGAAGACGGGTCACCTCGACGAGGCCCCGCAGCGGTGAGGTCGTTGGAAGTTTCACGATGCTGGTCCGCGTCCTGCCATCGGCAGCAATCGCCGCGTCGGCGAGCCGCTTTCAGGGCAAGCCCTCGTCCCCCGAAAGGGGGATATGAGCCGAGGCTCTCGGAGCCAGGTGGGACGAGGCGGGGCCGGCAGCGTCTGCCGCCGGCCCCTGCCGCTGCTAGGCGCTCTCGCGGCGCGGCCCGCGGCTGCGGCCGCCACCACCACGGCCACCCCGGCGGTCGCCGCGCGGCCGCTCCTCCTCCGGAGGCCGCGGCGGAGCGTTCTTCGCCCGCTCGATGAGCTCCTCCGGCTGGACGAGGCCGCCGTTCTCGTGCTTCGCGACGAGCTTCAGCCCGATCCGCCCGCGCGCCTTGTCGACCTCCTGGACGACGACGTCCACGACGTCGCCGCGTCCCATGACGTCTTCGATGTGCGCGACCCGGCCGGGTCCGACGTTCGAGACGTGCAGGAGGCCGTCCGTGCCCTTCTTCAGCTCGACGAAGGCGCCGAACTGCGTCGTCTTCACGACCTTGCCGGTGTACGTGTCGCCGACCTCCGGCTCCTTCGTGAGCGCCTCGATCGCGGCGATCGCCGCGTCGGCCTTCGTCCCCTCGGTGGCGTAGATGAGGATCGTGCCGTCTTCCTCGATGTCGATCTGCACCTCGTAGTCCGACTCGAGGCCGCGGATCGTCTCGCCGCCCTTGCCGATGACCATGCCGATCTTCTCCGGGTCGATCTTGATCGAGGTGATTCGCGGTGCGTTCTCCGCGAGCTCCGAGCGCGACTCCGGGATCACCTCGAGCATCTTCCCGAGGATGAACTCGCGTGCCCGCTTCGCCTGCTCGAGCGCGTCTCGCATGATCTGTTGCGTGACACCGGTGATCTTGATGTCCATCTGGAGCGCGGTGATCCCGTTGCGCGAGCCCGCGACCTTGAAGTCCATGTCGCCGAGGTGGTCCTCCGCTCCCTGAATGTCCGTGAGGATGACGTAGTCGTCGCCCTCCTTCACGAGCCCCATGGCGATGCCGGAGACCGGTGCGGAGATCGGTACACCCGCGTCCATGAGCGAGAGCGTCGAGCCGCAGACGGAACCCATCGACGAGGAGCCGTTCGACTCGAGCGTCTCCGAGACGATCCGGATCGTGTACGGGAACTCGTCCGGCCCCGGAATGACCGGCTCGAGGGCGCGCTGCGCGAGGGCCCCGTGGCCGATGTCACGCCGCTTCGGGCCGCGCATGAAGCCGGTCTCCCCGACCGAGTAGGGCGGGAAGTTGTAGTGGTGCAGGTAGCGGCGCTCCTCCTCGAGGGAGAGGTCGTCGATCCGCTGTCCCTCCTTCGCCGTGCCGAGCGTGAGCGAGGAGAGGATCTGGGTCTGGCCCCGCGTGAACAGGCCGGAGCCGTGGGCGCGCGGATTGACGCCGACCTCGATCGAGATGGGCCGGATCTCCTCGGCCCCGCGACCGTCCGGGCGGCGCTTCTCGACGGCGATCTTCTGCCGCACGAGATCCTTGTAGACGGAGTCGCACACCTTCTTCACGTACGTCTTCGTCTGCGAGTCCTTGACCGCCGGCAGCGGCGCACCCGTCTCCGGGTCGTTCCCCGTCGTGCCGGCCGGGAACGGCAGCTCGACGTCCTCGACGATCCGGTCGAAGAGCAGCTGCCGCTTCGCGGACTTGAGCGCCTTCGAGTCCTGCTCCGCGTCGGTCAGCGCCTTCAGCTCGGTGCCGAACTGCTCCCGCACCGGCCCCTCGACGGCCGCCGCCCGTTGCTTCTCGAGCAGGAGCCCGAGAGCCGAGCGGACCTGTGTCTGCCGGACCATGTCCTCGTCGGTCGACTCCATCGTGATCGCCGGAGCAAGCTCGGCGACGAGGTCGTCGACGAGGGCGCTCGCCTCGCGGATGCCGACCTGCTGGATCCGCTCGTAGATCGCCTGCCCGTGCTCGCGCTCGAGCTCCTCGACGAGGTCGAGGTCGATCCACTTCGGCTTGCCCGCCTGGCGGCGCAGCTCTTCCTGCGCCTCGCACAGCTTCACGATCTCTGCGTGCGCGAGCTCGAACGCCTCGAGAATCTGCTCCTCCGGCACCTCGTTCGCGCCGGCCTCGACCATCGTCAGCGCTTCCTTCGTGCCGACGACGATCAGGTCGAGCTCCGAGGCGTCCTCGCACTCGCGCAGGGTCGGGTTCACCTCGAGCCGCCCGTCGATCAGGCCGATCCGGACTGCCCCGACCGGCCCGAGGAACGGGAGCGGCGAGAGCATGAGCGCGGCGGACGCGCCGTTGATGCACAGGATGTCGTGAGCCGTGACGAGGTCGGCGCTGAGCACCGTGCAGATCACCTGCACCTCGTTGCGGAAGCCCTTCGGCCAGAGCGGCCGGATGGGCCGGTCGATCATCCGCGCGGTGAGGATGGCGCGCTCGGTCGGGCGCCCCTCCCGCTTGAAGAAGCCGCCCGGAATCTTGCCGGCGGCGTACATCCGCTCCTCGACGTCCACGGTGAGCGGGAAGAAGTCCGCCCCCTCCCGCGCCTCGGCGCGGCCCTGGGCGGTGGCGAGCACCATCGTGTCGCCCGCGCGGACGACGACGGCGCCGTCCGCCTGCTTCGCGAGGTTGCCGGTTTCGAGAGTGATCTCCTGTGTCCCGATCTGGACGGAGACCTGCGCCCGGCGCTCGGTCGCGATACTCATTCGATTGTCCTCCACTCTGCTTGTGGAGGGCGGGAGCTCGAGCCAGCCCGGCGGCCGGGGCGCGGTGGGCTCGCTCGAACTTCCACCCTCCGTGTGTTCGGAGCTAGCGGCGCAGGCCGAGCTCCTTGATGAGGGCGCGGTAGCCCTCGAGGTCGTGCTTCTGCAGGTAGTTCAGGAAGCGGCGGCGGCGCCCGACGAGCTTGAGCAGGCCACGCCGCGAGTAGTGGTCGTGCCTGTGCGTGCGCAGATGCTCCGTCAGCTCGTTGATCCGCTGCGTGAGCATCGCGATCTGGACCTGCGGCGAGCCGGTGTCGGCGGCGCTGCGGCCGTGCTTCGTGATGATCTCCTGCTTCGCTTCCTTGGTCAGGGCCAACGCCCTCTCCTTCCTTTCGCCTCCCTGGGCTCCGCCTGCGACGCCAAGGAACAGTCGCACGAGCCGGGCCGGGGTCGCGGGCTAGGGTAGCGGAAAGCGGCATGGCCAGAGCGATTCCGCAGGGAAGGTTGGCACAGATCGTGCGCGCCGCCCACGCCCGGACACGGATTCCGGCGGCGGCGGCAGGCCTGCTCGTGCGTGGTGAGGTGGAGCTCGCCGCAGCCGGCGCGGCAGGTGTGGATACGCCCTTCCGGATCGCCTCGATCACGAAGTGGTTCACGGCGTCGCTCGCGGCGCTCCTGCTCGATCTCGACGAGCCGCTCCCGGGTGGTGCGAGCGCCCGCCGCCTGCTCTCCCACACCGCCGAGCTGCGGCCCGAGGCGGCGGAGCCGCTCCCCGAGCCGTGCCGGGGACTCTGGTCGTACTCGAACGCCGGCTACTGGCTCGCCGGCGAAGCGTGCGGCGCGGCCGCGGGCACCTCGTTCACCGGGGCGCTCCGAGAGCGCCTGCTCGAACCGCTCGGTCTCGTGGCAACAGGCTTCGACGAGCCGCCGGGAGCGGCACCGGGGCACGTGCAGGCCGGGAGGACGGGCCAGCGGTTTGCGGGGTCACCCCACTACCCGGTCTCGCGCCGTCCGTCGGGCGGGCTCTGGTCGACGGTCGGGGATCTCCTGCGCTTCGCCGAGCACCAGCTCGGCGGGCCTGGGCCGCTGTCGGAGGCCCGGCTCGCCGCGTTGCGCGAGCCGCAGGCAGAGGCGCTCGGCGGCCGCTACTGCCTCGGCTGTTGGCAGCGCGACCTCGTCGGGGGTCGGCTCGCCGTCGACCACGAGGGGTCCGTCGGCGGCTACCAGTCCCTGCTCCTTCTCCTGCCGGAGGACGGGACGGCGCTCACCGTGCTCACGAACAGCTGGCGCGGCAGCGCTCTCATCCGGCACGTGGTCGACGGGCTCGGACTCGTCCCCGCGCCCGCGCAGGGTTCGGAGGGCACGGCCGGCGGCAGGCCGGAAGCGGGCCGCTACGTTCTCGGTGACGTGGCGGCGGTCGTCGATCGGCGAGGCCGCCGCTGGCGAGTAGCCGCAGCGGAGACCGACCCGCTCACCGGGAGTCGGATCGAGCGCCCACCCTACGCCCTCGACGCTGTCAGCGACGGCGTCTACGGCTTTGCGGGCGGACTCCTCATGACGCACCGGGCAGACTTTCCGCGCCCGGGCGTCGCCCGGATCGGCTGGGTCGCCCTCCCCCGCGCCGGCTCCTGATCGCTCCTCCTCAGTCCGGCCGGGCGGCACCGCGCGTCCGCTCGACGTCCGCGGCGATGGCCGTGACGAGTTCCTCGAGGGAGTCGAAGCGCCGCTGCTCGCGGAGGAGCCTCCACACCTCCACGACGAGCCGCTGCCCGTACAGGTCGCCGTCGAAGTCGAGGAGATGCGCCTCGACGCGGCGCTCGTGGCCGTCGAAGTGCGGGTTGCTGCCGATCGAGATCGCCGCCCGCCGCCCGCGTGTCCAGCCCGCATAGACGCCGTCCGGCGGTACGAGCAGGGCCGGTGGGACGTCGAGGTTCGCGGTCGGGAAGCCGAGCGCGTGCCCGCGGCCGTCGCCGCGCACGACGGTGCCCTCGACCTCCGGCGGCCGCCCGAGCAGCGCTGCGGCGTGCTCCGTGTCCCCGGCGTGCACGAGTTGCCGGACGCGACTCGAGGAGACGTTCTCGAGCAGTGGCACCGGCCGGACGTCGAATCCCAGCCGGCGCAGGAGCTCGAGGTCGCCGCCACGGCCGTGGCCGAAGTGGAAGGTCTCCCCCGCAGCGACGACCTCCGCCCCGATCCCTCGCAGCATCCGCTCCGCGAACTCCGCCGCCGGGAGCGCCGCAAGGTTCTCGTCGAACGGGAGCACGAGCACGTCCTCCACGCCGGCCGCTGCGAAGAGCTCGAGCCGCCTCTCGAGCGTCGCGAGCAGCTCGACTCCCCCTCCGAGGACGATTCGCGGGTGGGGATCGAAGGTCACGACCGTCGTGCGGAGCCCGGCCGTCCGTGCCGCCTGCACGACATGCACATGGCCGCGGTGGACGCCGTCGAACGTGCCGACGGCCACGGCGCGACGTGCGGCCGGCAGCCCGGCGGGGTCGTGGGCGACGTTCATCCTGGCTTGCCGCCCGTCACGCCGATGCGCTCCAGTACCTCGGCCTCGGGCAGGAGCCGTTCCGCGACGAACGCTTCCGGGGCGACGGCGTCCTCCACCCTGAACGGCCCGACCTCCGTGCGTCGCAGCGTGACGCAATGTCCGCCGAGCGCGTCCGCAAGCGAGCGCACATACGTCCCCGAACTCACGTGCAGGTCGAGCTTCACCCGCTCACCCGTATACGCGATGACGTCGAGCGCGTGCACCGTCGAGCGCCGCAGCGGCATCTCCACCTCGACTCCCCGCCGCGCGAGCCTGTACGCACGCTCGCCGCCGATCTTCACCGCGGACGCCGCGGGGATCGGCAGCTCGATCTCCCCCCGGAGGCGCTCGAGCCGCTCGGCCAGCTCGTCCTCCGCCGGCGGATCCTGTCGGCCGACGACCTCGCCTTCCGGGTCTCCGGTCGAGGTCCGGGAGGTGAGGTCGATCTCGGTGGCGTAACGCTTGTCCAGGCCGACGAGCCATGGCGCCAGCTTAGTTGCCCTACCGGACAACAGCAGGAGCAGCCCGCTCGCGAATGGGTCGAGCGTGCCGGCATGCCCGGTCCGCGCTCCGGTCGAGCGGCGAATCTGGGCGACAACGGCGAAGGACGAAGGGCCGCTCGGCTTGTCGACGAGCGCGACGCCCGCCGGCTCAAGAGCGCGAGGCGGCACGCTGTTCGAGGAAGCCTTGCCGGATGACCTCGACGATCTCCTCGAGCGGCGCGTCGCTCTCGAAGCCGGCTGCTTGCCGGTGGCCGCCGCCGCCGAACCGGCGAGCGATCACCGAGACGTCGAGCTCGTCGATCGAGGAGCGGAGCGATCCCTTGTGCCCCTGGGCGCCTCTGCTGAGCTGCTCCCGGATCAGCACCGCCAGCTCGGCACCCTCGACGGCGCGCAGGTAGTCGATGAGCCCCTCCGAGTAGGGCTCGGATGCGCCGACCTCGGTGAAGTCGGTGCGCACGAGATGCGACACGACGATCCGTCCGCCCTCCAGCACCTCGGCCCGGGAGAGGGCGCGGGCGAGGAGCTTGAGCTTGGCGAACTCGACGGACTCGTACACCTGCTGGAAGACGGCGTGGATGTCTGCGCCGGCGTCGACGAGCTCGGCAGCCAGGCGCAGCGCCTTCGGCGTCGTATTCGCGTACTGGAAGCGGCCAGTGTCGGTGACGAGCGCGATGTAGAGGGGCTCCGCGAGGTCGGGGGTGAGCTCGAGGCCGAGCTCAGCGATCACGTCGCGTAGCACCTCGCCGGTCGAGGAGGCATCGGCGACGATGAGGTTGACGTCTCCGAAACGGGTGTTGTCGTGGTGGTGGTCGACGTCCAGTACGAGGGGCGCGCGGGTGAGCGCCTCCGCGTCGCCGATCCGTTCCTTCTTCGCGCAGTCCACGGCGAGCAGAACCCGGTCGCCGCTGTCATCCGGTAGGTCACGGAGGAGCTCGCCGAGCGGCATGAAGGCGTATTCGTGTGGCAGCGGCGTGTCGCCGGCGAGGTACATCAGCGCGTCCTTGCCGAGCTGTCGGAGCGCGAGCGTCGCCGCGAGGAGCGAACCGAGAGCGTCCCCGTCCGGGTTCTCGTGGGTGACCACGAGGAAGCGGTCGTGCTCCCGTAGCGCGGCCGCGATCGCCTTCAGATCATCCTTCATCGGTGTCATCGTCGTCCGGCGCGAGCTCGTCGATCAGGCGGGTCATGCGCACACCGCGCTCGGGCGAGGGATCGTACTCGAACCTAAGCTGCGGAGTCCGCTTGAGCCTGACCTCACGGCCCAGCCGCGCCTGAAGATAGCCGTGGGCGGTCTCGAGCGCGAGCAGGCTCGCCCGCCGCTTCCGGCTCGAGCCCAGGACGCTCACGTAGACGGTTGCGTAGCGGAGGTCCGGAGTCGTGTCGACGGCAGTCACGGTGACGAGGCCGATCCGTGGATCCTTCAGCTCGGGTAACGCCTCGGCGAGCACTTGCCGCACCAGCTCGTTGACGCGGCGCATGCGCTCGGTCATGCCTGTATTCAAGCGCGCCCGGCCCGAGACTGCTTCCCTGCAGCAAGCTCCCTCCGGTCCCACCGAAGGCGCGCACGTACCGGCGCCTCCCGGCGCGCACCCCCGCCCTGGGTGGGGAGCCGGTTCCCGCCGCCCTCGGCCTGGACGCTACCGGTGCAAGCGTCACCGAACCGTGCCGGCTTTGCCACAACAGGGTCGCAATGTGCGTCCCACCGGCGTCTCGGGGCCGGCATCGCCCCGGAGCCCGGGCAGCCTCAGCGGAGGACGTCGAGCACGAGCGGGCGCGGCTCCGGCGGCTCGTCCCCGATCTCGCAGGCGACCAGGAACCCCTGCTCGGCCAGCTCTGCCGCCGCCTCGTCGCGTGCGTGGACCTCGGCGAGCGGCTCGCCCTCCCTGACCTCGTCCCCCCGCTTGCGGTGGCAGACGATGCCGACCGCGTGGTCGACCCCCTCCTCCTTGCGCGCGCGTCCGGCCCCGAGAGCCATCGCCGCGGCCGCCACGGCCCGTCCGTGGAGGTTCCGCACGTGACCCGAGCGCGGAGCGAGCACCTCGTGCACCACGGGGGCCCGCGGCAGCCGTGCGGGGTCCGGATCTCCGCCCTGCGAGCGGATCCAGCGCTCGTAGGCTCCGAGTGCCGAGCCGTCCGCGAGCGCCTGCTCCGTCCGCCGCCGCGCCTCCGCCCGGTCGATGTGGAGGTCCGACAGCGCGAGGAGCTCGCTCGCGGCCGTCAGAACGAGCTCGCGGAAGTCCGCCGGCCCGGCGTCGGCGAGCACGTCACGGGCCTCGAGCACCTCGAGCGCGTTCCCGACCGCCCGCCCGAGCGGCTGCTCCATGTCGGTGAGGAGACACACGACGGAGAGCCCGGCCCCCTTCCCGAGCGCCCGCATCGCCTCCCCGAGCCTGCGGGCGTGCTCCTGCGTCCGCATGAAGGCGCCCTCCCCGACCTTGACGTCGAGCACGAGAGCGCTCGCCCCGCCCGCGATCTTCTTGGCCATGATGCTGGCGGCGATGAGCGAGTCCTCGTCGATCGTCGCCGTCACGTCGCGCAGTGCGTACAGCTTCCGGTCGGCCGGGACGAGCTCGGCGCTCTGACTGACCACGGCGAGCCCGATCTCGCGCACCTGGCCGATGAACTCCTCCGTCGTCAGCTCGACGCGGAAGCCGGGGATCGACTCGAGCTTGTCGAGCGTGCCGCCGGTGTGGCCGAGACCGCGGCCGCTGATCTTCCCGAAGGGAACCCCGCACGCGGCGACGACGGGCCCGATGGCGATCGTCGTCTTGTCCCCCACGCCGCCCGTCGAATGCTTGTCGACGACGCTGCGCCCGAGCCGCGCGGCCACGTCGAGCGTCTCGCCGCTCGCCACCATCGCGTCGGTCAGGGCGGACGTCTCGGCCGGCGAGAGGCCGCGGAACCAGACCGCCATCAGGAAGGCGGCCGCCTGGTAGTCGGGCACGTCTTCCCGGACGTACGCGGCCACGAGATCGTGCAGCTCGGACGCGGCGAGCTCCTCCCCGTTCCGCTTCCGCTCGATCAGGTCGACCACGTTCATCGGCGCGAGCCTAGTCCTCGGGATCGGCGACCAGGCGCTCTGCAAGCGCGACCTCCCACTCCTGGCCGCGCAGCCACCGCTCGGCCTCGTCGAGCAGGCGTTCGGCCTCGCGATGCTCCCGCGCGACGCACGCGACGGTGAGCCGTGTCCGCTGCCAGACGTCGTGATGGTCGACCTCCGCCACCGAGGCGCCCACGCGCTTCTGCAGCTGCGCCTTCGCCGAGCGCACGTGCCGCCGCTTCTCCTTGAGCGAGTGCGCCTCGGGAAAGTGGAGCTCGCACGTCAGGATTCCCACCCAGCCGCTCGGCACGCTCGGCCGGCGCGCCTAGGAGGCGGGCGCCTCGGCGAGCGACGTCCGCTCGACCTCGCGCGTCTCGAACACTTCCAGCACGTCGCCTTCCTTGACGTCGTTGAAGCCCTCGAGAAGGATGCCGCACTCGAAGCCTTCGGCCACCTCGCGCACGTCGTCCTTGAAGCGCTTGAGCTGGGCGAGCGACGTCGTGTGGACGACCGCCCCGTCGCGGATCACCCGCACGCTCGCACCCCGCCGTACGACCCCGTCGGTGACCATGCAGCCGGCGATCGTGCCGAGCCGCGAGACGCGGAAGAGCGCCCGCACCTCGGCCTCGCCGATCGTCTCCTCGGTCGTGACCGCCGCGAGCTTGCCGACGAGTGCCTGCTCGATCTCCTCGGTGAGCTTGTAGATGACGTCGTAGGTGCGGATCTCGACGCCTTCGCGCACGGCGAGCTCGCGCGTCTCCGCGTTCGGCCGCACGTTGAAGCCGACGATGAGCGCGTCGGACGCCGAGGCGAGCATCACGTCGTTCTGCGTGATCGCGCCCACACCCTGGGCGATCACGTTCAGCCGCACCTCCGGGTGCTCGAACTTCGACAGCTCCGACACGACGGCCTCGACCGAGCCGGCGACGTCGCCGCGCACGACGAGGTTCAGGTCGGAGACCTCGCCTGCCTGGAGCTGCTCGAACAGGGTCTCGAGCGTCGGCCCGGGCGGCCGCGCGGAGGCGAGTTGCTCTCGCCGGAGGCGCTCGGCGCGCCGGTTCGCGAGATCACGTGCCTCGCGATCGTTCCCGACGACCCGCGCGAGCTCGCCGGCGGCAGGTGGCTTGTCGAAGCCGAGGATCTCGACCGGATCTCCCGGCTCCGCGCTCTCCCGCCGCTCGCCCTTGTGGTCGAACAGCGCCTTCACGCGGCCGTGGGAGTCCCCGGCGACGAGCGCGTCGCCGACCTTGAGCGTGCCGCGATGGATGAGCATCGTCGCGACGGGGCCGCGGCCGACGTCGAGGCGCGACTCGATGATGGGGCCGGAAGCCGGGGCATCGGGGTTCGCCTTGAGACCTTCGAGCTCGAGGTCGGCGACGAGGAGCACCTTCTCGAGCAGATCGTCGAGGTTCTGCTTGTTCTTCGCCGAGACGTCGGCGAACTGCGTCGAGCCTCCCCACTCCTCCGGCTGGAGGTCCTCCTGGGCGAGCTCCCCCTTGACGCGGTCGGGATTCGCGTCCGCGAGGTCGATCTTGTTCACCGCGACGACGATCGGCACCTCCGCCGCACGAGCGTGCGCGATGGACTCCTTCGTCTGCGGCATCACCCCGTCGTCCGCCGCGACCACCAGCACCGCGATGTCCGTCACCTTCGCGCCACGGGCCCGCATGGCGGTGAAGGCTTCGTGGCCCGGCGTGTCGAGGAAGGTGATCTTGCGCCCGTCGACGTCGACCTGGTACGCGCCGATGTGCTGGGTGATCCCGCCGGCCTCCGTCTCGACGACCCGGGCCTGGCGGATCGCGTCGAGCAGCGTCGTCTTGCCGTGGTCGACGTGGCCCATGATCGTCACGACCGGCGGGCGCGGCTGGAGCGACTCCTCCGGGTCGTCGTACGTCTCCGGCTCCTCCTCCTCGTCCGCGGCGTGCTTGATCGTCACCTCGCGCCCGACCTCGGACGCGATCAGCTCGACCTCCTCGTCGCTGAGGGACTGGGTGGCCGTCCGCATCTGCCCGAGGCCCATCAGGATCTTGATGATGTGCGGCATCGGGACGCCGAGCGCCTGCGAGAGGTCGCGGACGCTCACGCCCGACTCGACCGAGACGGGACCCGTCGGCTGCGCCGGCGGCTGCTGCCGCTGTTCCTTCCGCGGGGCGTCCTGGCGTGCCTGCCGCTGCTCGCGCGTCGGCCGCGCAGCGCCCTGGTCGATCACGACGCGGCGGCGGCCTCTGCCGGCGCCCCCGCCGCGAGGCCGCAACGGCCGGTTCGGCCTATTTCCCGAGTTCGCCATCTGCCCCCTCAGTGTAAAGGCGCCGGAGCGCAGGATCGACCCGCACGGACCGGCGCAGAACTCGCGCGAACCTGCCGCTCGCCGCCGCGCGCTCGAAGCATGCCAGGCTGCGGCACGTGTAGGCGCCACGGCCCGGCTCCGACCTCCCGTACACGAGCTCGCCCTCGCGCATCACGAAGCGCAGCAGCTGCCGCTGCGGAGCCTGCCGGCCGCAGCCGGCGCACGTCCGCACCGGCTCCGCCGCTACGAATCCTCCTCCGTCTGCTCGGCCGGGATCCCGGCCGGAACCTCCTCCGGCTCCGCGACCTCCGCGCCGGCACCCTCCGGCCCGGCAGCGGCCGGCTCGTCCTGCGTCTCCGCGACCTCCGCGGCCTCCTCGGCCGCCTGAGGCGGACCGGCGACGTAGTCGGTGCCGGTGCCCTCGAGCGCCTGGTGCGCCGGCACGCCGCAGAAGCGGGAGCCGGGCAGCGCCGCGTTCGGGCAGCGCTTGCCGTTCGCGAGGATGGCCCCGCACCGGCCCGAGAAGTCCTCGGCGCCGTCTTCGCCGCCGCCGAAGGCCGCCTCGGCCTCCGCCTGCGCGAACTCGGTGTCGCTCTGGATGTCGACCTTCCAGCCGGTCAGGCGGGCGGCGAGGCGGGCGTTCATCCCCTCCTTGCCGATCGCGAGCGCGAGCTGGTCGTCCGGCACGACGACGGTCGCCTCACGCGCCTCGTCGTCGAGATACACCTCGCGCACCCGCGCCGGGGACAGCGCCTTGGCCACGAAGCGGGCCGGCTCCGGGTTCCACGGGATGATGTCGATCTTCTCGCCGCGCAGCTCCGAGACGACCATGCGCACGCGGGAGCCGCGCGGGCCGACGCACGCGCCGACGGGATCGACGCCCTGGGCGTGCGACTCGACCGCGATCTTCGAGCGGTAGCCGGGCTCGCGGGCGACGCCACGGATCTCGACGAGGCCGTCGGCGATCTCCGGCACCTCGAGCTCGAACAGCGTCTTGATCAGCTCCGGGTCGCGGCGGGAGAGGATGACCTGCGGCCCCTTCGTCCCGGAGCGGACCTCGGTGATCACGGCCTTGATGCGCGAGCCCTGCTCGTAGCGCTCGCCGTCGACCTGCTCGGAGCGCGGCAGCAGCGCCTCGACCTTGCCGAGGTCGACGAGGACGTTGTTCCGGTCGCCGGCCTGCTGGACGATGCCCGTCACGACCTCGGTCACCCGGTCGATGTACTCGTCGTACATCATCCGCCGCTCCTCCTCGCGGATCCGCTGCAGGATCACCTGCTTCGCCGTCTGCGCGGCGATGCGGCCGAAGCCCTCGGGCGTGACGTCCTCCCGGACGACCTGGTCCTCGGGCACGTCCGACCAGTCGATGTCGAGGTCGTCGTCGGAGATCAGGGTGTGCTGGCGCTCGCCCGTCTCCTCCTCGAGCCGCTCGAGCTCCTCGAGCTTCCGCTCGCGCGCCTCGTCGAGCAGCTCCGTCTCGATGTCGGGAGGCAGCTCGACGGAGAAGACGCGGAACTCTCCGTCGTCGTGCAGCTCGACCGTCGCATGACGCGACGCGCCGGGCGTCTTCTTGTAGGCGGCGAGGAGCGCGTCCTCGAGCGCCGTGACGAGCGCGCCCTCCTCGATTCCCTTGTCCCGCTCGATTTCGCGGACCGCGTCGATGATCTCCTGGCTCATGTCACGCTCCCCTTCACGTCGGAATCCCCGATCAGGTTGGCCCGCACGATGAGTGCGTACGGGATCTGGCGCTCTCCACGATCCGTGTGGAGCGTCAGGAAATCGGCGTCGGTGGACGCCAGCAGGCCCTTCAGCTTCTCGTCGGCCGTCCGGATGCGCACGCGCCGGCCCACGACCTGTGCGAAGTGCTCCCGTCGGCGCAGCGGCCGGTCGAGCCCCGGCGAGGAGACCTCGACGGTGTACGTGCGCAGGTAGTCGCGGAGGACGTCCGTGACGCGCTCGCAGAGGGCGTGGTCGACCCCCGCGGGATGGTCGACGTAGACGCAGAAGCGGGACGGCGTCGCCAGCTCCACGGCGAGGACGTCGACGTCTGGCAGGTCGCGCTCGACCCGCGGGACGATCTCCTGCTCCAGCTCGCGCTCCTTCTCGAATGTCGTCGGCATCTCCGTCTCTCTCACAAAAAATGGGCCCGCAGGCCCATTTCTCCGAACCGGTGAAATGTGGTGCGCGGAGTGTAGCAGCGGCCGAATCCCACCCGGTCGCCGCGAGCCGCCCGCCGGACGTGGGATTCGGTCAGGCCTCGAGGACGATCGTGACCGGACCGTCGTTGACGAGCTCGAGCTGCATGAAGGCGCCGAAGACGCCCGTCTCGACCGGGACGCCGAGCGCCCGGAGCTCGGCGCAGAAGCGCTCGTAGAGCGGCTCGGCCTGGCCGGGCGGCGCCGCGTCGGAGAAGCTCGGCCGGTTCCCCCTGGCCGTGTCCGCGATGAGCGTGAACTGGGAGACGACGAGCGCCGCGCCGCCGACGTCGCCGAGCGAGCGGTCGAACCGGCCGTCCTCGTCGGGAAAGACGCGCAGCGCGGCCGTCCTGCGTGCCAGCCTGTCCGCCGCCTCCACTCCGTCCGTCCGCGCGACGCCGAGGAGGACGCAGAGGCCGGCCCCGATCTCGCCGACAACCGTTCCGGCGACGCGGACCCGCGCTTTCGTAACTCGCTGGCACATGGCCCTCATGTCGGCGCGAACATACTCCGATAGAGAGACGATGGAGCCCGCCGCCAGCCTTCTCCACCCCTTACGACCGCCCGCTCCGGATGCTCGCACGACGACGGGACGCCGACCTCTCGGCGCGCTCCTGCTCGCGGAGGGGCTCGTCACGGCCGAGCAGCTCGAGCAGGCGCTCGACGAGAAGGACGCAACCGGCCACCGGGTCGGCGAGATCCTCGTCGCCCGCGGCTGGCTCGAGCCGTCGACGCTCGCGCGCGTCCTCGCCGAGCAGCACGGGCTCGAGTTCGTAGACCTGAACCAGGCGCACGTCGACCGCACGGCCGCCGCGCTCCTGCCGGAGAAGTACGCGCGCCGCTACCAGGCGCTGCCGATGAAGCTCCTCTCCGAGGGGCTCATGCTCGTCGCGGTCGCCGACCCGACCAATGTCGTCACCTCGGACGACCTACGGCTCGCGCTCGGACTCAACGTTCGCCTCGCCGTCGCCTCTGCGCCCGCGCTCACGAGCGCCATCGCAAGCGTGTACCGGAGCGAGATCCAGATGGAGTCGTTCGGCGACGCGACTGGCGAAGACCCGGCCGCCGGCGGCGTCGACATCGCGGACGCGGGCACGAGCGCTCCTGCCATCGAGCTCGTCAACAAGCTCGTGACGCACGCCATCGACGATGGGGCCTCGGACCTCCACGTCGAGCCGCAGGCGAACGAACTCGTCGTCAGAGCTCGGATCGACGGCGTCACGCGGCGAGTGACGACGATTCCACGGAATCTCCAGCCGGCGGTCACGAGCCGTCTCAAGATCATGGGCGGGCTCGACATCGCCGAGCGGCGAGCGCCGCAAGACGGCCGCGTCTCGATCCGTCACCGCGGCAAGCCCGTGGATCTCCGCATGGCCGTCCTGCCCACGACGCACGGCGAGCAGATCGTGCTGCGGATCATGAACCGCTCCGAGAGCCGACTCGAGCTGGGTGAGCTCGGCATGGCCCCGAAGGCGCAGGAAGCGTTCGCCCGCGCGATTCGGCAGCCGTATGGAGCCGTGCTCACGGTCGGCCCGTCCGGCTCCGGGAAGACGACGACGCTCTATGCGGCGCTTGCGATCCTCAACGAGGACGTGCGCGTCTTGATGACGATCGAGGACCCCGTCGAATACCAGATGTCCGGAGTCAACCAGATAGAAGTGCATCCCCGCAGCGGCCTCACCTTCGCGCGGGGCCTGCGGACGATCCTGCGCTCGGACCCCGATGTGCTGCTCGTCGGCGAGATCCGCGACGAGGAGACCGCGCAGATCGCGATCCAGGCCGCGATGACCGGCCATCTCGTCCTCACGACCCTTCACGCGCAAAACGCTGCGTCGTCGATCGCGCGGCTCCAGGACATGGGCATCGAGCCGAGCCTCCTCGCGACCTCGGTGAACTGCATCGTCGCGCAAAGACTGGCTCGCCGGCTCTGCGCCTACTGCCGCGAGGAGTACGAGCCGACCGGGGCCGAGCTCGCCGAGCTCGGGACCGACGGACCGCCCGACGACCTCCGCATGTACCGCGCGAAGGGGTGCCCCCAGTGCTCGCACACCGGCTATGCGGGGCGCGTCGCGCTCTACGAGGTGATCTCCGTGACGGGGCGGCTGAGGCAGCTCATCAGCTCGGGCTCAACCGAGGAGATTCTCGCGGCCGCCGTCGAGGAGGGGACGACGACGCTCCGCCGCGACGGCATGCGGCTGGTGCGCACCGGTATCTCCTCGCTCGAAGAGGTGCGCCGCGTGACCGGCGACTGGCTCGACTAGCGGAGCCCCTACTCCAGATCGCGGATGCGCGAGCGGTACTGGTCGGAGGAGGGCTGGAGCGAGCTCGCGAGCTTGTAGTGCCCGTTCGCCTCGACGGCGCGGCCCTGCTGCTCGAGGCAGCGGCCGAGCGCGTAGTGCGCGTAGTCGTTGACGGGCGACAGCTCGAGCACCTTCCGGAACTCCGCCTCCGCCTCGGTCCAGCGCCGGACGCGGAAGTAGGCGATGCCGAGCGCCTCCCGGATCGACGCCTTCTCCGGCTCCCGCCGCTTCGCCTTCTCGAGCGAGACGGTCGCCTGGGCGGGGAGGCCCGCCCGCAGATGCTCCCGGCCCCGCTGGAAGAGGTCGTACGCCGAGTCGCTCACGACCCCGTGTTACCCAGGGAGGCCAAGGCGTCAACCGGCCGGGCCCGGCCGACGAGCGAGCGGATGGACAGGAGCCCGGCCAGCCGCTCCTGGCGGCTCAGGCCACGGCGGATGGAGTCGAGCACCTCCTGCAGCTCTCGCCGGGCCTCGACCGCGGCTGCCGCGGCACGCTCCGAGCGGCCGAACCGTGCCGCGGCCGCGGCCTGCACGAACCGGTGCGCGTCGACGCCGAACTGGCTCCGGACGAGCTCACCGAGCTCCTGCACCGTCGCGCCGGCCCTCGTCTCGACGCGCTGATCGACGAGAAACTCCGTGAGCTCCAGGCGGCAGCACGCGCCGATCCGGCGGGGATCGCCATCGAGCCTCCGCACCGACCGGATCGCGCGCTTCGTCAACACGATGCCGGCGACAGCGGCCGCGAGCACGAGCACGACGATCAGGAGCACCGTCCCCGTCTCCCCGTGCGAGGTCGAGACGCTCGGCTCGAGCCGCCCCCGCACCGGTCTGCCTCCCGAGGCTCCCTGGCCGATCGTCCCCGAGGCCGCCGATCCCGCACCGCCGGTCGGACCCACGCCCCCGGGACGGCCCGAGGTCGCCGGCCCTCCCCCCGTGCTCGCGGCGCGCGCAGAGCTGGGGGCGGCCGGCGTCGGGTCGAACGGGAGCCAGCCGTAGCCGCGAAACCAGACCTCCACCCAGGCGTGGGCGTCCGTGTCGGTCACGACCCACGTGTCGCTGTTCCCGTCTCGCGTCCCGCCCCAGAAGCCCACGGCGACGCGCGCGGGGATGCCGACATAGCGGAGCATGAGGGCCATCGCACCGGCGAAGAACTGGCAGTAGCCGGCATGCGTGGTCGTGACGAAGCCGACGAGCGGCGGCCCGACCACGCGCGGGTGGTCGGCGTAGCGGAAGCGGCCGCCGAGGAACCAGTCCTGGAGCCGCGCCACCGCCGCATACGGCGTCGTCGCCTCGCCCGCGACCTTCTCCGCCTGCTTGAAGAGCGGCAGATACGGCTCGAGCGGCGGCGTGCTCCGGATCTTCTCGCTGACGAGCCGCTCGCGGTTCGGCGTCCCGAACGGCGGGACGCCGGCTCCGTCGCCGACCCCGAGCATCCCCTGCTCGAGCAGCGCGGCCGGGTACTGCGGAGGGGAGCGCGCGAGGTCGGCCGCCGTGGGCTGCGGGATGTAGCTCCAGGCCGTGTACTGGAAGCCGCGGAAGAGACCGTCGGGCAGGACCGCGAAACCGGGCTCGAGCTCGACGAGAGGAGTGCTGCCCGCGCTGTAGCGGATCGGGATGCTGCCGCCGACGAGCTGGGGCTCGGCGAGCGCCGCCACGGTGACGAGCTCCGGCGTCTGGTTCGCCGGGCGCAGCGCGGCAGCCGGCTCGAGCGAGTCGGCGGACCGTGGCGGGCCGAAGCTCCAGGCGTCGCGCGTGAAGTCGTCCAGCACGCCCGCGCGGAGGTAGCGCGGCTCCTTCGCCGACCGGACGCGCAGGACGACCGTCGGGTTCGCGGGCCAGCGGATCCCGCCGTACTGCGACCTCCACACGAAGGCCGCCCCCACCTCGACCTCCGAGCCGTGGATCGGGTCCCACGCCTGCCAGCGCACGAGGCCGTGCCGCGCAGCGGTGGCCGAGCCGACCGCAACCGCCGCCAGGAGGACGACGCCTGCAGCCGGCAGCGCGAGCGCGAGGCGCCGCGAGCCGGGACGTGCGAGCAGCAGCAGCCCCGCTGCGAGGATCGCGGCGCCGACCTCGATTCCCCCCGCGGCCCCCAGCAGGGTCGCGGGCCAGCCGGCGCCGGCCACGAGGGCGAGCACCGCTGCGACCCGCTGCCTCGCCGCCGCGAGCAGCGCCACCAGGAGCGTGAAGCAGAAGACCCCGGCGAGCGCGATCTCGCCCATCTCCACGTGGAGGTGCGGATCGAACGGGAGGTGCGTGCCGTAGTAGTCGGCGAGCCCGGCGCCGAACCGGTGCGCGAACGTCCCGAACGCCCCGTCGAGGCCGAAGCCCGTCCCGGGGTCGAGGGGATGCAGGGGCAGGAGCACGACGCCGAGCGCGAGCCGGGCAGCGGCGAGCGACGCCACGACGGCCGCGAGGACGCGCAGCCGTCGCCGCGGTACCGCCGCCGCCGCGAGCGCGAGCGCCACGAGCACCGCCGGGCGCCAGAGGGGCCCGAGCGGATGCTCGAGCCGGAGCCAGGCCGCCGCGACGACGACGCCGGCGGGCGCTGCGAGCAGGACGCCGCGTGGCGCGCTACGCATGCGCACCCAACGCCGGCGAAGTCGCGCCGAGCACGGTGGCGAGGTCGTCGCCCTGCCGGACGACGGCGACCGGAACGCCTGCCGCCTGCAGGCGGAGCAGACCGGCCTCGGCCCGGTGCGGACGTCCCTCGAAGCTGCTCGCCTCGACGTGTACGAGCGCCACCGAGCGGTGCGACAGGGCCCGCTCGAGGAGGCGGCTGACGAGGGTCTGCTCCAGGCGCGCCGTGACGACCACGAGCTCGAGTGCGCTCCCGGCCGGCCCGGGGCCGGCCTCGAGCAGCGCTGCCACCGGTGTCGTCGCATCCGCCTCCGCGACGGCGAGCAGCTCGAGCGCGAGCGCCAGCTCGGTGCCACGGGACGAGACGGCCTGCGTCTCCCGTCCGCGCGTGTTGAGCGCGAGAAGGCAGCGGCGCCCGCGGCGCACCTGGGCGAGCAGGATCGAGCCCGCGGCGCGGACAGCCGCGTCGAAGGACGAGTCGGGCGGCTCGCCGACGGCCCCGACCGCGTCCCCGTCGAGCACGACGGCGATCTCGTGCCGCGGCGCATCCTCGAGCTCCTTGACCATGAGCCTCCCGCGCCGCGCCGTCGTCGGCCAGTGGACACGCCGCAGCGATTCCCCCTGCTCGTGCTCGCGCACGCTGTGCAGCTCGAAGCCCGCCGGGCGCCGCAGGAGCATCCGCCGGCCGTCTCCCGTGCCCGCGCCGCCGTCGAAGAAGAGCCGCTCGAGCTCGACGAGGCGCGGCTGGACGACGACCGCCTCGCGGCCGGCCGTGGCCAGGTGCCGCGCGGCGAGACCGAAGGGGTCGCCGACGGTCAGGCGAGCCGGTCCGAGCTCGTGCCGCCCGCGCGGCACGCCGCTCAGCACGTACGAGCCGGCGTAGCGGCCGGGCCGGAGGCGCCGGAAGGTCACCTCCCGCTGCCCGAGCCGGCCCACCGGCTCCACGACCACCGCGTCCGGCAGCGGCAGGCTCGAGAGCGGGTCGAGCACGAGCTCGACGCGCAGGTCGTCCCCCTCGACGGGCTCGCGCTCGAGGCGGCGACGGGCCAGGCGCGGCCGGCGCACCGAGAGCCACACCCAGGCGAGAGCGAGCGGAACCGCGAGCACGAGCCCCGCGGCGACCGGATAGAGGGCGCGCGAGCCGAAGACGATCGCGACGACCCAGCACAGGACGCCGAGCACGAGTACTGCGCGCCCCCGGGACGTCATCGCGGTCCTAGAGCGGCACCGGCGTGTGGGCGAGCGCCTCGGCGACGAGCTCCTCGGCCGCGAGGCCGGCCGTGCGTGCCTCCGGCGCAAGGATGAGCCGGTGCGCGAGCACGGGTGCCGCGACCGCCTTCACGTCGTCGGGAACGAGGAAGTCGCGCCCCTCTGCGAGCGCCCACGCCTTCGCGACGCGGAGCAGCGCGATGCCGGCGCGCGGGCTCGCCCCGAGATAGAGGCGGGTATCCGCCCGCGTGTGGCGCAGGAGGGCGACGACGTACCGCCCGAGGCTCTCCTCGACGTAGACGGCGCGCGCAGCCTCCACGAGCCCCAGGACGTCCGCGGCGTCGGCGACCGCGGGCAGCGACTCGAGCGGCGGTGCGCTCGTCTGCTCGCCGAGCATCCGCGCCTCCTCCGCGAGCGGCGGATAGCCGAGCGAGAGCCGCATGGTGAACCGGTCGAGCTGCGCTTCCGGCAGCGGATACGTCCCCTCGTACTCGATCGGGTTCTGGGTCGCCATCACCATGAACGGCCGCTCGAGCGGGTACGTGACCCCGTCGACCGTGACCTGCCGCTCCTCCATGCACTCGAGCAGCGCCGCCTGGGTCTTCGGCGGGGTGCGGTTGATCTCGTCGACGAGCAGGAGGTTCGCGAACACCGGACCCGGCCGGAACTCGAACTCGTTCCGGCGCTGATCGAAGACGTTGACGCCGGTGACGTCGGACGGCAGCAGGTCGGGCGTGAACTGGAGGCGCGCGAAGCGGCAGTGGAGCGAGCGGGCGAGCGCCTTCGTGAGCATCGTCTTCCCGACGCCCGGGAAGTCCTCCACGATCGCGTGCCCCTCGGCGACGAGGCAGAGGACGATGAGGCGCAGCGTCGCGTCGGGGGCGTGCACGACCCTGGCCAGGTTGCCGACGACCGTCGAGATGAGGTCGGTGGAGGCCGGCAGCGTCGCACGCTCAGCCAAGAAGCTGTTCCACCTCGTCGAGGATCGCGGCGGCGATCTCGTCCTTCGACGCCTTGGGCAGCGCGCGCTCGCCGGCGGCGGAGAGGAGCGTCACCTCGTTGTCGGGCGAGTCGAACCCGATGTCCTCTCGCGCGACGTCGTTGAGCACGAGCAGGTCGGCTCGCTTGCGCGCGAGCTTCTCCCGGGCCCGCTCGAGCCCGCCCTCCCCGGTCTCGGCCGCGAAGCCCACGAGCAGCCGGCCCTCGTGCGGGGAGGCGCCGAGAGCGGCGAGGACGTCGGCCGTCGGCTCGAGCTCGAGCGTCCAGGCCTCCGTGTCCTTCGGCCGCTTCGCCGCGAGCGCGGCGGCGGGACGATAGTCGGCCACGGCGGCGGCCATGATCACGAGGTCCGCGGCGGCGGCCCGGGCGAGCGCTTCGCGCTCGAGGTCGGCGGCCGTCGGCGTCTCGACGAGCTCGACGCCCGCCGGTGCGGGCACGGCGAGGTTCGCTCCGAGCAGGGTCACCTCGGCGCCGCGCCGGCGTGCCTCGGCGGCGAGCGCGACGCCCATCCGGCCCGACGAGCGGTTGCCGACGTACCGGACGGCGTCGACGGGCTCGCGCGTGCCTCCCGCGGAGACGAGCACGCGCTTCCCCCGCAACGGGCCCGTGCCGGCGAGGACCTCGCGGACGGCGCGGAGGATCTCCTCCGGCTCGGCCATCCTGCCCACGCCGAGCTCACCCTCGGCCGTCTCGCCCTCGTCCGGTCCGACGAGGACGATGCCGCGCGACCGCAGCGTCTCGGCGTTCGCGCGTGTCGCCGGGTGCGCCCACATGCGCGGGTTCATCGCCGGGGCGACGAGAACCGGGCCGCGATGGGCGAGCGCGGCCTCGGTGAGCACGTTGTCCGCGAGCCCGTGGGCGAGCTTCGCGAGCGTGTTCGCGGTGCAGGGCGCCACGACGAGCAGGTCGGCGCGCGTCAGGTGGAGATAGACGTCGTCTCCCGGCGGCCGGCGGGCGAGGGCCCGGAAGGTCTCGGCCGTGACGAAGCGCTCGGCGGCCGGCGTGACGAGCGGGACGACGTCGTGGCCGTCCTTGACCAGCAGCCGGCAGACCTCACACGCCTTGTAGGCGGCGATACCTCCCGTCACTCCGAGGAGGACGCGGGACATGCCTCGCATGATGCCTGTGGAGCGAGCGCTCCGCAGAGCGGGGATCCAGGCTCAGCCCGAGTACTTGTAGTCGAGCATGCCCTGCGAGACCTCTTCGAGAGCCATGGTCAGGTAGTTCTTCGAGCGGCTCTCGACGAGCGGCGGCAGGTTGTCGCCGAAGGTGCCCTCGCCGAGCTGGTGGTGGTAGTTGTTGATCTGCCGGGCGCGCTTCGCTGCCACGATCACGAGGGCGTAGCGCGAATCCACGTTCTCGAGCAGCTCGTCTACACGGGGTTCGATCATCGTCCCGGCATGGTAGCGGCGGAACGCAACAGGCCGCGAACGAGGCCGGTCAGCTCGCCGACCGCACGCTCGAGGTCGTCGTTCTCGATCACGTGATCGAACTCCCCCGCCTGCTCCAGCTGCTTGCGGGCGAGCGCGATTCGCTCGTCGATCTCGCCGGCGCTCTCCGTCGCCCGCTCCCGCAGGCGGCGCTCGAGCTCGTCCACACTCGCCGAGATGAAGATCGTCACGGCGTCGGGCATCTCGTGCTTGACGCGCAGCGCCCCCTCGGTCTCGAGCTCCAGCAGCGGCACCTTCCCCGCGCGCCGGATCCGGTCGAGCTCCGAGCGGAGCGTCCCGTAGCGATGGCCGGAGACGTACTCGACCTGCTCGAGGAACTCACCGCGCTCGACGGCGGCGAGGAAGTCCGCGGCGGAGAGGAAGCGGTACTCGCGCCCGTCCTGCTCCCCGCGCCGCCGCAAGCGGGTCGTGGCGGAGACGGTGACCTCGACGCCGTCGACCTGCTCGACGAGCTCGTGGATGAGCGTCCCCTTGCCCGCGCCCGACGGGCCCGTCACCACGAGCGCCGCAGGCAGCCTGGCTCCGCTAGCGGTTGAAGAGGCCAATCAGCTCGGCGCGCTGGCGGTCGGAGAGGCCGCCGACCGTCTTCGACTGGCTGATCCGGCACGTGTTGAGAAATCGTGCCGCCTTCACGCGTCCGAACTTCGGCACCGCCATGAGGATGTCGATCACCTTCGCCGTCGAGACGTATTCGGGCGGGTTGCCGAGGATCTGCTCGATCTGGACCTTCCCCTCCTTGAGGTCCTTCTTGAGCTTGGCGCGCTTGACGCGGACGTCGTTCGCTCGCTTGAGGGCATCCATTCGCTGGTCGAGAGAGCGGAGCGGAGCGTGCGCCTGCGTCTTCGTCGGGGTCACGGCCGGCCGATCTTACCAACGACCCCGCGAGCATCAAGCCGGGACTTTTCTCGATTTTTCCGGGCTTTTCGGCGAGCCGGCAGCGTCGTCAGACTCGGCAACACCGGGCTCGCCGGCCGCCCCGGCGGGCTCCGCGGGGGTGCAGTCGAGCCCCGTCTGCGTGTGCCAGAGTCGCTACGTTGGCGGCATTCGGGAGGATCGGTCCGCCCCACTCTGTCCGCTCGGATCTCCACGATGATGGTCGCAGTGCAGCCTCGTCTCGCGCCCTCCCGGCGTCACCTGTGAGTCCACGGTCCTGCCGGTGATCTACCGCCTGCTCTTCCGCACGCTCCTCGTGCGCCTCGATCCCGAGACGGCCCACCGGCTTGCCCTCCGGGCCCTCAGGATCGCCACGGGCGTCCCCCTGGCGCGGCGACTGCTCGCGTTCGCGCTGGCCCGCGGCGACGAAGCCCTGCGCACCCGCGCGCTCGGGCTCGACCTCCCGACGCCGCTCGGGCTCGCCGCCGGCTTCGACAAGGACGCCACGTCGTTCGCCGGCCTCGGCGCCCTCGGCTTCGGCTTCGTCGAGGTCGGGACGGTCACCGCCGTTCCGCAGCCCGGCCGGCCGCGGCCCCGGATCGCCCGCGTCCCGGAGTCCCGGGCTCTCGTCAACCGGATGGGGTTCCCGAACTCCGGCTGTGACGCCGTCGCGAAGCGCCTGCAGCGGAGCCGGCCGAGCGTGGTCGTCGGCGTGAACGTCGGCAAGAGCGCGGTCGTGCCGGCGGAGCTCGACCGGATCGTGGCCGACTACGCCGCCTCGATCAGGGCGTGCGCGCCGGGCGCCGGCTACGTCGTGCTCAACGTCAGCTCGCCGAACACGGAAGGCCTGCGCGACCTCCAGGCACCGCAGCTCCTGCGGGCACTCGTCCAGGCGGCGCGCGACGAGCTCCACGCGCTCGGTGCCGACATCCCGCTGCTCGTCAAGATCAGTCCCGACCTCGCGGACGACGAGATCGACGCGATCGCGGACCTCGCCCTGGAGACGCAGCTCGACGGCATCGTCGCGGTGAACACGACGACCCGGCGTGCCTTCCCGGACGGAACGGAGATCGACGAGCAGGTCCTGCCGGGCGGGGGAGTCTCCGGCACGCCGCTCGAGGCACGGGCGCTCGAGGTTCTGCGCCGCTTGCGCGCCCGCGTCGGCTCGAGGGTTCTGCTCGTCTCGGTGGGAGGCATCGCCGGCGCCGAGGCCGTGTTCGAGCGCCTCCGCAGCGGTGCGACGCTCGTCCAGGCGTACACCGGCTTCGTCTACGGCGGTCCGCTCTGGCCCCGGCGCGTCAACCGGGAGCTCGCGCGCCTCGTTCGCGAGAGCGGCGCCTCCTCCGTCTCGGACGTGATCGGCTCAGCCGTCGACGAGCGCTCGGAGGCGGTCGGAGCCTAGGCCGGCTGCGCCACCGCGAGCTCTGCGCCGATCCGTTCCTGGAGGGAGAGCGCCTGGTCGGCGCGCGCGGTCGCGATCGCGTGCACGGCGGCGGCGGCGCCGGAGAGGGTGGTGATGCACGGGACGCGCCGCACGAGCGCCGCCTCCCGGATCGCGTAGCCGTCCGAGCGGGCGTTCCGGCCGTCGGGGATGTTCACGACGAGATCGCAGCGGCCGCGGCGGATGAGGTCGACGACCGTCGCCTCCCCGTCCCTCGCTTCGCTCAGCTTGCGCACCGGCTCGACCTCGATGCCGGCAGCCGCGAGCGTCGCCGCCGTCCCCTCGGTCGCGTACAGGTGGAAGCCGAGCCCCGCCAGGGTGGCCGCGATCGGCACCGCCTGCTGGTGCTCCGGCTCCCGGATGGAGATGAAGACGGAGCCCGAGCGCGGCAGCCTGCGGCCCGCGGCGCGCTCGGCCTTCTCGAGAGCGGTCGAGAGGTCCGGGGCGCTCGCCATCACCTCTCCCGTGGAGCGCATCTCGGGGCCGAGCACCGGGTCGCTGCCGGGGAAGCGCGCGAACGGCAGCACGGCCGCCTTCACGCTCCACTGCCGCGGCGGCCGCTCGGGCGGCAAGCCGAGCTCGGCCAGGCTCGCGCCGAGGGCCAGCCGGCACGCCGACCGCACGAGCTCGACGCCCGTGGCCTTGCTCACGAACGGAACCGTCCGCGACGCGCGGGGGTTCGCCTCGAGGACGTAGACCTCCCCGTCCCCGGTGGCCGCGAGCTGGACGTTGAGGAGCCCGACCACGCCGAGCGCCCGCCCGAGCACGCGCACGATTCGCGCGATCTCCTGCGCCTGGGCGAAGCTCAGGCTCGGGGCCGGGAGGACGCAGGCGGAGTCGCCGGAGTGGACGCCCGCCTCCTCGACGTGCTGCATGACCGCGGCGACGTACGTGTCGGCGCCGTCGCAGAGCGCGTCGACGTCGACCTCGACCGCCTGCTCGACGAAGCGGTCGACGAGCACCCGCTCGAACCGCGGCATGTCCTGCACCTCGTCCGCCGTGTAGCAGACCCGCATCGCCCGTCCGCCGAGGACGTACGAGGGCCGGACGAGCACCGGATAGCCGATCCGCTCCGCGATCTCGACCGCCTCGGCCGGCGAGGCCGCGATCCCCCACTCCGGCGAGCGGAGGCCGTGCGCGTGCAGCAGGCCCGCGAACCGCTCGCGGTCCTCCGCCAGGTCGACCGCGTCGAACGGCGTGCCGAGGATCCGGTAGCCGGCCTCCTCGATCGTCCGCGCGAGCTTGAGCGGCGTCTGGCCGCCGAACTGGATCACGACGCCGTCCGGCTGCTCCCGCTCGCAGATCGCGAGCACCGACTCGGCGTCGAGGGGCTCGAAGTAGAGCCGGTCGGAGGTGTCGTAGTCGGTCGAGACCGTCTCGGGGTTGCAGTTGACCATCACCGCCTCGTAGCCGAGCGCGCGGTAGGTCGTGACGGCGTGGACGCAGCAGTAGTCGAACTCGATTCCCTGCCCGATCCGGTTCGGCCCCGAGCCGAGGATGACGACGCGCTTCCGGTCGCCCGCCGGCGGGGCCCCGCTGGGCGGCCTTCGGCCGCCCAGGAAGTTCGCCCGTGCAGCGCCGGGTCTCCCGGCGCTGCTTACAGGCTCGTCCGCCTCGCCCCAGCTCGAGTAGTAGTAGTTCGAGGCCGCCTCCACCTCGCCCGCGCAGGAGTCGACCCGCCGGTACACCGGCCGGACGCCGCAGTCGTGCCGCCGCTGCCGCACCGCCGCCTCGGTCGTGCCCGCCGCCGTGGCGATCTGTGCGTCGGAGAGGCCGGCCCGCTTCAGCCGCAGCCAGTCGCCGGCGAGCAGGGAGTCGACGTCCCCGACCGGCTCGAGCGCCTCGCCGATCCGGGCGAGCTCCCGCCGGAAGAAGGGATGGACGTCGCCGGGGACGTCGGCGAGCGTCTGCCACGGCGTCGCGGCGCCGGCGTCGAGCTCGCGCGAGCGGAAGGCCTTGAGGAACGCCTCGGCGAAGGTGCGCCCGATCCCCATCGTCTCCCCCACCGACTTCATCTGCGTCCCGAGCGTCCGGTCGGCTCCGGGGAACTTCTCGAAGGCGAAGCGCGGGAACTTGACGACGACGTAGTCGAGCGTCGGCTCGAAGCTCGCGGGGGTCGTCCCGGTGAGGTCGTTCGGGATCTCGTCGAGCGTGTAGCCGACGGCGAGCCGGGCCGCGACCTTCGCGATCGGATAGCCCGTCGCCTTCGAGGCGAGGGCGGAGGAGCGCGAGACGCGCGGGTTCATCTCGATCACCCGCAGCTCGCCCGTCTCGCGGTCGCGGGCGAACTGGATGTTGGAGCCGCCGGTGTCGACCCCGACGGCGCGAACGACGGCGATCGCGGCGTCGCGCAGCTCCTGGTACGCCTCGTCCGGCAGCGTCATCTGCGGGGCGACGGTGACGGAGTCGCCGGTGTGCACCCCCATGGGGTCGAGGTTCTCGATCGAGCAGACGATCACGACGTTGTCGAGGCGGTCGCGCACGACCTCGAGCTCGAACTCGTCCCAGCCGCGCACCGACTCCTCGACGAGGACCTGGCCGATCGGCGACTCGGCCAGTCCGCGCTCCACCTGGCGGCGCAGCTCCTCCTCCGTCAGCGCGAAGCCGCCGCCGTGGCCGCCGAGCGTGAAGGCGGGCCGGACGACCGCGGGACAGGAGACGGCGTCGAGCTCGTCGAGCGAGGTGACGACGGCCGAGGCGGGCACCTTGAGCCCGCACGACTCGACCGCCTCCTTGAACTTCAGCCGGTCCTCCGCCCGCTCGATCACGTCCAGGCGGGCGCCGATCAGCTCGATCCCGAGCTCGTCGAGAACCCCGGACGTGGCGAGCTCCCGGGCCAGGTTGAGCGCCGTCTGGCCCCCCATCGTCGGCAGGAGCGCGTCCGGCCGCTCGAGGCGCAGCACGTCCGCCACGGCGTCGGCGTCGAGCGGCTCGACGTACGTCCGGTCGGCGAAGCCGGGGTCGGTCATGATCGTGGCGGGGTTCGAGTTCACGACGATCGTCCGGAACCCGTCCTCGCGCAGCACCTTGAGCGCCTGGCAGCCGGCGTAGTCGAACTCGGCGGCCTGGCCGATCACGATCGGCCCGGAGCCGACGATGCAGATCGACTCGAGATCCGTCCGCCTGGGCACGGCTACGCCACCGCCTCCGCGACGTCCTCGACCCAGCGCTCGAGCAGCGGCCAGGCGTCGTGCGGACCCGGTCCCGCCTCGGGATGGAACTGGAGCGAGCGCGCCCGCAGCTCGGGCAGCTCGAGGCCCTCCACCGTGCCGTCGTAGAGCGAGACGTGCGACGCCTCGGTCGCCTCGCTCGGGCGGACCGCGAAGCCATGGTTCTGGCTCGTGACGAGGACGCGTCCCGTCCGCCGCTCGAGCACCGGATGGTTCGCGCCGCGATGCCCGAACGGAAGCTTGTACGTCTCGTGGCCCGTCGCCATGGCGATCAGCTGGTGCCCGAGGCAGATGCCGAGCACGTGTGTGCGGCCGAGCACCTCACGCACCGTCTCCGCTTCGGCGGCGAGCGGCTCGGGGTCGCCCGGCCCCGGCGAGAGCAGGACGCCGTCGTGTCCCGCGAGCTCGTCCGCGTCGGCCCCGTACGGATAGACGGTGACCGCCGCTCCGGCCGCGGCGAGCCGCCGCAGCACCGACCGCTTGACCCCGTAGTCGACGACGCCGATCCGGACACGTCCCTCCGGCGTGTACACGTACGGCTCGTCCGTGGAGACACCGGCGACGAGCGCGCGTCCCTCCATCGGCGGCTGCCGCCGTGCGAGCTCGACGGCCTCGGTGACCGGGAGGTCGCCGGCGACGGCGATGCCCGGAGCGGAGCCTGCGTCGCGCAGGTGGAGGACGAGGCTCCGCGTGTCGATCCCGGTCAGCGCGACGACGCCGCGCTCGCGCAGCCAGTCCGTCCACTCGGGCCCACGGGCCTCGCGCATCAGGACGGCCCGCGCGTGCGTCCGCTCCGACTCGCTGCGCTCGTCGGCGACGCCGTAGTTGCCGATCATCGGCGCGGTGAAGCAGACGAGCTGGTCCTCGAAGCTCGGATCGGTGACGGCCTCCTGGTACCCGGACATGCCGGTCGTGAACACGGCCTCGCCGACCGCGTGGCCCTCCGAGCCGACGGACTCTCCGTGCCAGACGGTGCCGTCGGCCAGTGCGAGATAGCTCACAGGGCCGTCTGCCCCGCGAGCGCGGAGGCGGTGTGGGGGAACCGGATGGTTCCCCCACGGACGACCAAGCGGGAGCCGAGCCGGAGGCGAGCGACGCTCACGCAGGCACCGCAGTCGCCTCGAACACCGTCGCTCCACCGGCGAGCGTCAGCCGGACGGCGCCCGTCAGCTTCTCTCCCAGCAGCCACGAGTTCGAGGAGCGAGAGCGGAACGGCTCCTCTCCGACGCGCCACTCTGCCTCGAGATCGAGCAGGACGAGGTTCGCCGGGGCGCCGGCCGCGATCCGCGGCCGCTCGAGGCCGTAGATCCGGGCCGGGCCGGCCGACATCCGCTCGAGCAGCGTCTCGAGCGGCAGCACGCCGGCACGCACGAGGTGGGTGTGCAGCACGGCGAAGGCGGTCTCGAGACCCGTGACGCCGAACGGCGCCGCCTCGAACGGCACCTCCTTCTCGTGGGTGGCGTGCGGCGCATGGTCGCTCGCGACCGCCTCGATCGTCCCGTCCCGCAGCGCGTCGAGCAGGGCGAGCCGGTCCTGCTCCGCCCGCAGCGGCGGGTTCATCTTCACGTTCGGGTCGAGCGACCGCACCGCCTCGTCCGTCAGGACGAGATGGTGCGGCGTCGCCTCGCCGCTCGCGGCGATTCCGGCCGCCTTCGCCCGTCGCAGGGCGTCGACGGACTCCGTCGCAGAGAGGTGGAGGACGTGGATGCGGCCCTTCTCGTAGCCGGCCAGCGCGAGGTCGCGCTCGACCATGACCGACTCGGCGACCGACGGGTAGCCGGCGAAGCCGAGCTCGGCGGCGACCCGGCCCTCGTGCACGTGCCCGCCGTGCGACAGGCTCGGCTCCTCGCAGTGGAGGGCGAGCAGGCGCCCGGTGATCGTGGCGTACTGGAGGGCGCGGCGCATCATCGCCGCCGAGGCGACGGGCCTGCCGTCGTCGGAGAAGGCGATCGCGCCGCTCTCGGCGAGCTCCGCCATCTCCGTCAGCTCCTCGCCGCGCTGGCCGCGCGTGATCGCGGCGAGGAAGCCGACCGGGATCTCCGCCTCGTGCCGCGCCGTCTCGACGAGGGCGCCGAGCGTCGCCGCGGAGTCGACGACGGGGTCCGTGTTCGGCATGGCGAGGATGGCGCAGTAGCCGCCGGCCGCGGCGGCCGCGGTTCCGCTCGCCACCGTCTCCTCGTCCTCGCGGCCTGGCGTGCGCAGGTGGACGTGCGGGTCGACGAAGGCGGGAGCGAGGACGAGCCCCTCGGCGTGGACGACCCGGTGCTCGTTCGCGTCCACCTCCTCGGCCACCTCGACGATCGTGCCGCCGTCGATCCGCACCTCGAGCTCGGCGTCGATCTGCTCGACGGGATCGAGCACGCGCGCCCCGCGGATCACGAGATCGGCGCCGGGAAGCTCCCGCTGCCAGAGTACGTCGCTCATCAGGCCACCTCCGCCGTCGTGAGGGCCTCGACCCCGACGGGGCCCCCGGTGAGAACGTCGTAGAGCACCGCCATCCGCACGACGAGCCCGGAGCGCACCTCGGTCGTGACGAGGGACTCTGGCGCGTCGGCGACCCGCGGGTCGATCTCGACACCCCGGTTCATCGGCCCCGGGTGCATGACCTTCTGGCCCTGCCGCAGCCGCTCGGGCGTGACGCCCCAGCGGGCGGTGTACTCGCGCAGGCTGGGGATGAAGTTCGCGCCCGGCTGCATCCGCTCGTTCTGCATCCGGAGGACGTAGACGACATCGGCGCTGCGGATCGCCTCGATCTCGCTCGTCGCCTCCGCCCCGAGCCCGCGCGGGAGCAGCGCCGGCGGGCCGACGAGCGTGCAGCGCACGCCGACGAGCTCGAAGGCCTGCAGGAGCGAGCGCGCGACCCGCGAGTGCAGGACGTCCCCGACGATCGCCACGTGGAGTCCCTCGAGATGCCCGAACTCCTCGTTCAGCGTGTACAGGTCGAGCAGTGCCTGCGTCGGATGCTGGTGCTTGCCGTCACCCGCGTTGACGATGTGGGCGTCGGTCACGCGCGCGACGAGCTGCGGCGCACCGATGTGCGGGTGCCGGATCACGATCACGTCGGGGTCGTAGGCGCCGAGCGTGAGCGCGGTGTCCTTGAGCGACTCGCCCTTGTCCACCGCCGAGCCGGCCGCCTTGACGTTGAGCGTGTCGGCCGAGAGCCGCTTGGCGGCGAGCTCGAAGGAGGACGAGGTACGCGTCGAGGACTCGTAGAAGAGGTTGATGACGAGGTAGCCCTTGAGCGTCGGCAGCTTCTTCACGGACCGGTCGAGCGAGGAGGCGAACGTCTGCGCCGTCGAGAGCAACCGCTCGACGTCGTCGCGCGTCAGGTCGGCGACGGAGATGACGTGCCGCTTCTCCGGGGGTGGCCCCGGTGGCCGTAGGTCGTCCTTGACGAGACGGATCGTGTTCACGCTCTCTCCTCCTCGGGGTTTCCGACGAGGAGGACGGTGTCGACCTCGTCGACCTCGACGAGCTGCACCTGGATGCGCTCGCCGCGTGCAGTGGGCAGGTTCTTGCCGACGTAGTCGGGCCGGATCGGCAACTCGCGGTGGCCGCGGTCGACGAGGACGGCGAGCCGGATGCGGGCCGGCCGCCCGTAGTCGAGGAGCGCGTCGATCGCCGCGCGAATCGTGCGGCCCGTGTAGAGGACGTCGTCGACGAGCACGACTGTCCGCCCGTCGAGCGGGAAGCCGAGCTGCGTCGCGCGGACGAGCGGCTGCGGCGCGAGCGGCGCCTCGCCACCGCGGACGCCGACGTCGTCCCGGTAGAAGGTGATGTCGACGGCGCCGAGGTCGGGGGCGGTACCGGCACGCTCTTCGATCAGTCGTGCCAGCCGCCGCGCGAGTGGGACCCCACGCGTCTGGATGCCGACGAGCGCGACCTCGTCGAGCTCCGGGTTGCCCTCGATGATCTCGTGGGCGATGCGGGAAAGGGTCCGACCCAGCGCGGGCGCGTCGAGGACGGTTTTGCCCTGTGCGGGCGCGTGTGTGGTCATCCGACTCCTTTCCGGCCTCTCTGGACCGGGTTAAAGGGGTACGCGTCCGGGAGACAATAGCGACCGGCGAGGACGGCACGGGTGCGACTGTCCCGGCGGGGCCGCCCCGCCTATAGTTGATCCTCGTGGATTCCGACCTGCTCGACCGGTACGCCGAGCTGATCGTCGGCTTCGGCGCCAACGTCCAGCCCGACCAGGTCGTCGCCGTCGAGGGCCCGCCGGAGGCGGCACCGCTCGTGCAGCGCCTGGCCCGTCTCGCCTACGAGCGCGGCGCCCGCTACGTCGACGTCGTCTACTTCGACCCCTTCGTGAAGCGGATCCGCATCGAGTCGGCCCCGGACACCTCGCTCGACTGGGTGCCGCCCTGGCTCGGCCGCCGGATCCTCGACCTCGGCGATCTCGACGCAGCTCGGATCGTCCTGACGCCGGTCGTGCCGCCGGGCTTCCTCGCCGAGACGGATCCCGCCCGGGCCGCCCGCGACCGCCTGCCGAGGGTGCGCGAGCTGTTCAAGGTGATCGACGACCGCTCGGTCGCCTGGACGGTCTCCCCCTTCCCGACCGAGGCGTGGGCGCGGGTCGTGTTCCCGGAGCTGGAGCCCGCCGCTGCGCTCGACGCGCTCTGGCAGGACATCGCCCACGTCTGCCGGCTCGACGAGCCGGATCCGGTCGGCGCCTGGACGCAACGGCTCGACGAGATCTGGCAGACCGCGCGACGCATCGACGACCTCGGCCTCGACCGCCTCCACTTCGTCGGGCCGGGAACCGACCTCACGGTCGGCCTCCTCCCCAGCTCGCGCTTCGCGAAGGAGGACGGCGGAACGACGACGCGCACCGGTGTCCGCCACGTACCCAACCTCCCCACCGAGGAGACGTTCACCACCCCGGACCCGGAACGCACCGAGGGAGTCGTCGCGGCGACGAAGCCGCTCGACGTCGGCGGCGCGCTCGTGACCGGGTTGCGCGTCCGCTTCGCGGGCGGCCGCACCGTCGAGATCGACGCCGACGCGAATGCCGAGGCGCTCCGCCGGCGCTGCGCCCTCGACGCCGGTGCCGCCCGCCTCGGCGAGGTCGCGCTCGTCGACAGGACGAGCAGGATCGGCCGGCTCGGGCGGACCTTCTTCAACACCCTCCTCGACGAGAACGCCGCGAGCCACCTCGCCTTCGGCGACGCCTACGCCCACCCGATCGCCGATCCCGCCGACCTGCCGCGCATCAACGAGAGCGAGATCCACCTGGACTTCATGATCGGCTCCGACGAGACGACGGTCACCGGGGTGACCCGGGACGGCGCCGAGGTGCCGATCCTCGCCGCCGGGCAGTGGCAGGTCTAGAGCTCCAGGCGCCGTAAAGCCCGGCCCACTGCCGCGCGTCGAGGTCGCGGGCTCTCGCGCGCGGGTCGAAGCCGAGCTCGCGGGCGGCGCGGCGGACGACCGCGTGCGGCAGGACGCGGTCGAGCGGCCCCTGCGCCCCGAACGCGCGGCGGAGGAGCACCTCGTAGGCGCCGGCAGCCGCGGCGGCGACGAGCGGCTCCTGGCGCCGTCGCGCCCGCAGCACGGCGGTGTCGACGCTCGGCGGAGGCGCGAAGCAGCTCCTCGGGACGCGCCGGGCGATGCTCAGCTCGTACCGGGCGCCCCAGACGCAGCCGAGCAGTGTCGACGGCCACACGGCCGACCGCTTCGCGGCCAGTCCCCACTCCACGATGACATCGAGCCGGGTGAGCGGCACGTACGAGTCGCCGAGCAGGCGGTCCGGGCGAAGAGCTGCGCTCTTCACCCGAGGTAACGGAACGAGGGCCG
>CAZRTE010000002.1:0-6299 GCA_964602945.1 uncultured Gaiellales bacterium
GAGCAGCCGCCGGCTGCGCGTCGCCGCGAGCGCAGAGAGATCGGCGACGGTGCGCGCACCCCGTTCCTGCGCGAGGCCGATCAGCGCGAGGAGGAGCTCGGCCGTCGCCCGCGCGTCCGGCAGCGCCCGGTGGCACGGCCGCTCCGACGTGCCGACGAACCACGCGAGCCGGGCGAGCCCGAAGCTCGACACGCGGCCGGCGAGCAGTGTCCGGGCCAGGCGGTACGTGTCGACCACCGGCGAGGCGATTCGCGATCCCGTCAGGAGCTCGGTCTCGCGGTCGAGAAAGGCGAGGTCGAAGCGGGCGTTGTGGGCGACGAGCACGGAATCGCCGGCGAAGTCGAGGAAGCGCCGCACGGCTGCGGCGGGGCGCGGCGCGCCGCGGAGCTGCCCGTCCCGCAGGCCGGTCAGGGCTGCAGCTCCGGGCGCCAGCGGCAGCCCCGGGTCGACGAGCGTCTCGAACTCGGCCTCGATCTCGAAGCCACGCAGGCGAACGGCTCCGATCTCGCATATCCCGGCTCGTCCCGGGCGCAGCCCGGTCGTCTCGAGGTCGACGACGACGTACGCCGCCTCCTCGAGCAGGAGCGAGGCGCCGGGTGGCTCCGCGAGTCCGACCGCGTCGCCGTTCCAGGCGAGCCGGGCATCCGTCTCGACGACGTCGGTGAGGAGAGACCGCGCGAGGGCGACGGGAGCCTGGCGGAGCGCGAAGAGCCGCCGCGCCGCATCCTCCGCGGCAACCGGCCCCCGGTGCTCCTCCACGAGCTCCACCAGGCGGTCGGCCGCGTCTAGCCTGAGCTGCATGCCCGGGAGCGTAGGCGAACATACGTTCGCGCGCCACCTTTCGCTGCCTCGCGTGGCGCTGCTCGCAAGCGTTCGTCGCACCAAGAGTCCACTCGGCGCGGCGCTCGTCCTCCTCGTAGGGCTTGCCGCCGGCTGCGGGGCAGGGCGCGCCGGGTCGGGCTCCACGACGCAGACGACGTCCTCGGCGATCACGCTCGCCAAGACCGCTGCGGCAGCCACGACTCGCGCGCGCACCGTCCCGCCGGCATCGCTCCGATTCCCCGAGTTCCGGATTGCGCTCGACGAGAGGATGGACTACCTCGACCCGGGTCTGTCCGACACGACCGAGGGCTGGGGCGTGATGTGGAACGTCTACCTGCCGCTCCTCGGCTACCGGCACGTCAACGGATCCGCCGGCGCGACGCTCGTCCCCTACCTCGCCAAGTCGCTGCCGAAGATCTCGGCCGACGGCCGGACGTACCGGCTCGCGCTGCGCGAGGGGTTGCGCTACTCCGACGGCACGAAGCTCAAGGCGAGCGACTTCAAGCGGACGGTCGAGCGCGACATCGTGCTCGACTCGGCAGGCGCCGGACTCTTTCGGAACATCGTCGGCGCCAGGCTCTTCGCGAAACGGGACAAGGGGGGCATCCCCGGGATCGTCGTCGACGACGTGGAGCAGACGATCGTCATCCACCTCCGCAAGCCCCAGAGCGACTTCGAGAACGTCCTCGCCTCGGAGTTCGCGGCTCCGGTGCCGGCGGACGCGCCGCGGGCGGACACGTCCCTCCATCCACTACCGGCGACGGGGCCGTACAAGATCGCGAGCTACCGGCCGAAGAGCCGGATCGTCGAGGTGCGCAACCCGTACTTCCAGGCATGGCGGTTCCACGGCGCCGTGCCCGCCGGCAATCCGGATCGCGTCACCTGGGACGTCGTCCGGAGCGCGGCCGTCGCCCTGCGGCGAGTCCTGTCCGGGCGAGACGACTGGATCGGCTACTACCGGATCCCCGGGAAGCGTCTCGCGGGGATCGAGCGGAAGCATGGGAGCCGGCTCCGGATCTTCACGTCCGCGAGCCTCATGTACTTCTTCATGAACACGCGCGTCCCCCCGTTCGACAACCTCCAGGTGAGGCGGGCCGTCAACTACGCGCTCTCGCGACGCTGGCTCAAGCGCCTCGCCGGGGGCCTCGCCCGGACGACCGAGAACATCCTGCCTCCGGCGTACCCGTCCTTCCGTCGCCACCGCCTGTACCCCCACGACCTCCGCAAGGCGCAGCGCCTCGTGCGCGAGTCGGGGGACCGGGGGATGAAGGTCACGGTCTGGAACCACGACGTCGCAGCCGACCTGCCGTTCACGGAGTACCTCGTCTCGCTGCTCGACCGGCTCGGCTTTCGCGCCCACGAGCGCATCGTGACCGCGAGCAACTACTGGACGACGCTCGGCGAGCAGAAGACGGAGGCGCAGATCGGGTTCGCGGACTGGTTCCAGGACTATCCGCATCCACTCGACTGGTTCGGGGTGCTCCTCGACGGCAAGGCGATCCGGCCGACGCACAACACGAACTACGCGAACTTCGACGTACCCGCCGTCAATCGCCGGATCGCCGCGCTGACCCGGCAGCCGAAGCGAACGCCGGCGGTGGACCGGAGCTGGGCGGCGCTCGACCGCAGGGTGATGAAGCTCGCTCCGTGGGCGCCGTTCCTCAATCGCGAGGAGACGAACTTCTTCGGCGCACGTGTAGACCTCGGCTGCTACGTGAACAACGTGCTCTACGGGTTCGATTACGCGAGCATCTGCGTCAAGAGATAGCCGAGGTCGGTAAGACTCGGGGTGGGCTCGCTCGACGTCCAGGGGTGGGCCGGCCGTTCGGCGCGGAGAAAGGGTGCTCGCCACCAGGGGAGTGGAGACGGAGTGACGATGCGAGGAAGATCCGCCGTTGTGCCCGTGGCGGTGATCGCGGTGGGGCTCACGCTCGTCGTGAGTGCCTGCGCAGTCGGCGGTGGGAAAGGCGCCGGCTCGCCGCAGCCGAGTGCACGGTCCACCGGCAAGACGTTCCCGGTGCTGAAGGTCGTCATGGGCACGACCGACTCCATGGACCCGGGCCTCGCCTACGGGCTCGTGTCGTGGCAGTTGTTCCAGGACGTCTACCTGGGCCTCGTGGTCAAGGCGCACGTGAGCTGCCGGACGGGCAACTGCACCAAGATCGAGCCGGGACTCGCCACGAGCATCGGCGACGTGACGAAGGGGGGCAGGGTCTACAAGTTCACGCTGCGCAAGGGGCTGAAGTACTCCGACGGCACCCCGATCAAGGCGAGCGACTTCAAGAACACGATCATCCGCGACTTCAACCTCCACTCGCGTGGGATCGGCTTCTACGCGAACATCGTCGGAGTCGACGCGTGCGAGGCGAACCCGACGACATGCTCCGCCATCTCCGGGATCGTCACGAACGACAGGGCACGCACGATCGAGATCGAGTTGAAGCAGCCGGAGTCGGACTTCGAGTACATCCTCGCGCTGCCGTTCTCGTCGCCGGTGCCGTCGAGCACTCCGCACACGGGCCAGGAGAACCCGCCGCCGCCGGCGAGCGGGCCCTACTACGTCGCGAGCTACGAGCCGAGTCGCTCCTTCGTGCTCCGGCGGAACCCGAACTGGAAGGACGGCGAGATCCCGGCCGTCCCGAACGGGAATCCGGACAAGGTCGTGGGGACGATGACGGACGACGCGACACGGTCGGCGAGTTACGTCGAGTCGGGGCAGTACGACTACGACGGGAACCTGCTCCCGTCCGACCAGCTGTCCGAGCTCCAGTCGAAGTACGGAGACCGGATCAGGCTCTCCACGACCGCTTCGACGTACTACTTCTTCATGAACGAGCGCACGCCGCCGTTCGACAACCTCGAGGTGCGGCGGGCCGTGAACTACGCGGTCGACCGGCAGTCGCTCGTGCGGCTGCGCGGCGGCCTCGGCCAGGCGACCGAGAACTTCCTCCCGCCGAGCTACCCGCAGTACGAGAAGATCGACCCGTACCCGTACGACCTCGAGAAGGCGAAGCGGCTCGTCGCGAAGTCCGGCACGAAGGGAATGAAGGTGACCGTGTACACGATCTCCGACGTGACCTTCGACAAGGCTGCGGGTGAGTACCTGCAGGGCGTGCTCGAGTCACTCGGCTACCGGGCAGGAATCCGCGAGCTCTCCGCCGCCGGCTACTTCACGATCATCGGGAATCAGAAGACGAAGGCGCAGATCGGCTTCGCCACCTGGTTCGAGGACTACCCGTACCCGACGGACTGGTTCAACGTCCTCCAGTACGGCCCCGCGATCCGCAAGGTCGGCAACAACAACAACTCGAACGTCGACATCCCGTCGATGAACCGGGAGATGAATCGCCTCGCCCACCTGCCGCCGGCCCGGGCCTTCTCCGCGAGCACGAACGCCGCGTGGGCGAAGATCGACCGCGACCTGATGGTCGAGTACGCGACCGAGGTGCCGTACCTGCACGGCACTCTCACGTCGTTCTTCTCGTCGCGGATGGACCCGAGCTGTGCTGTCTTCGACGACTCGCAGGACGACCTGGCGCAGTTCTGTCTGAAGTGACCTCGGATCGGCCGGCGCTCCCGCGGCGCCCGGACACCCATTCGAGGTAGTCGCAGCCTCTAAAGCGGCTTGTCCACGCCGCCGATATCCTTGCCGTGGACGCCGCAGAGCGTAAGGAAATCCTCAGTCGCTACCTGGACCACTCGAGACGGTTCGAGGAGGTTGCCGCGCGCAGGGGCGGAGCGGAGGTCGTGCCGCTCCAGAGCCCGCTGCGGGAGCTCGAGCAGGAGCCGACGATGCGTGAGGTCGAGGTGCTCCAGCTCATCTCCGACGGGCTCGTGAACCGGGAGATCGGCCAGCGGCTGTTCCTCTCGGAGGAGACCGTCAAGTCGCATGTACGGCACCTGCTCGCCAAGCTTCAGGCGCGCTCGCGTGCCCACGCGGTCGCAGTCGGGTTCCGCCGCGGGATCATCGCCTAGAGCCGGCGCTCTTTTTCCACAGGAGGTTGTGGAAAGGCTATGGAAAGCGCCGGGTGAAGATCCACCCGGCGCTTGTGTTTCGCCGTCATCACCGCTATCAGTTCACCCGAATCCCCCACAGGGGGGATGATTGCAGGCTGTGGATAACGGACTATCCGACGGCTCTACCAGTACTTGGACTGGCGACGCATTGGAGACTCCCATCGATCGGGGACTGACGGCAACGGCACCTTATACCCCTTTCGGGGGATGCGCAAGGGTCCTGCGCTCGATTAGGCGCACGGAGCCGGCACAGCGTCGCGCTGCCACATGGGCTGCGGTGCTTGTCGCAGCGTCCCTCGGCGCCGTGAGCCTCCTGTGGCTGCACGGGTACCCGATGCCTCCGATCTGGGCGGTGCTCGTCCTGGGAGGGATCGCCGCCGTCGCGGAACGGCAGAGCATCGCCGTCACCGAGCGCATGCGAATGTCCGCCTCGTTCCTGCCGCTCGTCTTCTCCGCGGTTGTGTTCGGCCCTCTCGGCGGGTTCGCGGTCGGTGCCCTGTCGAACTTCGCGGACCTGCGAGTGTCGCGCCTGAAGTGGGGCGTGTACACGCCGATCCGGGGACTGACCGCAGCCGCAGCCGGGCTGGCAGCGTGGACCTTTGCGCCGGGGTCGGGCTTCGGCCGCTGCCTGCTCGCGAGCTTGATCGCATCTGTGACCGACCTTGTCGTCGACGAGGTGTTCGTAGGTGCGACCGTGCTGGTTCGGAGCACGAATGTCGCGGAGACTCTGCTGAGCCTACGCGCGACGAGTGCCGTGTTCTTCCTCATGATCCCTCTCTATGTCCCGATCCTCGCGCTCTTCGTCTACGGCTACCACGCCTACTCGCTGCGTCTTGTGCTCGTGTTCTTCGTGCCGACGCTCGCCGCGCAGCGCCTTCTCCACCTCTACCAGCAGGAGAAGGAGGCGAAGCGCCGTCTCGAGGCGGTCAACGAGCGCCTGCGCAACGCCAACCTGTCGTTCGCCACGGCGCTCGTCGCGACGCTCGACGCGAGGGACCGCTACACGGCCGGCCATTCGGCGGCCGTGGCGGTCTACGCGCAGGACATCGCGGCGCGGATGGGCCTCTCGGAGGAGGAGCAGGATCTCGTGCACCTCTGCGGCCTCGTGCACGACATCGGCAAGATCGGGCTTCCGGTCGGGTTGCTGGAAAAGCAGGGCCCGCTGACGCTCGAGGAGCGGCGGCAGATGCAGCGTCACTCGGAGATCGGAGAGCAGATCCTGCGGAACGTCGACGACTACTCCGAGATTGCCCGCATCGTCCGCCATCACCACGAACGGGTCGACGGGGAGGGCTATCCCGACCGGCTCCGCGGCGACGAGATCCCGCTCTCGGCGCGCATCGTGGCGCTGGCCGACGTCTACGACGCGCTGACGAGCAAGCGCCCGTACAAGGAGCCGTTCTCCCACGAGAAGGCCACCAGCATCGTGCTCGAGGGCCGCGGCACCCACTTCGACCCGG
>CAZRTE010000002.1:6309-61755 GCA_964602945.1 uncultured Gaiellales bacterium
CCGCTCCTGGCGCGGATCATCTGCGTTGCCGACGCCTACGACGCGATGATCTCCGACCGTCCCTACCGCGACGCCCTGCCGAGCCGTGTCGCCCGGCTGCGTCTCGCGCAGGCCGTCGAGACCCAGTTCGACACGTCGGTGGTGGCGGCGTTCGAGGCGGTGCTCGCCGGAGAGGAGGAGGAGTACCGCACGGGCGTCGACGGGCGGTTCCTCCAGGACTGGCACAGCGCCGAGGTGCCGGAAGCGTTGCCGCTCGTCGCGGCCGCCGTGAGCTCGTAGCGCCCGGCAGCATTCGCGGAAGGGGCTAGACGGCGTCGTCGCGCAGGGCGCGGGCGGCTTCGAACCGCGACCGGACGCCGAGCTTCTCGAAGATGTGCTTCACGTGCACCTTCGTCGTCGAGAGGCTGATGTAGAGGAGCTTGGCGATCTCCTCGTTCGTCAGCCCCTGGGCGAGCAGCTCGTGCACCTCCTGCTCGCGCGGGCTGAGCTCCTGTCTCGGCTTGGCGGCTCGCGGGATCTTCAGGCCGAGGGAGGCCGCGAGGGAGACGTCCGACGAGGCCGAGAGCAGCTTCATCAGCCATGTCCTCCTCTCCCGGGTCGTCGCCAGGCGGCGGGCGAGATCGGGATCCGTGCGGACTGCGAGCACGATCGGGTCCCAGGCCTCGGTGGCCACGGCCCGATCGAAGAGGTGGAAGGCGGCCGGGAGGTCGCCCGCCTTCCCGGCGGGGATCACCTCGGCCATGAGAGACAGGGCCTTCGTCTCCAGGCCGCGTGACGCGTCGCGCGCCTCAGCCGAGAGCTCCCTCGACCGCTCGAGCTCGCCACTCGCCGCATGGAGGAGGGCCTGCCAGGCCAGGAACTCGCCGCGCGCGGCCTGACTGCATCCGTCGACCGGCCCGAGCGAGAAAACGTCGAGGGCCCGCTGGGTGTCGCCGATGCTCGCGTACAGCCGGGCGCGCTGGACAGCGAGATTGCTACGCAAGTAGGTGCCGGGATCGTCGCGCGTTTCCCGTTCGAGCGACGAGAGCAGCCGCTCGGCGAGCGCAAAGCGCCGCAAGCCGATGTACGCCGCCGCCTTGTTGATCTTCGCGTAGCGCGTGGCGAACGCGATGCCGCAGCTCTCGGCGACCGAGGCGAGCGTCTCGGCAGCTTGCAGAGCTTCCCTATAGCGAGCGACCACCGTCAGCGCGTAGCTGTAAATGCTCAGTAGACCGGTGTGAGCCACAGGGTCGACAGCTGTCGGCGCAGCCGCAAGAACAGTCGCAGCGTGCTCGATCGCTCCGACTAGCTCCCCTTCTATCTGGGCGACACCGAGCTTCCCGGCAGCCGCCATGAGTTGTTGCTTGGCCTCTGGGCTTGCTAGCAGCGTGAAATCGTCCAGGCGTCTCAGTAGGTCTGGTGTCTGTTGATCATTTGCCCATAGGAGGCGGAGCCACGTGGCTTCCTCTCGCGCTTCCGCGTTCTCGGCTAATCGCGCTGCAGCGTCTGCATGCTCTTCTGTGAGCTTCGGACGGTCTGCGAGATGCGCCGCTCGTCCTGCAACGAGGTGTGCGCGGCTGGCGAGATCGCCTTCGACCTTCTGTGCGGCTTGCACCGCCAGCCCGTAGGCACGGAGCGTCTCCCCGCTCCTCAGCCGCACCTCGGACTCTGCGTAGTCGAGCAGCCCCGACGGCGTCGCCGCCTGCCGCCCGATCTCGATCCACTTCCGCAGCGTCGTCAGGCGGCCGTCACGCAGGAGGTCGGGCAGCGCGCGTTCGAGGGCCTCCGCGACGAATTCCGGCAGAGGCAGGACGTCGGCGGCGGCCTGTGCCTCGTTCCACAGCCGATGTTCGAGAATCCGGTCCAGCGTCGGCTTCAGTCGCTCGGCCGCCTTTGGCTCGGCCTCGAGCCGGTCGAGCAGGACACGGCGGAGAAGCGGGTGAATCGCGATCCGTCGACTCTTGTCGATCGTGGCGAGGCCCTTTTCGTGGGCTGCTGCGAGGAGCTCCTCCGCGTCCCGTCCGAGCAGCCGGCGCGCCGTGTCGAGGTCGGAGAGAGCGGTCAGTGCGACCATCGTCGCCGCATCGCGCACCTCTGGCGCGGCGGCGTCGATCAACTCTGTCGCCAGGTAGTCGTAGAGCGCGTCCGGCAAGGCGGTCGGAGGATCGGTGCGGGTGCCCGACTTCCCACGCATCGCGGCGAGCCCCAGCACCGCGGGCCACCCTTCCGCTGCGGCTTGGACGTCGCTCGAGGCGCCCTCGTCGCGTACGTAGAAGAGAACGTCGGCGGCTTCCTCGTCGGTCATCGCCAGCTCTTCCTTGCCGATCTCGAGACCCTCTCCGTAGACCTCCAGCCGCGGGGTGAACCAGCCCGGCCGCGCCCGCGTCGTGACCAGGAAACGGATGTCGAGACGGTCTACGAGCATCGAGAGGAGCTCCTCCGCCTCGTCCGTTCCCGCCGCCTCCCACTCGTCGACGACGAGCAGGACGTCCTGGCGGAGCGGCTCGAACGTCCGGACGATCGCACGCCCCAGGGGCTCCGGAGTTGGATTCACGGAGGCGATCGACGCGACCCGGCGCGGCTCTCGCGGCAAGTCCGGAGCGATCGAGGCGAGGAGCTCGTCGAGCTGCACGGCGAGCAGGGCGACGTCGCCGGACGCCCGCGTGGTGCGGTACCAGGCGACGGGACCCGTCCGCCGCTCAGACCACTGCCGGGCGAGCGTCGTCTTGCCGTAACCCGCCGGGGCGGCCAGGACGGTTACGCGCGCCCCGCCTTCCTCCTCCAGCCGTGCGATCAACCTCGGCCGCTCGATGATGTGCTCGAGCGCCGGCGAGACCGTCGCTGTGATCGCCTCCACCATTCCCCTGTTGGGCCCGCCGCCCAGATTCCGAGGACCCTACTCCTCTTGTCGCCGCTCGTCACGAGTGTCGCAAAGGGGGCCCCGCGCCTGGGGTAGGGCCCAGGCGCGGGTTCGCCGTCAGCCCCCGGTACCGGCCAGCGCAGGCGCGAGATCCCGCGCGAGGGGGTCCTCGCCGGTGAGCGCCCGGAACGCAGCCGGAATCTGTCTCCGCCTCGGCACCCCGAGCTTCTGGCGCAGGACGTCGCAGTGCGCCTTGGCCGTTCTCGGGGAGATGCCGAGCCGCTCCCCGACCTCGTCGTTCGAGCACCCGCGCGCGATCAACGCGACGATCTCGAGCTGGCGCTCGGTGAGGTCGGGGCGTGTCTCCTCGTTGCCTGTCATGAGCGGGCAGGCTACGAGCGCGCCGGACGACGATCTATCGGCCGACGGGGGTATTTGCGGGACTGGCGCTCCGGCCGCCGATGAAGCTCGCCTCGTGGCCGCGCGCGTTCGCCTCGGCGAGCTCCTCCTGCGTCAAGGCGCCGATCCGCAGCAGCAGGTCGAGCTCGTCGCGGAGGTGGGTGCGCATCATCTCGGGGCCGTCCGTCGCGATCGTGAACCGCACGCCGTTCTCGACGAACAGGCGGAAGACGTCCCGCACCGCCTGCTCGTCGGTAAGCGCCTTCGTGAGCAGATTCGAGGTGGGGCAGATCTCGAGCACCACCTCGCGCTCGCGCAGCTCGCGCATCAGCGACGGATCGCCCGCTGCGAGGATCCCGTGCCCGATCCGGTCGGGCCGCAGCAACTCGAGCACCTGCCCGATCTCGGCCCGGCCCATCTCCGCGCCCTCCTCACCGACATGGATCGTCACGCCGAGGCCGGCGGCGCGCGCCTCCTCCACCATCGGCTGCACCTGCGAGTAGTCGTAGCGCGCGTGACCGGGGCGGGGCCCGGCGATGTCGATCCCGACGATCCCCCGCGGCGCCCAGCGGATCGCCTTCTCGACGATGATCTCGTTCTGGCGCGGCGTGAACGTCCGGTCCATCATCAGGATCAGCCCCGCGCGCACCTGGCTGTACTCGAGGCTCGCGACGTCGAGGCCGCGGATGGCGGCGAGGATGATGTGGTCGAGGTCCCGTTCCCCGCCGCGGTTCCGCTTCATCGGGTTGAAGCGGAGCTCGAGCGTCGTGATCCCCTGCGAGCGGTAGGCGCCCCCGATGGCGCCGTGCACCGAGATCTCGACTGCGGCCGGGCTCGACTGGATCAGCTCCGTCCAGTGGTAGATCGCGTCGAGCGCGTCGAGATCCGGCACGCCGCGCGGATCCGACACGGTGACGAGCCGGTCGAAGTCCCAGTAGTCCTTGACCGGCAGCGCAATCCCCTGGCGGTGCGCGAGCGACCAGAGGATGTCGGACGAGACCGAGCCGCCGAGGTGGGTGTGCAGCTCGGCGAGGCCTCCGTCCATCCCGCGATCGTAGTCGTAGCGGATTACGGGCCCCGCAGGCGCCGGAGGGCGAGAGCGGGCGGACGCGTACGGATCGCCGACGATAATGGCGCGATGGAGGACGGGACCGGACGTCGCGGGGGGCTGCCCCTGCCGAACCGCTGGCTGCGGCTGCCGCACAGCCGCTTCGTCCGCGTGGCGGTCGCGCTCGTTCTGCTCGGGGCGATCGTCGGCGTCGTCTGGTGGCGGCACGGAAGCCTGGCGTCGATCGGCAGCGCCTTCACGGCCGTGCGCTGGGAGTGGGTCGTCGTCGCCATCGCGCTCAACCTCCTCTCCGTCGTCGTCCGCGCGCTCGCCTGGACGACCGTGATCCATTCGGCGATGGAGCCGCCCCATCCCAAGCCTTTGCTCGTCTTCTCGGCCTTCTCGGTCGGCCTGTTCGCGAATGCCGTCCTGCCGGGCCGGATCGGCGAGCTCGCCCGCGTCGCGGTGCTGACGCGCAAGCTGCCGGAGCGGCAAGGAGCCTGGGCGACGCTCGTGGGCACCGTGTTCGCGCACCGGGTCTTCGACATCGTGCCCGTGCTCCTGCTCGTGCTCTACGTGATCGTGACCGCGAACATCCCGACCTCGGCGCAGGCGAGCCTGCTGACGGTGATCGGAGTCGGCGCCGGCCTCTTCGCCTTCGCCTACGTGAGCGGGCGCCGGCACACCCACGCCCCGCTCGAGGGACTCGGACAGGTGCGCCGGCTGCTGGCCATGGGCCGCGCCGGGCTGGCGGTCATGCGCTCGCCGTACCGCACGGCGCTGGCGATCTTCTTCCAGATCTGCGGCTGGACCTGTCAGATCTTCGCCGTCTACACCGCGATGCGCGCCTTCGACATCCACTCGCCGCTGCCGGCCGCGGGAGTCGTCCTGCTCCTGATGAACGTCGTCACGGTCTTCCCCTTCTGGCCCGGCAACGTCGGGCTCGTCCAGGTTGCGATCGCGTCGGTACTCGTCGGCTACGGCGTGTCGTACAGCGTGGGTGTCGCCTACGGGTTCGGGCTACAGGCCATCGAGGCGTCGGTGGGGATCGGTGTCGGCCTTCTCTTCCTCGCGCACGAGGGGCTCTCGTTCGCGATGCTGCGGGTCATGCCCTCCGCCGACCAGGCGGAGGTCCCACGGGAGGACGACGCCGAGGAGGAGCGAAGCGAAGGCGAGCGCGCAGGGGTGCGCTAGCCCGGTTCGCCTTCGGCTGCGTCGGCCGCGTCGGCCGGCGGCTGTGCGCTCTCGGCGCGTCGCGCCAGCTCCTCGACCCTGCCCTGCGCCGCGTCGAGCTTCGCCCGGCAGAGCGCATAGAGCTGCTCGCCCCGTTCCCAGAGGGCGATCGCCTCGTCGAGCGGAGCCTGGCCTCGCTCGAGGCGCTCGACGATCTGCTCGAGCTCGGCCTGCGCCTGCTCGAAGGTGGGTTCCTCGGCCGTCACGGGGTCACGTCCTCGACCCGGGCGCCGAAGCCGCCCTCGGCGAGCGTCACCTCGACGCGGGTGCCGGCGGAGACGTCGCCGGCGGTCGTGACGAGCTGGGAGTCCGTCCGGACGATCGCGTACCCTCGCCGAAGTGTTTGCAATGGAGACAACGCCACGAGTTTTGCGGAGAGGGTTTCGAGGGCCGCCTGCTTGCGCTCGACTGCGAGCACGGGCGCGAGACGCAGCCGTTCTCGCGTTCGCTCGAGGCGCAGGCTTCCCCGCTCGAGCGCGGCGCGCGGCGCGCCCCGTAGCCGTTCCGCCGAGCGGGCCAGCCGTTGCGCGTCCCGCTCGAGCGCGCGCTTCGCCCCGCGTGCGAGCGCCTCTCGCGAGCGGTCGAGCCTGCCGCACAACTCGCTCAGGTCGGGCACGACGAGCTTGCCGGCGGCCGTGGGTGTCGAGGCGCGGACATCGGCTGCGAGGTCGCAGAGCGGGGTGTCCTGTTCGTGTCCCACGGCCGAGACCACGGGGACGGGAGCGTCCGCAACGGCCCGCACGACGCGCTCGTCGCTGAAGGGAAGGAGGTCCTCGAAGCTGCCCCCGCCTCGCGTGACGACGACGACGTCGACGTCGGGCAGCTCGCAGAGCCTCCGAATCGCGGTCACGATCTCCCCTGCCGCTCGCGGGCCCTGGACGTACGTCTCCGCCACGACGAGGGCCGCGGGCGGGAAACGCGTCTGGATCGTGGTCACGATGTCACGCTTCGCTGCGGCGTGGTTGCCGGTCACGATGCCGATGCGGCGCGGCACGAGGGGCAGCGGGCGCTTGCGCTCCGCCGCGAACAGCCCCTCGGCGGCGAGACGTGCCTTGAGCCGCTCGAGCGCGGCGAGGTGTGCGCCGAGCCCGAAGCGCTCGAGGGTCAGCGCGCGGAGCTTGAACTCGCCGCGGGGCTCGTACAGCTCCGGCCGGCCGAAGACGTGCACGCGTTCCCCGTCCGCGAGGTCGAGCCGGAGCGCGTCGAACCGGCCACGTGGCATGGTCGCTCCGACGCACGAGCCGTCCTCCGGGTCCTTCAAGGTGAAGAACACGCTCGCCCAGCGCTCGTTCCGGCGCAGCTCCGTCACCTCGCCCTCGACCCACAGCGTCGGCAGGCGTCCGAGCCACTGTGCGACGCCGCGGTTGAACGCCGCGACGGAGTACACGGTGCGCTCGTCGTAGGGCAGCGCCTCGACCTTGGCCACGCGCGCAGCGTAGTCGCCGCTCGGCCCGGCCGAGGCGTGCGCAGCGACCGGCGTACGGGCGCGCTACGTGCTAGAGCAGGATCTCGACTGCCGTCTCGGGAGCGCAGCCGCGGTCGACGATCTCACAGGCGGTGTGGAGATCGGCCTCGCTCACCGCGACCCGCTCGGCGAGCGGGAGCGGGTAACCGGCCTCGATCAGGACGTGGAGCCGCCAGCTCTCCACTTTCGACCGCTCGTCGGTGTCGGGTTCGAGGATCTCGATCGTCTCGCTCATGGCTCCACCTGTTCGTGCTGGTACCGACGAACCCTGCCCCCCTTTGTTAGCCCCTGCTCTGTTGGGAAACTGTTAGCTGTCGGTGGCGGCAGACGCGACGCGGCGCACGGCCTCCTGCACCCGCGCCTCGAGGACTCCACGCTCCGCCTCGAGATCCGCCTGGAGCTCGTCGACCCGCCGCCGGACGTCGACCTCGAGCTCTGCGAGCCGTTGCTCGTGGGCTGCCACGAGCTCCCCGTGGCTGTGCTCGAGCTGGTCGCCGATCTCTGCGATGCGGCGCTCGAGCCGTTGCGCTCCGGCGTCGCCGACGTGTGCGAGCCGCTCCGCCAGGACCGTCTCGGCCTCCCGGGCGAAGTTGCCGACGGCCCGGTCGAGCTCGCGGCCGAGCCGCTTCGCGGCATCCTCGCGGGCCGTCTTCACGAGTTGCGAGAACCGCTGCGCGGCCTCGTCCACGTGCGGGGAGACGGAGCGCTCGACGACGCGCTCGAGCTGCTCGACCTGCCGGCGCGCGACGTCCTCGAAGCCCGAGCGGATCCGTTGCATCGTCTCGACCTCGTCGTGCTGGAGCTGCTCGACGAGCTCGTGCTCCCGCTGCGCCAGGCGCTGCTCGACCTCGTGGAGCGCCCTCCGCCACTCCGCCGAGTGCGCCTCGAGCTCGCCGCGGGCCTGCGCCAGAGTCTCCTCGAGCGTGCGGTCGAGCTCGGCCCGGAGCCGGTTCAGCGCCGCCCGCTGCTCCTCGCTCTCGTCCGCCAGCCGGTCGGCGTCCGCCGTGAGTCGCAGCTCGAGATCGCCGACGAGCTGCCGGCTCCGCCGCTCGAGCTCGCCGACCCGCTCCTTCGTCACCTCGGCCGCACGATCGAGCTCGTCCGACCACGCTGCGAGGCGCTGCTCGACCTGGGCCTGCACCTCGGCCAGCTTGGCCGTGAGAGAGGCCATGGCCTCGCGCTCCCGGGTCTCCGCGAGCGCCCGCCGCTCCTCGGCGAGGTGCCGCTCCTGCTCCTCGAGCAGCGAGCGCGAGTCGGCGCGGGCACGGGCGAGGGTCAGCTCGAGCTCCGTTGCCCGTGTGCTGCGCTCGCGCTCGACGAGATCGAGGAGGTCGGCCCGCGCCTCGGCGAGACGGGCATCCATGGCGGCGACGCGCCGCAGCGCCGAGCGGAGGAGATACGCCCCCGCTGCGGCGAGCAGGCACACCGTCAAGCCACCGGCGGCGACGGCGACCGGCCGCTCGTGGCGCAGCGCGAACGCGATCCAGACGGCGACGGCGGCGGCGGCCTCGGCCAGCGCGAGCGAGCCGAGCAGCATGGTCGATCCCCGGCGGAGCGCAGCGCTCGCGAGGGAGAGAGCCGCGACCACGACGCCGCCGGCGAAGACGAGATCGGCGATGGTCGTCAGCGACACCGCCTGGAGTGTAGTGGGGTGTACCGCGGCCTACCGCGCGCGCACGAGGAGGAGCGCCGCAGCGACGAGAACGACCGCCGCGGCGAGAGCCTTGAGCGCGGCCTCGGCTGCCCCGGCCAGCGTGTCGGCGTCGAGCGGCAGGCGGCTCCCGTCGTCGAGCTCGGCTTCTCCCTCGACCGAGACGATCCGGCGGCGGACGAGGCGTACAGGAGTCGACAGGCGCCGCTGCGCCCAGCTCGAGGCGAACGCGTACGCGGCCGCTGCGACCGCCGCCCCGTCGAGCGTCCGCGCCGAGGCGAAGTACGCGGTCAGGACGGGGAAGGCGCCCCAGGCGGCCGGGAACCAGAGCCCGCCGTGGAACGTGCCGCCGAACAGCTCGAGGTTGTAGGCGACGACGAGGAACGCGCCGACACCGACGAAGGCGAGCAGCCAGAACGTTCGCGTGGCCGCGACCGCGATGCCGATCGCGCAGGCGCCGCCGATCGACGCCACGGCGAGACCGGCGAGCATTCCGGAGGGAATGCGCGTCTGCAGCGGCCGTCCTCGCAGCTCGTCGAGCGCGTGCGCGCCGACCCCCATCGCGAGCGCGAACGCGAGCGTCGTCCAGCCCAGCAGCGACCAGTCCATCCGCGGCGCGAGCGCGGCGCCGACCGCGACGTAGGAGAGATGCCAGAGCGTGTACGGCGGATGGAGGAGCGTGACGTAGTCGCGCCAGCCTCCCGGCCGGAGGGCGTAGAAGGCGGGACGGGCTCTCGCCGGGCTCACGTCCGCCGTCCCCAGACGACGATCCCGCCGCCGAGGCTGAGCCGCCGCGCGCGGACGTCGCCGATCCCCGCGGCCCGCCACGCCTCGAGCAGGCGCGGCTCCGGCCAGCGGCTCCAGAAGCCGCGAATGCTCGGCCCGAGAAAGCGTCCGACCTCGTGCCAGCCGGGCGAGAGGAGGGCGCCGGCCGCCGGCAGGCCCGCCCGCACGTACAGCTCCCACAGCGGCCGCCAGGCGCCGCCGGGCAGGGAGAACTCGAGCATGGCCACCGTCCCTCCGGGGCGGACGACGCGGGCGAGCTCGCGCAGCGTGGCCGGCACGTCGTCGACGTAGCGGAGGAGATACGTGAACGAGAGGCCGTCGAACTTCGCGTCGGCGAACGGCAGAGCCTCGGCCCGCGCCTCGCGTAGCTCGATGCGGTCGGCGAGCCCGGCACGCGCGACGCGCTCCCCGCCGGCGGCGAGCATCTCCCGGCTCTGGTCGACGCCGACGATCCGCCGCTCCGGCCCGGCCCGGGCGAGCTCGATCGCCACCGCGGCCGTGCCGGTCGCGACGTCGAGCACGCGCAGCGCGTCGGCCGGGAGCCGCGAGACGAGGAACGAGCGCCAGCGCGGATCCTGCCCGAAGGAGAGCAGACGGGCGTAGCGGTCGTAGGTCGGGCCGAGCGGCGCGAAGAGGTCGCGTGCCTGCCGCGTGCGGGCGGAGGCTTCCACGGGCCTATTCTCCATGCATGGGGGTGACGGACGAGCTCGTGCGGATCGCGGCCGCGGCGGCGGCCTTCGCGGAGACGGGAGAGGAGCTGCGCGGCGTCCTCGTGGCGGAGACGCCCGGGCGGCGCGTCTACCTGTGCGCCTTCGAGTCCGGTGCAGCCCACAGCTGGCTCGCTCTCGGCGAGGACGCGCAGCCGGTGCGGGAACGGCAGCTCGTGCGCGAGGCGGCCTCTCTCGCCGCGCTGTGCGAGGTCGCGGAGGAGTCTGCGGGCGGCGGCGACCTCCCCCAGCTCCGTGCGCGGCTGGCCGAGATCCGCCGGGCGGACGCGCCGGCGGGGATCGAGGAGGCGGAGAGTGCCGCGGCTTCGCTGGCGGAGACGCTGCAGCCGGGGCCCCGCGTCGCGAGCCACGCCTATCTCGACGCGATCGGCGTCGCCTCCCGGCGGCTCGAGCAAGCGCTCGGCGAGAGCAGCGGCTCTCCGTTCGCAGCGGCGATGCAGTCCGCCATGGGGGCGGTCGAGGGGCTTGCCGACGACGTCGAGCGCCACCACAAGCTCGAGCTCTCCTAGGGCCGCTACCCTTGGCGCATGGAAGGCGGCGGCATGGGATTCCCGTTCGGCGGCGATCCCGAGGACATCATGCGCGGCTTGCGCGAGTTCGCCGAGGCGCAGGCGGAGAGCGTCCAGGAGGCGCAGCGGGAGCAGTTCGCGACGCTCACGCTCAACACCGCGGTCGAGCTGACCGCTGCCGCGCTGCAGCAGCTGCAGCCCCAGGGAGGCGCCGACGAGCAGTCGATCGCCCTCCGCGACGCGATGCGCGTCCTCTTCCCCGAGGCGGTGGCGCTCGTCAGTGCCGCCCGCCAGGGCTTCATGCGCGAGAGGTAGGGACTCGGCCCGCGGACCGGTTCCGGCCCGGGCATAGAATCGCCGCGCCCGTGTCGCTGCTCGACTCCACCCTCGTCCGCCTGCTCCCGGCGGTGCCGAAGCCCGTCGTGCAGCTCGTCTCCGCCCGCTACATCGCCGGCTCGACCCTCGCCGAGGCGGTGGAGGTCGTCCAGGCGCTGAACGCAGGGGGCAAGCTCGGCACGATCGACGTGCTCGGCGAGGAGACGACCCGCGAGGAGGATGCGTATGCGTACGCCCGGGCCTACCGCGACGTCTTCGCCGCGATCGCCGACCGAGGGCTCGACGCGAACGTCAGCGTCAAGCCGACGGCGCTCGGGCTCCAGCTCTCGTACGAGCTCTGCCGGGAGAACCTCCTCGAAGTCGTCCGTACCGCGGCCGGCCACGGCAACTTCGTGCGGATCGACATGGAGGACTCGTCGACGACGGACGAGACGCTTCGCCTCTATCGCGACCTGCGCGAGCAGGGGCACGACAACCTCGGCGTCGTCCTCCAGGCCCGTCTGCGCCGGACGCTCGACGACGTGCGGGGGCTCGCCGACCTCCATCCGAGCGTGCGGCTCTGCAAGGGCATCTACCTCGAGCCGGCCTCGATCGCCTTCACCGACGACGAGGCGGTGCGGGCGAACTTCCTCCGCTGCCTCGACGAGCTGCTCGACTCCGGCTGCTACGTCGGGGTCGCGACCCACGACGAGTGGCTGATCGGAGAGTCGCTCGCCCGGCTCTCCCGGCACGGGCTCGGGCCGCTCGACTACGAGCTGCAGATGCTGCTCGGCGTGCGGGACGGGCGGCGCGACGAGCTCGTCTCGGAAGGCCACCGGCTGCGCGTCTACGTCCCGTTCGGCGAGCAGTGGTACCGGTACTCGCTGCGGCGGCTGCAGGAGAACCCCGCGATGGCGGGGACGATCGCGCGCGCCACGGCCCAGCGCGTCCTGCGACTCCCCTCGACGTGATCTGGGCGCGGGCGGAGGGCTGCCGCGTCACGCTCGCCGACGGGCGCGAGCTCCTCGATCTCACCGGCGGCTTCGGCGTCGCGGCGCTCGGCCACCGCAACCCGCGCATCCTCCAGGCGTGGCGGGAGCAGGAGGTCGTGCACGCGCTCGGCGACCTCGCCGAGGCCGAGGTCACCGCCCGCCTGCGCGAGGCGCTGCCGCGACCGGCGAAGCTCGGCGTGACCGGAGAGGACGCGGTCGAGATCGCGCTGCGGACGGCGCTGCTCGCGACGGGCCGTCCCGGGATCGTCGCGTTCGAGGGCGCCTATCACGGCACCGGCCTCCTCGCGCTCGCGGCCACGGGGTTCGAGCAGTTTCGAGAGCCGTTCGCCGCCTGGCTGCCGGGCCCGGTGCACCGGCGGCCGTACGGCGAGGACCCGGGTCGGCTGCCGGAGGACGCCGGGTGTGTCGTCGTCGAGCCGGTGCAGGGACGAGCGGGCTCGCGCGTGCCGCCGGCGGGCTTCCTCGAGCTCCTGCGCCGCCGCTGCGACGAGACGGGAGCACTCCTCGTCGTCGATTCGGTCTTCGCGGGACTCGGCCGGGTGGGCGAGCTGTGGCCGGGCGAGGAGGTGGCGGACGTCCTCTGCGCCGGCAAGGCGCTCGGCGGGGGACTGCCGCTCTCCGCGGCGCTCTTCTACCGCGACGGTCTCGAGGAGCTGTGGCGGCTCGGCCCGGAGGACGTGTACACGCACACCCATGTCGGCAGCCCGCTCGCGTGCGCCGCTGCGCTCGTCGTCCTCGAGGAGGTTCCGGGGCTGCTCGAGCGGGTGCTCGAGGCCGGCGAGCGGTTCGGGCGCGCGGGCTGGCACGGGCGCGGGCTCCTGCGCGCCCGGGAGGGGGACGCGGAGGACGCGCTCGCGCGCGGCGTGCTCGTCGTCCCGGCCGGGCTCGACGGCTCGCTCGTCCAGGCCACGCCGCCGCTGACGATCACCGACGCTGAGCTCGACGAGGCGCTCGAGCGCCTGTCCTGACGGGCGTGGCCGGCGTCAGCCCGCGGACATGTCTCGAAGACACACGGCCGGTACCAGGTTCCAGACCTGTCCGGAGCGGAGAGATCTAGTGGCTGATCCCTCCGCCAAGAGCCGACGAGGTGCTCGACGGACATGTCTTGCCGGGACATGTCGGGTGTCAGACGCGGGACGTGTCTCCAAGGGACACGTCCGGAACCAGGTTCCAGACGTGTTCGTAGCGAACAGGGCTAGCTGCGGCGGGCGTAGAGGAGGAAGGTCGCCGGGATGCGGCGGTCGTGGCGGCGTCGGGACGTTCCGCCCGGATACTCCTCGAGGGCCTCGACCCGCAGGCCTGCCCGCGCCACGGCGCTCACGATCTGGCCGACGCGCCAGAGCCGCTCGGGCTCGCTCGGCTCCCGGAAGTAGTCGGCTCGCCAGCGCAGCAGGCCGTCCACGCACTCGGCGACAGGGTGGTCGTCGAAGACGAGGAGCTCGCCGCCCTCCCGCAGGGCCGTGGCCACGCCGGCCGCCCAGCCGTCGAGATCGTCGAGCCGGCCGAGGACGCCCTCGCCCGAGTAGACGAGGTCGAACCGGTTGCGTCGCAGCTGCCTCGGCAGGGAGCCCGGGTCGCCGTCGACCCAGAGGATCTTCGGCCACCGCTCGCGCGCCGTGTCGAGCGCCTCCGGTCTCGGGTCGACGCCGGTCACGACCGCGCCGAGCTCGGCGAGCTTCGCCGACGCCTCGCCGGTCGCACAGAGCAGGTGGAGGACGCGCTTCTTCTTCAGGTCGCCGAGCGTTCGCTGCACGAGCGGTGGCAGCTCCTCCGGCTCGACGCGCGAACGGTGGGCGGCTTCCCAGGCGCGGCGGTTCTGGTCGGTCGGCTCCACGCGCCCGGCTCCTACGCCGAGAGGGCGAAGCCGCCGTCGACGACGAGTGTCTGCCCGCAGACCATCGCGGCATCGGTCGAGCAGAGGAAGGAGACGGCGGCCGCGACGTCGTCGGGCTCGACGAGCCGTCCCGCGGGCGTCCGCTTCACGGTGGCGAGCATCTGCTCCTTGTTGGGGAACCAGTCGAGCGCCTCGGTGTCGACCACGCCCGCCGAGACGCAGTTGACGCGGATCCCGCGCGGCGCGAGCTCGACCCCGAGGTACCGGACGACGGCCTCGAGCGCCGCCTTCGACGTGCCGACGAGGACGTAGTTCGGTAGCACCCGCTGGGCGCCGAGGCTCGAGATCGCGACGAGCGAGCCTCCCGACTCCATCGCGGGGGCCGTCGCGCGCGCGAGCGAGAGCAGCGCCCGGGCGTTCGCGGAGAGCGTCCAGTCCCAGTGCTTGTCCTCCGTCTCGAGGGCGGGGCGGATGACCCCGGTCGCGGCGTTGTGGACGACGACGTTGTACGGCCCCGCAGCCGCGAGCTTGGCGACGGTGCGCGCGTCGGCCACGTTGCCGCGGACGAGCACCGGCTCCGCGCCGGCCGCCTCCACGAGCGCAGCCGTCTCCTCGGCGGCGGTGTCGTTGCGCATGTAGCCGAGCACCGCGCGCGCCGCGCCGTCGGCCACGAGCCGGAGCGCGATCGCCCGCCCGATCCCCCGCGTCCCCCCGGTGACGAGCACCGAGGCGCCTTGGAGGCTCATGTCCGCGGCAGCGGATCGTCCGCGGGAGCCGAGCTCGGCAGCTCAGCCCAGCCCGGCCGCGTCCGCGGCTCGCGATGGCTGTCGGCCGCCTTCGACGACGCATGGCCGAGTCGGTCGAGCAGCTCGACCTTCTCCGTCGCGTACCGCCGCACCGGGTGATCTTCCGGCAGGTCGAGGACGAGCTCGCGCACCCTGGCGCGGAGCTGGTAGGCGAAGTGCGGCGTCGCAGGCCCGACGAGCGCGTCGACGTCGGCGAAGGTCGGCTCGGGCATCGGCCAGAGCGTAGTCGATCGACTGCTCTGGAGCCTCGCCGGACTCCTCTAACGCTGCGGCCAGGTCGCGTTGACGGCGACGATCGTGTCCGCCGGGACGTCTTCGTTGACCACGGCGCCGTTGCCGACGATCGACCGCGCGCCGATGCGCACGCCGATGTGGACGGTCACGCCCATGCCGACGAGGGCCGCCTCGCCGACCTCGACCGCGCCGGCGAGCAGCGCTCCCGGGGCGACGTGCGCGTTGGTACCGATCCGGCAGTCGTGCGAGACCACCGCGCCCGTGTTCACGATCGCGGAGCGCGCGACCTCCGCCGCCGAGCAGACGGCCGCCGTCGCGAACACCTGCGCGCCGTCCGCGAGGGACGCGGACGCGGCCACGAAGGCGGTGCGGTCGGCGAGCGCGGGCAACTCGAAGCCGAGCGCCCTGAGGCGGTCGTCGGCGGCGATCCGGTCCTCGATCCGTGCGATCCCCCCGACCGCGTTGACCGCGTAGCGGAGGCCGTGCTCGCGCAGGGCGGCGAGCGCGGAACCGGCGACGATCGGCACCCCGAGGAGCCGGTCGCCGGCGCCGGGGTCGTCGTCGGCGACGCAGAGCGGCTCGTACTCCGTGCTCGAGCGGACGAGGTCGATCAGGGACTTCGCGTGCCCGCCCGCGCCGAGGACGACGAGCGAGTGCTCGCCGATCGCGCCGAGGATCGACTCGTCGATCGCCGCGGCCTCCCCGCTCGCCTCGATCAGCGCCCGCACGTCGGCCTCGGTCACGAAGCGCCCCGCGGGCAGGAGCGAGAGATCGACACCCGCCTCGCGCGCGAGCTTCTCCGCCCCTCGGGACAGTCTCGGGCGGCCGCGTCCCAGGCCGGCCTCCGCGGCGGCGGGCTGCTCGCTCCGCTCGGGCAGCTCGGCGAAGACCTCGCACACGACCTCCCCCGCGTGGATGTGGTCACCCGGCTGCACCGAGATCGGACCGGTGTAGCCGTCCCACTCCGACTCCAGGTCGGCCGTCGCCTTCGTCGTCTCGAGCACGCAGACGACGTCACCGCGGCGAATCTCCGAGTAGCCCTCGACCCGGACCTCGACCACGATGGCTTCCGGCTCGTTCGTGCTCAGGAGCGGCGCCGTCAGGCGGCCGAGGAGCTTGGGCGCCATCAGGCCGCACCCGCCGGCTTCGCCTGCGCGGGCACGTCCGTGAAGTACGCGAGCGCCTCTTCCACCCGCGAGCCGAACTCCGCCTCGAGCCCGCTGTGGCGCTCGGTGAAGGACGGGAGGTCGACGTCCCGCAGGGCGGGGGCGAAGCCCTTCGAGCCGAGGAGGTCGCGGATCCGCTCGAGGGCCGTGCGCGGCGCCGCGCAGAGCTCCTCGTAGCGCAGCACGAGCATCGACTCCTCGCCGAGCCGGGCGAACGCGGATTCGAGCACGCGCTCGAGCGCGACCACCTGAGCCGCCACCTGCCGCCAGGGCGGCTCGTCCGCGAGCCAGTCGGGGCCGCCGGGCCGCAGCGAGCTCCACCCGTCGAAGCCGCCGAACATCGCCCGCCGCATGGAGAGGAGCGAGAGCGCCGTCTGCTTCTGCTCGCGGCGGATCCAGACGTAGCACGTCAACGGCATCTGCTCGACCATCTTCTCCAGGTGCCACACGAGCAGCATCGGCTTGAACACCATCGGCCGGCCGCTCGCGTGGGCCATGTTGAGCAGGACGCGGCGCAGGTGCGGCCAGTCGATCGTCTCCTCGTGGCCTGCCGGCTGCTCGCTCAGATCCGGGTAGCGGAGGTGGCCGTTCCAGAAGTAGCCGAACTCGTGCGGCTCCCGGATCCCGCGCGTGCGGCCGAAGCTCGACTCGAACGACGAGCCGAGCTCGTCGAGGGCGAGCTTGCGCGAGAGCGCGATCCCGTAGACGGGCGCGCGCCAGAAGGCCGCGACGAGGTTGTTCACGTAGCCGACCTCGAGCCCGCTCGCCACGACCTGGTGGAGGAGCGTCGTGCCCGAGCGCGGCGCGCCGACGACGTGCAGCGTCGGCAGGCGCTCCTCGAGATCGAGGAGGTCGGCCTCCGCGGCCGGGGCGAGAACGTCGTTCAGACGGTCGAGGAGGCGCTCCTCGTCGGCGTCCTTCGCGAACGCCGCCGCCAGGTCGACGTCCCGCCTGCGCTGGAACCGCTCCACCCCCGCGAGGATAGATGCCGGCACCGCGGTCGGCTCCGACATCGCAAGGCAGCGTGGCGGAGGTACGTTCGCGGGCATGCGCCGCCCCTCTCCAGTCCCGGCGACGCCGGAGGTCTCCCCGCCGTCCGGCCCGGCACCGGCGGCCCGCCCGACGCAGCTGCGGACCACCGACGCGATGCTCCTCGGGACGGTGCTGCTCTGGGCGCTCAACATCACCGTCACGAAGTACATGTTCGAGCACGGCTGGCTGCCGCTCGCGTACGGCACGATCCGCTACTTCGCGGCGATCTCCCTCTTCTGGATCTTCACCTATCGTCGCGAGCGCTCGTTCCGGATCGCCCGGGCCGACTTCCCGCTCGTCCTCCTCGCCGCGTTCTTCATCTTCGGCAACCAGGTCTGCTTCGTCTACGGCGTGAAGCTGGCGAACGCGTCGACGGTGGCGCTCCTGCTCGGCGCGACGCCCGTCTTCATCGGGCTGATCTCGGTCGTGCTGCGGCTGGAGAGGCTGTCCGCGTCCTTCTGGGTCGGTGCGCTCGTCACCTTCGGGGGCGTCGGCCTCGTCGCGGCGGCCGCCGAGGGAGGCCTGGGGAGCTCGCTCGGCGGCGACCTGATCGCGATCGCGACCGCGTTCACCTGGGCGGCGTACAGCATCACGATCGCCCCCCTCATGCGCCGGTACTCGCCGTACCGCATCAGCGCGATCGTGCTCGCGATCGGCTGGGTGCCGCTCGCCGCGGTCGCGTCGACGCAGCTCGGCGACGAGACGTTCGCCTTCGGGTGGAAGGTCTGGCTCGGCTTCGGCTACGCGGTGATCGGTCCGCTCTTCCTCACGAACATCCTCTGGTTCACGTCGATCGATCGTGTCGGCGCCTCGCGGGCCTCGCTGTTCGCGAACCTGCAGCCCTTCTTCTCCGTCTTCTTCGCGCTCGTGCTGCTCGGCGAGAGCCTGCACACGCTCGAGATCGCGGGCGGGATCCTGATCTTCGCGGGCATCGCCTACGAGCGGCTGCTGCACCGGCGGGCGGTGCGGCTTCCCCTGGTGGAGTGAGCGGCCCGCGCGTATCCGTCCTGCTGCCGGTGCGGGACGAGGAGCCTTTCCTCGCGGAGTGCCTCGCCTCGCTCTCGGCGCAGACGCTCTCCGACTTCGAGGCGATCGTGGTCGACGACGGCTCGAGCGACGGCTCGGCGGCGATCGCGGCCGAGCATGCGCGCGCCGACCCGCGCTTTCGCGTGCTGCGCCAGGAGCCGGCCGGGGTCGCTGCGGCCTCGGAGCGGGCGCGGGCGGAGGCCCGGGCGCCGTTGGTGGCGCGGATGGACGGAGACGACCTCGCCCTGCCCGAGCGCCTCGAGCTGCAGGTCGCGGCGCTCGAGGAGGAGGGGCTCGCCGCCGTCGGCGGGCAGGTCGAGTACTTCCCCGAGCCGACCGACGGGATGCGCGCGTACGCCGGGTGGCTCAACTCGCTCGTCACGGTCGAGGCCGCGCTGCGCGACCTCTGGGTCGAATGCCCCCTGCCCGGGCCGGGGTTGACCGCCCGGGCGGAGCTCGTCTCCTACCGCGACCGCGGCTGGCCGGAGGACTACGACCTCGTCCTCCGCATCTGGGAACGTGGCGGCCGCTTCCGCAACCTCGACCGGCTCGTCCACCGCTGGCGCGACCACCCCGAGCGGTTGACGCGCACACGGCCCGAGTTCGAGCTCGCGGCCTTCCGGCGCTGCAAGGTGCACTTCCTGCGCCGGACGCTGCTCGCAGACAACCGTCCCGCCGTCGTCTGGGGGGCCGGCCCGACCGGGAAGCTGCTCGCGCGCGAGCTGCTCGCCGCAGGCACGCCGCTCGCCGCCTTCGTCGAGGTCGACCCGCGCAAGCTCGGCAAGCGGATCCACGGCGCGCCCGTCGTGCCCGTCGAGCGTGCGGCCGGCTTCCCGGGCGCGCTCGCGCTCGGTGCCGTCGCCGGACCGGAGGGGCGAGAACGGGTGCGGGACCTCGCCGCCGGCCTCGGTCTCGTCGAGGGGAAGGACTTCGTCGCCGTTGCGTAGTGCGAGGCTCACGGCATAATCGGGGGCATGGCCGACGACTTCATGCCGCTGCTCGGCTGGGACCACGTCGAGCTCTGGGTCGGCAACGCGAAACAGGCCGCCTACTTCTACGAGCACGCCATGGGCTTCACGCGCACGGCGTATGCGGGGCCGGAGACGGGCATCCGCGACCGCGCCTCCTACGTCCTCGAGCAGGGAGACGTCCGCTTCGTCGTCACGAGCGCGCTGCGCGAGGAGCACGAGATCACCCGCCACCAGGCGAGGCACGGCGACGGTGTCCGCGACATCGCGCTCGCGGTTCCCGACGCGACGCAGGCGTACCGGGAGGCCGTCTCCCGCGGCGCGCGCAGCGTCGTCGAGCCGCACCGGGAGGAGGACGACTTCGGCACGGTCGAGCTGTCGGCGATCGCGACGTACGGCGACACCATCCACACCTTCGTCGATCGCTCCGGGTACGAGGGAGCGTTCCTGCCCGGCTATGTCTCCGTGTCGGAGAACGGGCACGCCGGCACCGGTGTCGGACTCCTGAACATCGACCACATCGTCGGCAACGTCGAGCTCGGCCGGATGAACGACTGGGTCGAGTTCTACGAGCGCGTGTTCGGGATGACGAACATCCTCCACTTCGGCGACGACCAGATCCAGACCGAGTACTCGGCGCTCATGTCGAAGGTCATGTCGGACGGTGGCGGCAAGATCAAGTTCCCGATCAACGAGCCGGCCGAGGGCAAGCGCAAGAGCCAGATCGAGGAGTACGTCGAGTTCTACGGGGGCGCCGGCGCGCAGCACATCGCGCTCGCGACGGCCGACATCGTCGGCACGGTCGAGGCGATGAAGGAGCGCGGTTTCGTGTTCCTCGAGACGCCCGACTCGTACTACGAGGAGGCGCCGGGCCGCGTCGGCGAGATCGCCGAGGACTACGCGGTCCTGCAGCGCCACAAGATCCTCGTCGACCGCGACGACGACGGCTACCTGCTCCAGATCTTCACGAAGACGGCGCAGGACCGGCCGACCGTCTTCTTCGAGGTGATCGAGCGCCACGGGGCGACCACCTTCGGCGAGGGCAACTTCAAGGCGCTGTTCGAGGCGATCGAGCGCGAGCAGGCCCTCCGCGGCAACCTCTAGGAGAGCGCGTGTTCGACGACGCGAGGGCGGCGGGCCGGCAGGCTCGTTCGCTGCGCCGCGTCGGCCATCGCCCGTTTCCGCTGCCTGCGAGCCGCTGGACGCTCGGCCAGACCTGGGAGCAGACGTTCTGGGCGCACTGGCCGGTTCCCGCCGCGGAGCTTCGTCCCCGCGTGCCCGAAGAGCTCGAGATCGAGGAGCACAGCGGCAGTGCCTGGCTCGGGATCGTGTTCTTCCGCGTGCGGGCGCTGCGGGCGCGCGGCGCGCTCCCGGTGCCCGGGATCTCGTCCTTCCTGCAGCTCAACGTCCGCACCTACGTCCGCGGGCCCGACGGCCTTCCGGGCGTCTGGTTCTTCAGCATCGACGCCTCCAGCCGGCTCGCGGCGCTCGGCGTGCGCCGCATCTACCACGTGCCCGCGTACCACGCGCGGATGACGCTCGACCCGGTGGACGGCCGGCAGGACGCCGAATGCGTGAGGCTCGGAGAGCCCGGCCGCGTCTTCTCCGCGCGGTACCGGGCGACGGGCGAGACCTTTCACGCCGAGCCCGGCTCCCTGGAGTCGTTCCTGACCGAGCGCTACCGGCTCTTCAGCACGGCCGGGAGCGCCGAGATCCACCACGACTGCTGGGTGCTCAGCCGGGCAGAGGCCGAGATCGAGCTCACGTCGATCGCGCCGTTCGCGCTGTCCGGCGCAGCGAGCTGCCACTTCGCCTTCCGGCAGGACGCGCTCATCTGGCCTCCCGAACGCGTCGCCTGACCCACCCGCGCGTCCCTCGCCGGCGCCGCTCCCGCCCGGCGAAGCCGGGCTCCGCGGCGCCTGGCGCCGCTCGCGGCGGGATGCTGCGCTCGCGTCGCTTGGCCGTACCGCGTGTACTGTCCTTCGCGCCGCTCGCTTGCCTCCCTAGCGAGCCACGCCCGAGGAACCCGCGCGTCCCTCGCCGGCGCCCCTCGCCGGGGCCCAGCGGGTGCGCTGCGTAGGCTTTCCCGATGAGTCCGCAACGCCGGACCGCGCTCTGGTCGGTGCTCGCCGCGGTGGCGCTGATCGCGCTCAAGCTGGGCACCGGACTAGCCACGCACAGCCTCGGGCTCATCTCGGAGGCGGTGCACTCCGGCACCGACCTCGTCGCCGCGCTGCTCACCTTCTTCGCCGTCGGCGTCGCGATCCGGCCGGCCGACGTCACGCACCAGTACGGGCACGGCAAGGCGGAGCACCTGGCGGCTCTCGCGGAGGCCGGCTTCCTCGTCGTGGCGAGCCTCTTCATCGCCTGGCGCGCCGTGGGGAGGCTCGCGGAGACCTCCCCCCAGCCGGTGCATGCCATCTGGTGGGCGTTGCTCGCGATCGGGGTCGTGATCGCAGTGGACGTCGGGCGAACGGTCGCGTCCGCCCGCGCCGCCCGCCGCTACGAGAGCGCCGCGCTCTCGTCGAACGCGCTCCACTTCGGCAGCGACCTGGCCGGCTCGGTCGCGGTGCTGACGGGGCTCCTGCTCGCCCGCGCCGGGCAACCGAAGGGAGACGCCGCGGCCGCGCTCTTCGTCGCCGTGCTCGTCCTCGTCGCCGCGGGACGGCTCATGCGGCGCAACGTCGACGTGCTCATGGACCGGGCTCCGGCGGGCGCCGCCGCGGCGGCGCGAAGGGCGATCGACGCGATCCGGCCGCCGGTGGAGCTGCGCCGGCTGCGGATGCGGCAGGCCGCAGGCCGCCACTTCGCCGACGTCGTGATCGGCGTCTCGGCCGACGCGGCCATGCGCCAGGGCCACGCCGCCGCCGACGCCGTGGAGCGGGCGGTGCAGGCCGCGCTGCCGGAAGCGGACGTCGTCGTCCACGTCGAGCCGGACGAGGCCGCCGGCGCGGTGCGGGAGCGCGCGCACGCCGCGGCGCTCGGCGTGCCGCGCGTGCGCGAGGTGCACAACGTCGCGGCCGTCGCGCTCGAGTCGGGAACCGAGCTCTCCCTCCACCTCAAGCTGCCCGCCGAGCTGTCGCTCGAAGAGGCGCATGCGATCGCGGAGGAGGTCGAGCACGCGATCCGGGCGGAGGTCCCCGAGGTCGTGTCGGTGCAGACGCATCTCGAGCCGCTGAGCGAGGAGGCCGAGGGATCGGCGCCGCCGGCGTGGGACGTGGCGGGGGAACGTGACCTCGTCGTGCGGATCGTCCGGGAGGAGACGGGCGCGGCACCGCGCGAGCTGCGCTTCCTCTACACCGACGAGGGGCTCGTCGCCTATCTCACGCTCGTGGTGGCGGGGACGACGCCGCTCGCGGAAGCGCACGGGCGCGCGAGCCGGATCGAGGAGCGCATCCGCCGCGAGCGGCCCGACATCGCCGACGTCATCGTCCACACGGAACCATGAGGCTCTGCATGTTCAGGCCGCGGGAGCGGGAGCTCGAGCGCGGCTGGCCGGGGCGGATCGAGGACGACAGGGTGATCCAGCTCGCCGCTCAGACGCTGCAGGCGTTCTTCACGGGTGGCGGCCAGGCGCGTGAGCACGCGGAGTACCCGCTCGCCGACGTCGTCCTGCTCGCGCCCGTGCTCCGGCCGCCGTCGGTGCGGATCTTCGACGGGCCGTTGCCGGAGACGTTCCGCTTCGCCAACCCGGCCGCGATCGTCGCCGCAGACGCTCGTGTCCGGCTGCCGGCGGGCGCCTCTCGCCTCGTGCCGGTGTGGCGCCCTGTGGCCGTCGTGGGCGCGGAGGGGGCGATCGGCGGCTTCACCGAGCTCGTGGAGTGGACGGCTCCGGAGCTGCCGGGCGAGAAGGCGCGTGACTTCGCGCTCGCGCTCGGGCCGGTCGTGACCACGCCGGACGAGGGCCTCCCGGCGGGTGTCGAGTGGGAGCGGCTCGTGGCCCAGGCCGCGGCGAACACGCGGCTCGTCCCGGGAGACGTGATCGCAGCGCCGGCGAGCGAGCGAAGCCGCCGCGGGTCGATTTCAGAGACCGTTAGGCGCCGCGCAACACTTCTGTAATCCGGGCCCGTCACCCTCGCGTGAATCGACCCGAGGAGGACTCATGCATCGCATCGTGCTCGCATTCGTCGCCGCCGCGACCGCCGCCCTGGCACTCGCGTCCGGCGCGCTCGCAAACCATGCCGGAGGCTCGGGCGGCGTGACCGGCCCGGCGATCTACGTCGACGGCCTGCTCTACCGCACAGTCGGCACGCCGACCGACCTGTCGAACACCGGCGCGCCGGACTCCAGCTTCCAGCCGATCTACGACCTGTCGGCGTACCAGGACCACAACGTCGCCGGCGCCGCCCCAGGCGACCCCGGCTACCGCGGAGGCCGTTGGCAGGTCCACGCCGTCTCGTTCACCGACTACGGCGCCGCGCTCACGTACGACGACGCGAACGGAAGTGGCGACATCGATTCCGTCGCGGAGCTGAACGCAGCCGTGGCAGACGGCTACGCGTCGATCTCCGACGCCGTGGCGAAGTCCTTCGAGTGCCCGCTCATCCCGGTTCCGGGCGGCAGACACTGAGACTGGCGACCGCGCGTCCGCGGCGCATCCGCGAGGATGTGCCGCGTGACGCGGGTCGCAGTCGTCGGCGCGGGAGTGATGGGATGCGCGGCCGCGTGGGCGCTCGCCTCCCGGGGCGCCGAGGTCGTCGTCCACGAGCAGTTCGAGCTCGACCACGTCCGCGGCTCGAGCCACGGCCGCTCGCGGATCGTCCGCCTCGCCTATCCCGAGGCGGAGTGGGTGCGGCTCGCGATCGAGGCGCGGGCCGGCTGGCTGGAGCTCGAGCACGAGAGCGGGCAGGCGCTGCTCGAGCTGCCGGGCCTCGTCGAGCTCGCGGCCCGGCCGGAGCTCACCTCTGCCGCCCGCCTCGCCGCGGAGGGCGTCGAGCACCGCGTCCTCTCCCCGGGCGAAGCCGCCGAGTACGGCGTCGCCGTCGCGGAAGGCCGCGGCGCGGTGTACGAGCCGAGCGGCGGGATCGTGTACGCCGACCTCGCGCTGCAGACGTTCCTGCGCCAGGCGGCCGCGCGCGGCGCGAGGGTCGAGTCCGGCTCCCGCGTGGACGACCTCGACGCGGTCGATGCCGACGTCGTGGTCGTGACCGCCGGCGCCTGGCTGCCCCGTTTCTTTCCCGACCTGCCGCTGCGCGTGACCCGCGAGACCGTCGCCTACTTCACCTGCGACGGCCCGTCGTGGCCCTCGGTCGTCGAGCTCGACGAGCACAGCTCGCACGCGTTCTTCGCGCTCCACGACCCGGTGCACGGCTTGAAGGCGGGCGCCCATCACGCCGGGGCCGAGGCGGATCCCGACGAGCCCGGCGAGCCGGACGAGGCGATCGTGGAGCGGATCGCGGCCTGGGTGGGCGAGCGGCTGCCGCACGTCGACCCGGAGCCGGTCGGGGCGGAGACGTGCCTGTACACGACGACACCGGACGAGCGCTTCGTGCTCGAGCGGCGCGGGCGCGTCGTGGTCGGCTCCGCCTGCTCGGGACACGGCTTCAAGTTCGCGCCGGCCGTCGGCTCGCGGCTCGCCCAGCTGGCGCTGGCCTAGGCCGTTACGCTTGCGCCATGCCCGTCTACCAGCGCCTCGGCGAGGTGCCGCGCAAGCGCCACGTCCAGTTCCGGGAGAACGGGACGCTGCTGACCGAGGAGGTCATGGGGCTCGAGGGCTTCACCGGCAACGAGTCGATCCTCTACCACCTCCACTCGCCCTGCCGCGTGATGGAGCTCGCCGGCTTCGAGCCGATCGAGCGCGAGGAGTGGGTGCCAGAGCAACACGCGCACCGCCACTTCAAGACCTTCGACACCCCGCCGTCCGGCGACGAGATCACCGGCCGCCGCCTCCTGATGTGGAACGACGACGTCGAGATCTCCCTCTGCCGCCCGAAGGGCTCGATGGACTACTTCTTCCGCAACGGCGAGGGCGACGAGGTCGTGTTCGTCCACGAGGGCTCGGGGACGCTCGAGACGATCTTCGGCGAGCTTCCCTACGCCGAGGGCGACTACGTCGTGATCCCGCGCGGCACCACGTACCGCTTCAGGCCGGAGGGGCCGCAGCGCTACCTCGTGTTCGAGACGCCGGGGCTGATCGAGATCCCGCGCCGCTATCGCAACCAGTACGGGCAGCTGATGGAGGGCGCGCCCTACTACCACCGCGACATCCACCCGCCCACCGAGCTGCGCACCGTGCGGGAGCGCGGCGAGTTCCCGGTCAAGGTGCGCGTCCGGGACGGCTACCAGACGTACGTCGTCGACTACCACCCGTTCGACGTCGTGGGCTGGGACGGCTACCTCTACCCGTGGACGTTCTCCATCCACGACTTCGAGCCGATCACCGGCCGGATCCACCAGCCGCCGCCCTCGCACCAGACGTTCGCCGGCCCGAACTTCGTCATCTGCTCCTTCTGCCCCCGCAAGCTCGACTTCGACCCGCTCGCGGTGCCGATCCCGTACCACCACTCGAACCTGCAGTCGGAGGAGATGATCTATTACGTCTCCGGCAACTTCGGCTCGCGCAAGGGCGTCGAGGTCGGCTCGATCACGCTCCACCCGTCCGGCCTGCCGCACGGCCCCCAGCCGGGGCTCGCGGAGAAGTCGATCGGCGTGAGCGAGACGCACGAGCTCGCGGTCATGTGCGACACGTTCAACCCGCTGCGGCTCACGACGTTCGCCCGCGACCTCGACGACGGCCGCTACGCGTACTCGTGGTACGAGAACGCGCAGGAGCCGGACGCGGCGGACGGGGGCGCCGACGCCTCCGGCGCCGGGCTGACGTCGCACCTGTAGAGAACGAGCGGGCGTCTTCGCCGATCTACGACCCGGCGGCGGCCCTACGCCGTGCGCAGACGGGCGCCGGCGGCGCCGTCGAGCCCCGGGCGACGAGCACGGGCCGGTAGTACGAGTTCGGTGCGGGCCGGCCGGGCTCGTCGATCAGGGACTGGAGCGTCTCGACCGCCGTGTCCGCGATCTGCGCGATCGGCTGCTCGACCGTCGTCAGCTGCGGCTCGGTCCACGTCGTCGCCTCGATCCCGTCGAAGCCGCTGATCGAGAGGTCCCGCGGCACTCGCAGCCCCTGCCGGCGGGCCTCGTGCAGGGCGCCGATCGCCATCAGGTCGCTCGAGCAGAGGACGGCCGTCGGGCGCGGCTCGTCCCGGATCAGCTTGGCGAGCGCGCGTGAGCCTCCCTCGACGCCGAAGCTCGAGTACGCGACGAGGTCGAGCCCGTCGAGGCCGGCGGCACGGAGCGCCGTCTCGCGTCCGGCCGCCTTCAGCTGGGTGGGCAGATAGTGCTCGAGCCCGGCGACGAAGCCGATCCGCTCGTGCCCGAGCTCGATCAGATGCGTCGTCGCGAGCTCGCCGGCGGCGCGCTCGTCGACGCCGACGGAAGGGACGTCGAGCGTCTGCATGGCGCCGTTGACGAACACGAGCCGCGCTCCCTCCTGCACGAGCTTCGCGTAGTGCCCGTGGTCGCCGCGGAGGTTCGTCATCTCGCAGGAGATGAAGATCATCCCCTCGACGCGCCGGTCGAGCAGCATGTGGACGTAGTCGACCTCGCGGAACGCGGCCTCGCCCGTGTTGCAGAGGATCGAGGCGAGCCCCTCCTGCGCCGCCCGCATCTCGATCGCCTGCGCGAGAGCCGGGAAGATCGGATTGGCCAGCTCCGGCACGAGCACGCCGATCAGGCCGGTCTCGGGGCGCCGCCCGGGCGGCACGTAGAGGAGGTCGCGCATCGCGCGCTCGACGCGCTCCCGTGTCTCCGGGCGGACGGCATGCGCGCCGTTCGCCACGCGCGACGCTGTCGCGACGCTCACGCCGGCGCGTCGCGCAACTTCTCGCAACGTGGCCATGTTGCTGCCCTGTGTAACAGGTTTCAGGGGTCGGGGCAAGTCGTGCTGCATCGCCCTGCGGCCTTTTGCGCAGCAGGATTGCGGCGAACCCGCCTACTTTCTCGAGGTTCTTGACTTTCTGGTTTTGGAGGCGTAGGTTCCCGCCCGTTACAGGCCGGTTGTACGCGTTTCATGGACACGCTCATCCGGCGTCCAGAGTCGGAGCACAGGAGGGAATACATGAACTCGAGAAGGCGGATCGTCGCGCTTCTCGTTGTCGCGTTCGCCGGCTTGTTCGCAGTGCTCGCCGGCAACATCCACGCGGCGACAAAGGCCGGCAACACGCTCGTGATCTGGACCGACCAGAACCGGGCGGCCGCGATCGGCAAGATTGCCGACGCCTACGAGAAGGCGAACCCAGGCGTCACAGTCACCATCGTCCAGAAGAACTTCGGCGACATCCGCGACCAGCTGGGCACGGTCGCAGACGCCAACGCCCCGGACGTGATCGCCGCCGCGCACGACTGGACCGGGCAGCTCGCGGCCAACGGCCTCGTCGTGCCGCTCTACCTCAGCAAGGCCCAGAAGAAGCAGTTCCCGGGGTACACGCTGAACGCGTTCTCGTACGGCCTTGCGATCAAGCACCTGTACGGGGTCCCGACGCAGATCGAGAACATCGGACTCGTCGTCAACACGAGCCTGGTCAAGGTGCCGAAGACCTTCAAGCAGCTCACGAGCGAGGCGCTCAAGTACAAGAAGAAGCACCACGCGAAGGTCGGCATCGCCGTGCAGCAGGGCTCCGGAGGCGACGCGTACCACATGTACCCGTTCTTCTCCGGGCTGGGCGGCTACATCTTCGGGAAGAACAAGGCAGGCAACCTCGACCCGTCCAACATCGGGGTCGCCAACAAGTTCTTCCTCAAGCACGCCCACCTGATCAACCAGTGGAACAAGGAAGGCCTCATCAACTCGGCCGTCGACTCGTCCACGGCGCAGAACCTCTTCATGACCAAGAAGGTCGCGTTCTGGGTCACCGGGCCTTGGAACTCGCAGCTGCTCAAGGGCAGCAAGATCAAGTTCAAGGTCATCCAGATCCCGAAGATCGTGCGGAAGGCGGTGCCGTTCCTCGGCGTGCAGGGCTTCATGGTCACGAAGTTCGCCACCGACCATGGCGTGAGCGCCCTCGCCCAGGACTTCGTTACGAACTACATGACGAAGTCGGCGAACCAGCTCGCGCTCGCGCTCGCAGAGGGCCGTTACCCGGCGAGCACGGTCGCCGGCAAGAAGGTGCACGACAAGGTCCTCGCCCAGTTCGGCAAGGCCGGTAAGGGCGGCGTCCCGATGCCCAACATCCCGCAGATGAACAATGTCTGGAGCTATCTGGGCCAGGCGTGGGTCGTCTCGACGAAGGGCAAGGGCGCGACGAAGGCGGCAAGGGCCTTCAAGTCTGCCGCGCACAACATCGCGGTGAAGATCGGCTAATCCCGAAAGGACGAGTGGGCGGGGCGCCCGTGCGGCGTCCCGCCCACTTCTGCCTTCTCCTGTGATCGCGTGAGAACCACCGTCGCTCCCACCCCTCAGCTTCCAGGTCGTCCGCGACGTCCCGCCCGGCTGCCGGTCGTCCTCTCGGCGCTCTCCGGCACGACCGGGTACCTGATCAAGATCGCGCTGCTCGCGGTCTCGAACGCGCTCGCGATCTGGGCGGTCTACACGCTGGCGACGCGGCACAGCTGGATCGCGGTCGGCGCTCTACTGGCGGTGACGGCGGCGATCGACGCGATCTACCTCGTACCGCGCAGGACGCTGCCGCTCAAGTTCCTCGTCCCGGGCACGCTCCTGCTCGCAGCGTTCCAGCTGACCCCGATCATCTACACGATCGACGTCGCCTTCACGAACTACTCGACCGGCCACATCCTCACGAAGGCCCAGGCGATCAAGGGGATCGAGGTCAACTCGCTCCAGCCGCCCGAGAACGGGCGGAGCTACACGATGGCCGTGGCGCGCACAGGCGGCAGCTACGTGCTCATCCTCCAGGACCAGGAGAGCCACAAGGTGTTCGCCGGAACGGCCCGGGGTCTCACCCCTCTGCCGGCGGACACCGTGAAGACGAGTGGCGGCAAGATCGTGTCGGCCCAGGGCTACACGCTCCTGAGCGGCGTCGCGCTCTTCGACGCGGTCGACGGGCCGTTGCAGAAGCTCGTCGTCCCGGTGGGGCACGGGGCGGGGATCCGTGCCCAGTCGACGAGCACCGCGGTCGAGCTCGAGCCGACCCTGCGCTACGACCCGAAGCGGGACGCCTTCGTCAGCCTCTCCACCGGCACCGTCTACAGCGACAACGGGAAGGGCGAGTTCGTGAACGGCAGCGATGTCCTCCTGCCCGGCTGGAAGACGTACATCGGTACGTCGAACTTCACGGCGATCATCCACGACCCGACCGTGAAGTCGCCGTTTCTCCGGGTCTTCATCTGGACGTTCGTCTTCGCTGCCGGCACCGTCTTCTTCTCGTTCGCGATCGGGCTCTTCCTCGCGATCGCGCTCGACAAGCGCGGCATGCGCTTCCAGCGGCTCTACCGGTCGATTCTCATCATCCCCTGGGCCGTGCCCGCCTTCCTCTCGCTGCTCGTCTGGGGCGGTCTCCTCAACAACGTGTTCGGGGTCGTCAACCGCCTTCTCCACATCGACGTGCCGTGGCTGGTCGACGCGAACTGGGCACGCGTCGCCTGCATCCTCGTCAGCACGTGGCTGACGGTGCCGTACTTCTTCGTCGTCTCGATGGGAGCCTTGCAGGCTATCCCCGAGGAACTCGTCGAGGCGGCGCGGGTGGACGGCGGCGGGCCGCTCCAGATCTTCCGGCGGATCACGCTGCCGCTGCTGCTCGTCGCCGTGGGGCCGCTGCTGATCGCGTCCTTCGCCTTCAACTTCAACAACTTCAACAACATCTACCTGCTGACGCGCGGCGGGCCGACGTTCACCGGCGGCAGTGGCGTCGCCGGTGCCACGGACATCCTGATCAGCTACACGTACAAGCTCGCGATCGCGTCCGGCCTGGGCAACAACTATGGGCTGGCGGCTGCGATCACGATCATCATCTTCCTCATCACGGCCGCTCTCTCGACCATCGGCTTCTCACGTACCGCCGTCCTGGAGGAACGCCTATGAGCACGCTCGACGCCACAGCAGCAGCCGCTCCCGTCGCCGCCGAGCGCAAGGCGCCCCGCGGGAGGCCGAGGCTCGCCGAGACCTGGTGGCGGCATCTCGTGGGGATCGTCGGCTGCATCGTCGCGCTCTTCCCCATCTGGTTCGTTGCCTCGGCCGCGTTCAACAAGGACCAGTCGGTGTCGGGGACGAGCTATCTGCCGACGCACTGGACGCTCTCGAACTTCGGCACCCTCCTGCACGACAACGTCAAGGATCCGTCGACTCAGAGCCACGTCTACGCGCCCTTCCTGCGCTGGTTCGGCAACACCCTCCTCGTCGCGACGGTGAGCGCTCTCTGCACCATCGTCATCTCGGCGCTCGCGGCGTACGCCTTCAGCCGTTTCCGCTTCCGCGGACGCCGAATGGGAATGCTCTTCCTGCTCCTGATTCAGATGTTCCCGGCGCTGCTGACCGTCGTGGCCATCTACCTGATCGTGCTCAACGTCGGCTCGATCTTCCCGGCGGTCGGCCTGAACACGTACACCGCGCTGATGCTCGTCTACCTCGGCGGCGCGATGGGGGTGAACACCTGGCTGATGAAGGGCTTCTTCGACACGATCCCGAAGGAGCTCGACGAGTCGGCGCGTGTGGACGGCGCCACGCCGGCGCAGATCTTCTGGGGAGTGGTGCTGCCTCTCGCGCTGCCGATCCTTGCCGTCATCGGCCTCTGGTCCTTCATCGCCTCGCTCAACGAGTTCGTGCTCGCGAGCGCGATCCTGCAGACGCCGAGCCACTACACGCTGCCGGTCGGTCTGCAGGGGTTCATCTCGGGGAACTACGGCCAGTACTGGGGCTACTTCGCGGCCGCCTGCCTGATCGCGGCGGTGCCGGCAGCGCTCCTCTTCGCCTGGTTGCAGCGCTACATCGTCAGCGGCCTCGCGCAGGGCGCGGTCAAGGGATAGTGGTGCTCGCCGTGGAGGAGAACGCGATCGCCGCCGGCCTCGCCCAGCCGCACCACGACGGCTCCGAGCTGTACGTGGTCGAGCGGCCGGATGCGCCGGGCGGTGAGGCGACGGTTCGGCTGCGGCTGCCGCAGGGGACGGACGTCGAGCACGTCTTCCTCCGCCACGTGCAGGACGGGGAACCGCGTGCCGTCGCGGCCGTGCTCGACGAGGAGGGAGAAGATGAGTCGTGGTTCAGGGCGCGTTTCACCGTCATGGCGGAGACGGCGCGCTACCGGTGGCTCCTCGACCGCGGCGAGCACGGCTACTCGTGGCTGAACGGTGCCGGCGTCGTCGACACCGACGTCGGCGACCAGGACGACTTCGTCCTGCCGCTCGATCCCGGCGGTCCCGCCTGGCACCTCGACTCGGTCGTCTACGAGATCTTCCCCGACCGCTTCTCGCGCGCCGGCGCAGCCGGGCCAGCCGAGCTCCCCGACTGGGCGGTGCCGCGGCCGTGGGACGCGCTGCCGGAGGGACGGAGCAAGAACACGAGCCGCGAGTGGTTCGGCGGCGACCTCCCGGGCATCGAGCTGCGCCTCGACCACGTGGCGAAGCTCGGCGCGAGCGTTCTCTATCTGACGCCCTTCTTCCCGGCCGGTAGCACGCACCGCTACGACGCGTCGAGCTTCGACCTCGTCGACCCGCTGCTCGGCGGCGACGAGGCTCTCGACTCGCTCCTCTCCGCGGCTCACGGGCGCGGGATGCGCGTGCTCGGAGACCTGACGCTCAACCATTGCGGTGCCGGGCACGAGTGGTTCGCGGACGCACAGGACTACCCGCACGTCGCGGAGCGCGACTTCTTCTACTGGGACGACGACGCGTACTCGCCGCACGGCTACGCGACCTGGCTCGGGGTGCGCTCGCTGCCGAAGCTCAACTGGGCGGACCCGGAGCTTCAGCGACGGATGCTCGACATCACGCGCCGCTGGCTCCGTCGCGGTCTTGACGGCTGGCGGATCGACGTCGCGAACATGGTCGCCCGGCACGGCGCGTACGACACGAACGCGGAGGTGGCGCGGCTCACGCGCGACGCCGTCCTCGCCGAGCGTCCGGAGGGGCTCCTGATCGCCGAGCACGGCCACGACTTCCGCCGCGACCTGCAGCCCGGCGGCTGGCACGGCGTCATGAACTACACGGGCTTCCTGCGCCCGGTCTGGTCGTGGCTGCGCCGCGACGACCTGCCGCAGCCACTGCGCGAGGGGTTCTGGGCGCTGCCGGTCGGCCTGGCCCCCTTCGGCGGCCGGGAGGCCGTGGCGACGATGCGCGAGCTGCGGAGCGGCGTCCCCTGGCAGTCGACCCTCCACTCCTGGACGCTCGTCGACAGCCACGACCTAGCCCGCTTCCGCTCGGTCGCCGGCTCGCGCGAACGACAGCTCGTCGGCGTCGGCCTGCAGATGACGACGCCGGGCGTGCCGATGATCTTCGCCGGAGACGAGATCGGGCTCGAGGGCGAGTGGGGCGAGGACGCGCGCCGCACGATCCCGTGGGAGCGGATCGAGACCTGGGACGGCCCGCTCTTCGACGAGTACCGGACGCTCGTCGCGCTGCGCCGCTCCTCCGACGCGCTCGCGCGCGGCGGTCTCCGCTACCTCCACGTCTCGGACGACGCGATCGCCTACCTGCGCGAGTCTCGCTCGGAACGCTTGCTCTGCCTCGCGGCGCGCGCGCCGCACCACCCCATCGCCGCGCCGTTCGCGCGGCTCGAGACGCTCTATGGCGAGGACGTCGACGGCGGCGTCCTGCCCGCCGGCGGTCCCGCCTTCCACGTCTGGAGGATCACCGAGTGAGGAGTCCGAACCATGGCTGAAGTCGCTTTCAACGACGTCGACAAGATCTACGAGAACGGCTTCCAGGCCGTCTTCGACCTGTCACTCGAGGTGCAGGACGGCGAGTTCCTCGTCCTCGTCGGGCCCTCCGGTTGCGGCAAGACGACCGCGCTGCGCATGGTGGCGGGGCTCGAGGAGATCTCCGACGGCGAGGTCCGCATCGGCGAGCGCGTCGTGAACGACCTCTCCCCGAAGGAGCGGGACGTCGCGATGGTCTTCCAGAACTACGCGCTCTACCCGCACCTCTCGGTCTACGAGAACATCGCCTTCGGGCTGCGGCTGCGGCGCGAGCCGAAGGACGAGATCGACCGCCGCGTGACGTGGGCCGCGCAGCTCCTCGACCTGGGCGCGTTCCTCGCCAACAAGCCGAAGCAGCTCTCCGGCGGACAGCGTCAGCGGGTGGCGATGGGACGCGCGATCGTCCGCCAGCCGCAGGTATTCCTCATGGACGAGCCGCTCTCGAACCTCGACGCGAAGCTCCGCGTCCAGATGCGGGCCGACATCGCGAAGCTCCAGCACGACCTCGGCACGACGACGATCTACGTCACTCACGACCAGGTCGAGGCGATGACGATGGGCGACCGGGTGGCCGTGATGCGGAACGGCGTGCTGCAGCAGGTGGCGGCGCCGCAGGTGCTGTACGACACGCCCGCGAACCTGTTCGTGGCGGGCTTCATCGGCACGCCGCCGATGAACCTGCTCGAAGCGACGGTGTCCGTCAACGGCGGCGTCTCCCTCCAGCTCGGCAGCGCGACGCTGCCGGTGCCGGACGAGGCTCTGAAGGCGTACCCGCGCCTGCGCAGCGCCGGCGGAACGACCGTGGTGGCGGGAATTCGCAGCCAGTACCTCCATCCGGCACCCGATCGGCCCCAGCTGCCCACGCTGCAGGGGCGCGTCGAGCTCGTGGAGGCGCTCGGCGGTGAGTCGATGGTCTACCTCCACGTCAACGCGACGCCCGTGCGCGAGGGAGCGCACGCCGACCAGGACGTCGTGGAGGAGGCCGGCGCCGGCGTCGGCGGCGTGCGGCCGAACCTCGTCGCGAACTTCCCTGCCCACATCCAGCTGCGCCTGACCGAGGAGATCCCGGTCGCGATCGACATCGCCAGGGTGCACTTCTTCGATGCCGAGACGGGCGAGCCTCTCCGCTAGCGCCGGCGCGGCCGCGCTCGCTCTCGCGCTCGCGCTGGGGCTGGCTGCGGCGTCGGCGCCGGCGGCGTCGCGCGGCAGCGGGCTGACCCCCGCGGTCGTGGCGAAGCTCGCGAAGCCGGGCCCCGTCTCGGGGCTCGCGAGCGACCGCATCTACTTCGTCATGACCGATCGCTACGCGAACGGCGACCCCTCCAACGACACGGGCGGCAAGACCGGCGGCGTCGACGTCACGGGCTACGACCCGACCTCGACCGCCTGGTGGCACGGCGGCGACTTCAAGGGGCTGACCGGAGACTGCACGAGCACCACGCACGGTCTTGCCCGGATCAGGGCCCTCGGCTTCAACGCCATCTGGGTCACGCCGCCGGTCGTGAACCAGGTCGACTCGGGCGGCAGCGGCGGCTACCACGGCTACTGGGGGACCGACTTCCTCCACGTCGACCCGCACCTCGGCACCGACCAGGACTTCGCGAACTTCGTCTCCTGCGCCCACTCGCTCGGGATGAAGGTCTTCCAGGACGTCGTCGTCAACCACACCGGCGACGTGATCCAGCTCCCGGAGAGCTCGACGTACGCCGGCGGACCGTACCGCAACTGCCACGGCAAGGTCTTCAACCCGGCGAAGTACGTCGGGAAGAAGCGGTTCCCCTGCCTGAGCGCCGGCAACATGCCGAAGCAGCCCTTCTTCCTCTCGAAGGCGGACGCGAAGGCGAAGAGCCCGGCCTGGCTGAACAACCCGCTCAACTACCACGACCGGGGCAACATCGACTTCTCCTCGTGCAGCCAGCAGTGCTACCAGTGGGGCGACTTCTACGGGCTCGACGACCTCTTCACCGAGAAGCCCAACGTCGAGAAGGGACTCGCCGCGATCTACGCCTCGTGGATCAAGCGCTTCCACGTCGACGGCTTCCGCGTCGACACCGTGCCGTACGTCAATCCCGGCTTCTTCAAGCTCTGGGTGCCGCAGATCATGAAGGCGGCGCGGCAGGCGGGCGTGAAGGACTTCCAGATCTTCGGCGAGGTCTACAACAGCGACCCGCTGCAGCAGATGACGTACGTCCGCGACCGCGGCATGCCGAACCTGCTCGACTTCCCGTTCCAGTCGGCCGCGACCGGCTACGCCGCCGGAGTCTCGAGCGCGCTCGCCGTCTCCGACCGCCTGCAGGAGGACGACTACGTGCGCCTGCCGAACGGGAGCGACCCGATGCCGGCCACGTTCCTCGGCAACCACGACATGGGCCGCGCCGCGTACCAGATCCAGTCCCAGGCGCCCGGCCTCTCGCCCGCCCAGCTGCTTCAGCGGGTCCTGCTCGGCTACGACCTCATGTACTTCACGCGCGGCGCGCCCGTCGTGATGTACGGGGACGAGGTCGGGATGATCGGCACGGGCGGAGACCAGCAGGCGCGCCAGGACATGTTCCCGACGCAGGTCGCCGAGTGGCAGACCCAGCCGCGTCTCGGCTCGCCGCCGATCGGCACGGGCTCCTCCTTCGACGTGACGGACAACCCGATCGAGGTGCGGCTGGAGGAGCTCTCGCAGCTCCGTCGGGACAACCCGGCCCTCGGGTACGGCGCGACGATCATCCGTTACTCGCGCCGGACGGTGCTCGCCGTGAGCAGGATCGACGCGGCGGCCCGGCGCGAGTACCTCGTCCTCACGAACAGCGGCACGAGCTCCTCGAAGATCACCGTGCAGACTGCGACCCCGTCGTCGGGCTGGGACGTGCTCTTCGGCGGCGGGACGGCGCCGTCGAGCGGCGCGAACGGGAAGCTGACCGTCACCGTCCCCGCGGTCGGAGCCGTCCTGCTCGAAGCGCAGAAGCAGTTCCCGGTCAAGCGCCCGGGGAAGCCGAAGCTGGCGGTCGGCGGTGACTATCTCAGCAACTTCACGGTCGTGAAGGCGAAGGTGTCGGGGCATCAGCCGCTGACGATCGCCTTCGCCGTCCGCCGTGCGGGGTCCTCACACTGGGTGCGGCTTGACGTCGACGACTCGCCCCCGTACCGGGCCTTCCTCGATCCGGCGAAATTCAAGAAGCACGAGCGGCTGCAACTCGTGGCGATCGCCCGATCAGTCGACGGAAGGACGGCGACCTCGAAGGTCGTCGCCTTCCGCATGCGCGGGCGCTGACCGGAGCCCGGGGCGGCGACTCCGACCGCCGCCCCGCTCCGGCCCCACGGCCGGCCGCCCGGCTTACGGGCTTTGCCGGAGGTCCGATCAGAGGACCCGCCGATGTGCCTGCGGGTAAGCGGCACATGCTCCCTCTCGTAAAGGCTCGAGGAGGGAAAGGACACTGAAGACATGAGCAGATTCGTCTCGAAGCCGCGGGTTCTGGCAATCGTGGTGCTTGGGCTCGCCACGGTCGCCGCGCTGGCGGTTGCGGGTTCTGTCAGCGCCAAGAGCACCTCGCCGAGCACGGCGAAGGCGGGGCCGCTCGTGGCAGTGCTCTGGCCGGAGAACGTGACGCCGCGGTGGGAGCAGAGCGACAAGCCGCTCTTCATCAAGGCGCTCACGAAGCTCGTTCCCGGTGTCCAGATCGACAGCCTCAACGCGCTCAACAGCCCGACGCAGCAGCAGACCCAGGCGGAGGCAGAGCTCGCGAAGGGGGCGAAGGTGCTGGTGGTCGCCGCGATCGACGGCAAGGCGTTCGCCACGATCGTGGACCAGGCGGCGCAGCAAGGGACCACCGTGATCGCCTACGACCGCCTGATCAACAGCAAGAACCTCAACTACTACGTCTCGTTCAACAGCGTGACGGTGGGCAAGGTCGAGGCCAGATGGATGGCGAAGTATCTGCTGAAGAAGAAGAAGAGTGCCCGTCGCGTTGCGATCATCAACGGGTCGCCCACCGACGCGAACGCGCACTTCGTGAACACCGGCATCCACAAGGTCCTCAACCCGCTGTTCAAGAAGCACAAGCTCCGCAAGGTGGGCGAGCAGTGGACGCCGGGCTGGGATCCGCCCACGGCCCAGCGTGAGATGGAGCAGATCCTGACCAAGAGGAACAACCGCGTGAACGGGGTCGTCTCGGCGAACGACGGGATGGCCGGCGGCATCATCGCAGCCCTGAAGGCGCAGCATCTGCAGGGCAAGGTGCCGACCACCGGCCAGGACGCCTCGCTCGAGGGCGTGCGGAACATCATCCTCGGCTACCAGGGCGTGACCGCGTTCAAGGACTTCCGTCTCCAGGCGCCGGCAGCGGCGAAGATCGCCGCCGCCGTCCTCAACGGCAAGAAGCCCTCGAACATCAACGGCACGATCAAGGTCGGCGCGAAGAAGATCCCGTCCGTGTACCTTCCGGTCGTCGCGATCGACAAGAAGCACCTGGGCAAGCTCGTGAAGAACGGCTGGATCAAGAGCCAGTTCGGCGGCCTCAAGAAGGTCTGCAAGGGGATGCCGAAGAAGAGCATCTGCAAGTAGGAGCAGGTGCCCGCGGCTGAGCTCAGCGGCGAAGGGGGCGGCGTCACCGCCGCCCCCTCGCCTGCCGGGACGCCGCTGCTCGAGTTGCGCGGCGTCTCGAAGAGCTTCGGCGCCGTCCAGGCGCTCACGGACGTCGACTTCGAGGTCTACGCCGGCGAGGTGGTCGCGCTCGTCGGGGACAACGGCGCGGGCAAGTCCACGCTGATCAAGTGCATCTCGGGGGCGCACCTCCCCGACGCGGGGACGATCCTCATCGAGGGCCGGGTGGCGAGGATCCATGCGCCGAGCGACGCGACCCGGCTCGGGATCGAGACCGTCTACCAGGATCTCGCCCTCTGCGACAACCTCCACGTCGTCGCGAACATGTTCCTCGGGCGCGAGGGGGCGATGCCGCCGCTGCTCGGGCCGCTGCCCGAGCTGTCGATGGAGAGGCGCGCGCTCGAGGTGCTCGAGTCGCTGCACGTCACGACGATCCCGAGCGTCCAGCAGCGGGTCCGCTCGCTCTCCGGCGGCCAGCGCCAGTCGGTGGCGATCTCGCGCGCGGTGATGTGGCAGGCGAACGTGGTCATCCTCGACGAGCCGACGGCCGCGCTCGGCGTGGCGCAGACGGAGCAGGTGCTCGCGCTCATCCGGCGCCTGCGCGAGCAGGGCCTCGGCGTCGTCGTCATCACCCACAACCTGCACGAGGTCTTCGAGGTCGCCGACCGGATCATCGTCCTGCGGCTCGGCCGCCGGGTCGCGACCTTCTCCCACGAAGGAACGACGCCGGAGCAGGTCGTCGCCGCGATCACCGGCGTGCAACGGGAGGAGGCGGCATGAGCGAGCCGGGCGCTGCCTCGTACGGCGCCGTCGTCGGGGGCGCCCGCACGGCCGCGGACTACACGTGGGCGCGGGTGCGCCAGGGCGAGCTGGGGCAGATGCCTGCGCTGCTCGGCCTGGCGGCGATCTGGATCTACTTCCAGAGCCGGCAGCCGACGTTCCTCTCGGCCCGGAACCTCTCCAACCTCGTGCTCCAGATCGGTGTCACGGGCACCCTCGCGGTCGGGATCGTGCTCGTGCTGCTGATGAGCGAGATCGACCTCTCCGTCGGCTCGATCTCGATCCTCAGCTCGGCCGTGCTCGCCAACGCCGTCGTCAACCACGACTGGGCCTGGTACTGGGGCATCGCGCTGATGCTGGCCGTGGGCATCGCCGTCGGCGCCTTCCAGGGCTTCTGGTTCGCCATCGTCGGCGTCCCCTCGTTCGTCGTCACGCTCGCCGGCCTGCTCGGTTGGCAGGGCGTGCAGCAATGGGTGCTCGGCTCGAGTGGGACGATCAACGTCACGGACCCGCACGTCTCGGCGGTCGCCACGACGACCCTGCCGGCGGCGTGGGGCTGGGCGCTCGCCGTCGGCACGTCCGTCATCTACGGGGTGACGCGCATCCAGGAGCAGCTACGGCGGCGCCGGGCCGGCCTGCCGACGAAGCCGCTCGTGGTCGTCGGTGCCCGCACGGCCCTCGTCACGGCCCTCGCCCTGCTCGTGGTCGCGGTCCTCAACGGCGACCTCAACGGCTTCTGGGTCCTCGGGAGGGCGATCTTCATCAACAAGGGCGTCCCCACGCCCGGCGTGATCCTGCTCGGGCTCGTCGTCGGCTTCGCCTGGATCACGACACGCACCCAGTTCGGCCGCTACATCTACGCGATCGGCGGCAACCCGGAGGCCGCGCGGCGCGCCGGCGTCAACGTGACCGCCGTCCGCATCGCCGTCCTCTCGCTCTGCGCCATGCTCGCCTCGGTCGCGGGCCTGATCCAGACGTCGCGGCTCGCAGCGGCGAGCCAGGCGATCGACCCCGGCCAGGTGACGCTCGAGGCGATCGCGGCGGCCGTGATCGGCGGCACGAGCCTGTTCGGCGGCCGCGGCAGCGTCTGGTCGGCGCTCCTCGGTGCGCTCGTGATCGGCAGCGTCGCGAACGGCCTCGACCTCGACGGCCAGCCGCCGTACGTGAAGCTGATCGTCGAGGGCGCCATCCTGCTGCTCTTCGTCACGATCGACGCGATCGCCCGGCGGGGGCGTGCCGCAGCCGGAAGCTGATCGAGATCAGGGAGGTGTCATGAAGACGAGTCTCGGCATCTGGGCGTTCGGCCCGATGGTGACGCGGTTCGTGCCGGACGGCTACCAGCCGCAGCACGCGGGCGAGGCGACCGGGCAGCGGGTACGCCGCGCGGTGGACGGCCTCGGCGATCTGATCGACGACTACGAGTTCCACTATCCACAGGAGCTCTCGCACGAGAACCTGGACGACGTGCGGGCGGCGCTCGACGGGCACGGCGTCTACTGCATCGCCAGCGGCCTCCACCTCGACCCCCGCTTCGGCAAGGGTGGGCTCTCCGCGCTCGACGACGGCGTCCGCGGCGAGGCGCTGCGGCTGACGCTCGCGGCGGCCGACCTCGCCGGCGAGCTGGGGGCGAACTTCATCGTCTGGCCGGGGATCGAGGGCTACAACTACCCGTTCCAGACGCCGTACGCCGAGAGCTGGTCGCGCTTCCTCGACGGGGTCGGCCAGGCGGCCGAGCGCTGCAGGGAGCACGGCGTGCTGCTCTTCCTCGAGCACAAGAACTCCGAGCCGGCCATGAAGATCCTCATGCGCAACGTCGGCATGACGCTCCACGTGATCCACACGCTGCGCGCGCAGGGGATCGACAACGTCAAGGTCAACATGGACTGGCAGCACTTGCTGATGAACGGCGAGAACCTGGCGGAGTACGCCGCGCTGCTCGCCGCCGAGGGCCTGCTCGGCCACCAGCACGCGAACTCCGGCTGGGGCACCTTCGACGACGACAACATGGTCGGCACGACGGCGTTCATGGAGACGCTCGAGCTCGCGGTCGAGCTGCGGCGCGCCGGCTACGGCGAGCACGGTGAGCGGCTCGGCTTCGATCTCTACCCGTACACGGAGGACGCCGTCGCGGCCGTGCGGAGGTCGGTGCTGCAGTGGCGCTTCATCCGGGAGGTCGCCGGCCGGATCGACGACGCCGCGCTGCGCGAGGCGCAGCAGGCGAAGGACGCGGTGCGCGCGTACGAGCTCGTCTACGCGGCGCTCGGCGCCTGAGCCATGGAGGCGCTCGTCGGTCTCGACGTCGGCACCACCGGCGTCAAGGCGCTCGCCGTCTCGCCGGCCGGCGACGTCCTCGCCCGCGCCGAGGAGGCGTACCCGCTCTCGACGCCGCAGCCCGGGTGGAGCGAGCAGGAGCCGACGGCGTGGACGCGGGCGGCCGACGCCGCCCTGGCCCGGCTCGGCGTCCAGCCGGGCTCGATCGGGCTCTCCGGCCAGATGCACGGGCTCGTCTGCCTCGACGGCCGTGGCCGGGCCCTCCGCCCGGCCATCCTCTGGAACGACCAGCGGACCGCCGCCGAGTGTGCCGAGATCGAGTCCCGCGTCGGCCGTGACCGTCTCGTGGCCCTGACCGGAAACGCCGCGCTCCCGGGCTTCACCGCCCCGAAGCTCCTCTGGCTGCGCGCGCACGAGCCGGACGTCTATGCGCGGATCGCGCATGTGCTCCTGCCGAAGGACTACGTTCGCCTGCACCTCACCGGCGAGCTCGCGACAGACGTCTCCGACGCTTCCGGCACGCTCCTCTTCGACGTTCCCGGCCGGCGGTGGAGCGAGGAGGTGCTCGCCGCCCTGGAGCTCGACCCGGCGTGGCTTCCGCCGGCGCTCGAGTCGCCGCACGTCTCCGGGCACACGAAGGACGGCATCCCGGTCGCGGCCGGCGCCGGCGACCAGGCTGCGGGTGCGCTCGGAGTGGGAGTCGACCGCGACGGCGGCCCCCTCTCCGTCGTGCTCGGCACGTCGGGCGTGGTCTTCGCCGCGCTGCCGGCATTCGCGCACGACTCCGCGGGGCGCGTGCACGCGTTCTGCCACGCGGTACCGGGTGCGTGGCATGCGATGGGCGTGATGCTCTCGGCGGCAGGATCGCTCCAGTGGCTGCACGATGCGCTCGCGCCCGGCGCCGCGTACGAGCAGCTGCTCGCCGAGGCGGCGCGCTGGGAGCCCGGGTCCGAGGGCGTGGGCTTCGCGCCCTACCTCGCCGGCGAGCGCACCCCGTACGCCGACCCGGACGCACGTGCAGCCTTCGTGGGCCTGTCCCTGCGCCACGATCGCGGAGCGCTCGTCCGCGCCGTGCTCGAAGGGGTCGCCTACGGCATGCGGGACTCGCTCGAGCTGCTCCGGCGACTCGGGGTTCGCGCCGAGAGCGGGCGCATCTCCGGCGGCGGCGCGCGCAGCGGGCTCTGGGTGCGCATCCTCGCCGCCGTGCTCGGCCTGCCGCTCGAGCGGACGGCGGTACAGGAGGGTGCCGCGTTCGGCGCCGCGCTGCTCGGGGGCGTCGCCGCAGGCGCCTTCGCCGACGTGCACGAGGCGGTCGCAGCCTGTGTGCGCGTGCGCGAGGACGTGTTGCCCGAACCGGCCTGGGCGGCGGCGTACGAGGCCGGCTACGAGAGGTTTGGCAGCTTCTATCCCGCACTACGACCACTGGAGGAGCCATGAGCACGCTGGCAGGCAGAGTCGCCCTCGTCACCGGGGCGAGCCGCGGCATCGGCGCGGCTGTGGCGCGCGCGCTGGACGAGCGCGGCGTCCGGCTCGCGCTCGCATCGCGCAGCGGCGACGATCTCGGGATCGCCGGCGCCGTCGCGATGCCGTGTGACGTACGCGAGCCCGCGCAGCTGGAGGCGATCGTCGCGGCGGCCGTCGAGAGTCACGGTTCGCTCGACGTGCTCGTCGTCAATGCAGGTGTCGGCGCGTACGGGCCGTTCCTCGGCCTGCGCCCCGAGCATCTCGAGGAGATGATCGACGTCAACGTGAAGGGCATGCTCTACGCCGTGCGGGCTGCCCTGCCACACCTGCTCTCCAGCGACGCTGCGGACATCGTCACGGTCGCCTCGGAGGCCGGACGGCGGGGTCTCCCGCTCGAGGCCGTCTACTCCGGGTCGAAGTTCGCCCAGGTGGGCTTCACGCGTGCGCTCGACCACGAGCTGCGCGAGCACGGCATCCGCTGCACGAACGTCTGCCCCGGCGGCGTCGCGACGGACTTCGCCCTCGACGACGGGCGTGGCCGGACACCCGACGTGCTGCCCGGGATGATGGCCGCGGCGGACATCGCCGAGGTGGTCGTCTTCGCGCTCGAGCGGCCCCGCCGCCTGCGCATCCTCGAGACGGCGCTGCGGCCGATGACGGAAGGGTCGTGGGGATGATCCGCCTCGGTCTCCTCTCCACCGCGGACATCCACCGCGCCCATCTCGCGGCGGTCACCGGGAACAGTCCCGTCGTCGCGGTCGCCTCGCGCGACCGGGCGAAGGCGGAGGCGTTCGCGCGCGGGCACGGGATCGAGCGCGTCCACGGCTCCTACGAGGAGCTGCTCGCCGACCCGGAGCTCGACGCCGTCGTGATCGCGCTGCCGAACGCGCTCCACCACGAATGGACGATGCGCGCGCTCGCCGCCGGCAAGCACGTCCTCTGCGAGAAGCCGTACACACGGCATCCGGGCGAAGCCGAGGCTGCCTGGGACGAGGCGGAGCGGCGCGGGCTCGTGCTCATGGAGGCGTTCATGTGGCGCCACGCCCCCCAGACCGCGCTCATGCTCGAGCTCCTGCCGCAGCTCGGCCCTCTCTACTCGGTGCACGCGACGTTCTCGTTCGACTTCGGGCGCCCGGACGACGACGTCCGGCTCGTGCCCGAGCTCGGCGGCGGCTCGCTGCTCGACGTCGGCTGCTACTGCGTGAGCGGGCTCCGGCTCGTCGCGGGCGAGCCGGGCGTGGCCCACGGCGCGCAGGCGCTCGGCCGGGGCGGTGTCGACTGGGGCTTCGCCGGCGTGCTGCGCAGCGACGACGTCCTCTGCACCTTCCAGTGCGGTTTCCGGCACGAGGAGCGCTCCATCCTCGTCCGGGGCGAGGGAGGTGAGCTGCGCGCGCCGGATCCGTGGCACGCGTCGGAGTCGCGCGTCTATCTCAACGGCGAGGAGCACCGCGTCGAGCCGGAGGATCCGTACCGGCGGCAGCTGGCGAACTTCGGCGCCGCGATCGAGGGAGACGCCGAGCCGCTGCTCGGGCGCGAGGACGCGGTGGGGCAGGCGCGGGCGCTCGACGCGCTCCTGCGCTCGGCGACGCGCGGGTAGCGTCCGACCCATGGCTCTGCTGCGGGTCGAAGGGCCGTTCGACCTCGCGCTCACGACGGCCCGCTTTCGCGCCTTCGGCCCCGACCGGGCGTGCCTGTGGGAGAACGGGGCGCTCCTTCGCGCCGTCGGCGGCCGCGAGGTGCGGATCGCGCCGGCTGCCGGCGGCGTCGACGTCGAGCCGCTCGACGCCGACACCGAGCCGGTCGTCCGGAAGCTGCTGGGCCTCGAGTTCGAGCTGGAGGCGTTCTACGCGTGGGCGGCCCGCGTGCCGGAGCTCGCCGACCTGCCGGGACGGTTCCACGGCTTCCGGCCGGCGCTCGTCCCGGATGCGTTCGAGGCGCTCGTCGTCTCGATCACCGCGCAGCAGGTCTCGCTCGCCTCGGCGACGGCGATCCGCAACCGCCTGATCGAGCGGTTCGGCGTGCGAGTGGGGCGCGCATGGGCCTTTCCGACACGGGAGCGGCTCGCGGCGGCGGCGCCCGGGGAGCTCGCCGCGCTCGGCTTCTCCGCCCGCAAGGCGGAGTACGTCGCCGGGCTCGCGCGCTCGGACCTCGACCTCGCCGCGCTCGCGGCGCTGCCGGACGACGCGGTGAAGACGCGGCTGACGGCGCTGCGCGGCCTCGGCGAGTGGACGGCGGACTGGTTCCTCGCCCGCCATCTCGGGCGCGCAGGCGCGTGGCCGGCAGGCGATCTCGCGCTGCGCAAGGCTCTCGTCTCGCTCTATGGTGAGGTGGACGTCCGCGCTGCGGGCGAACGCTTCGCTCCCTTCCAGAACCTGACCGCCCACTACCTGCTGGCCCGATACCTGACACCGTGATTCGCGACGCGACTGCAGACGACCGGGAGCTCGTGCAGCAGCTCTACGAGGAGTTCGAGCGCGAGGTGCCCGACGAGCTCTGGGAGGACGACGAGCCCGGAGACCACGACATCGTCCTGCTCGCGGACGAGGAAGGGATCGCCGCGCTCGACCGCAAGAGCGCGAAGACGTGGTTCCTCGACCTCCTCTACGTGCGCCCGGAGGCTCGCGGCAGCGGGCTGGGGACGCAGTTGCTGCGCGCGGTCGCCGAGCGCGTGCAGTCGGAAGGCGGCGAGTTGCTCGCCCTCGAGGTGCTCGAGTCGAACGGCGACGCCCGGCGGCTCTACGACCGCCTCGGCTTCCGGACCGTCGAGCGTACGCTCGCGGCTCCCGTGGGAGGCCTCGTCACGCCGCCCGAGGGACCGACCTTCGGCGCTGTGCACGTGCAGACGGACGACGTCGAGAAGGTGCGTAGGGACGCGACGAAGGCGCTCCGCTTCGAGCCCGACGTCCAGGTCGGCGAGGGCTGGGTGCGCGTGCGCTCCGCTGCCACGGACGCGGACCCCGAGCAGTTGAAGGCGCTCGCGAAGGAGCTCTCGTACAGGAGCGGCGGCGTGGTCCTGTCGCTCGGCGTCGAGCGCGGCGCCGTCGTCCGCTACGACCTCTTCGAGCGCGGCGCCGACGTCGACGAGTACCTGTCCGTGCCCGAGTTCTACGGCCCGCTGCCGCCGGGCGACGTCTACGCGATGGGATCGAATCCGACGGTCGTCGCCCGCCTCACCGGCGCCGATGTGAGGCGCGTACGCGAGGTGGCGAGGACGGCGGCCTCTCCCGCCGACCTGCCGCCTGCGCAGGAGCTGTACGAGCAGATCGCCGCCGTGATGGGAGTCCAGCCATAGGGATCACGCTCTACGACGCGCCGCGCTGCCCGTACTGCGCGCGTGTTCGCATCGTCCTCGCCGAGAAGGACGTCGCGGTGGAGGTCGTGGAGATCGACCTGGGCGACCGGCCGGCGTGGCTGTACGAGAAGAACTCGACCGGCCGCGTGCCCGTGCTCGAGGAGGGCGGAGAGCCGCTGCCCGAGTCCGTCGTGATCATGGAGTTCCTCGAGGAGCGCTACCCGGAGCCGCCGCTTCTGCCGCCGGATCCCGCCGACCGCGCCTTCGCGCGCCTCCAGATCCACCGCGACCACGAGCTGACCGACCCCTACTACGCGTTCCGCCGCGGTGAGGACGGGGCACGCGAGCAGCTCGACGGGGCGCTCGGCCGGCTCGACCGCGTGCTCTCCTCGCGCCGCTGGCTCGGCGGCAGCGAATACGGACTCGCGGACATCGCCTACGTCCCTTGGCTCCTGCGCGCCCGCGACACGCTCGGCGTCGGGCTCGGCGGCTTCCCGGCGCTCGCCGGCTGGCTCGAGCGGCTCGAGGAGCGGCCGGCGGTCGCGGCCGAAGCAGGTATCGTCGCGGCGCTGTGAACGCCGTCGTCGACGCCGCCTGGCTGGCCGAGCACCTGGGCGACGAGGATCTCGTGGTGGGCGACGTCCGGGGGCCGAACGCGCACATGCGGGGGCACATCCCGGGCTCGCGGCCGCTCGTGCTCGGATCGCCTCCGCCGGCCGCGGACGGCGAGTCGGCGCGCGCGCTCGCGCAGGAGATCGCGCTGCGCCTCCGCCGGCACGGGATCACGGGCCGCGAGCGGCTCGTCCTCGTCGACCGCGGCGACGGCGTCGGCGCGATGCCCGCGGCGCAGATGGCGGAGCTCGCCGGCCATCGGCAGGTCGCGGTGCTCCTCGGCGGCATGGCGGGGTGGCAGGGGGAGCTCCACGAGGGAGCGGTCGAGCTCGAGCCCGTGCGGGAGGCGGAGCTCGAGCCGAACCCGCGCGCCCTGCCGACCCGGCAGGAGCTCGCGTCACGGCTCGGCGACGACGGCCTCGCGCTCCTCGACGTCCGCACGCCGGACGAGTACACGGGCCGTCGCGGCAGCAAGTGCGATCCCCGCCAGGGGCACATCCCCGGGGCGCGGAACCTCGAGGTCGGTGAGCTGTTCGAGGCGCCCGGCCGGCCCGCCGCTCCCGAGCGGGTCCGCGAGCTCGTGGGCCTCCCGGAGGGGGCCGAGGTCGTCGCCTACTGCCACGTCGGCTCGCGCTCGGCGCTCGCGACGCTCGCGCTCCGCGCCGCGGGCTACGACGCCCGCAACTACGCCGGCTCCTGGCACGAGTGGAGCCGGCACGACGAGCTGCCGCTCGAGCGCTGAGCCTGCTCGGCTACTCCTCGGGTTGCGCGGGAGCGTCCGAGCCCGGATCGGGCTGCGACGCGGGCGGGGGTTCCACCGGTGACGAGGGCGGTTCCGGCTGCGCCGGGGGCGCGGCCTCAGCCTGCGCCTCGGCTTGCTGCGCCTGAGCCCACGGCATGGACTCTCCGGAGGTGCGCAGCTCGGAGACCGCGGCGCCGACCTCGACGATTCCCGCGATCAGCGCGACGTAGAGGCCGTACCGGGCCCCGACGTCGATGCCGTGATAGCGGGGCAGCGTGATCCAGCGGATGATCACGAGCAGCAGCCCGAGGCCAGAGATGCCCGCGACGAGCACCGACGGGCCCAAGTTCGACTCGGGCAGCTTGAAGCCCGAGCGAAGCAGCACGAGGAGGATGCCTGCGATGGTGAGGAGCAGCGTCCCGGCCCAGGCCGTGAAGCCGGCCGACCAGCCGCTCACCGACACGCCGAACGGCCCCTCGCTGACTCCCCACCAGGGTAGAAAGCCCGCGATGAAGACGATTCCCGCGCCGATGGCGATCGCGCGATCGAGGGTGTTCAGGCGTTTCCAGTCGAAGGACATGCGCTTCCACCTCCCGTGGCTGACATCTGCCGTCACCGGATCCTCTCGGGCCTCCGGCCGAGAGTCAAGCCTGCGCGCGAGCGTGCTCTCGGGTCAGCAGGCCGGAGATCTCGGCGGCGGGCTGAGGACGTCCGTAGAGGTAGCCCTGGGCCGCGGGGCAGCCGATACGGCGGAGGTAGTCGGCCTGGACCTCGCTCTCGACGCCCTCCGCTATGACCGTTGCCTCGAGCGCCTTGCCGAGGCCGACGATGGCTGCGGAGATCGGGGCGGGGTCGTCGGGATGCCGGATCGCATCGACGAAGTAGCGGTCGATCTTGATGGCCCTGAAGGGCAGGCGCTTCAGGGAGGCGAGGGAGGAGTATCCGGTCCCGAAGTCGTCGAGGCTCAGGCGAACGCCCAGTGCGGCCAGGCGGGCGATGTTCGCCGCGGCGTGACCGTCGTGCCCGTCGATGAAGCTTCGCTCGGTGATCTCGATGCCGACTGCGGCCGGCGGCAGGTTCAGCTCTCTCAACGTGGCTTCGACGAAGGCGGAGTAGTCGGGCGAGGCAAGCTCCTCCGGCGAGACGTTGACGAAGACGCCGAGTGGGAGCGCGCCGGCGTATCGATCGCGCCAGCGTGCCGCTTGCCGGGCCGACTCGCTGAACACGAACCGGCCGAGCGGGATGATCAGGCCGTCCGCCTCCGCGACCGGGATGAACTCGTGCGGCTGCATCCAGCGCCACCCGGGATGGCGGAAGCGGACGAGCGCCTCGACTCCGAGCACGCGGCGATCGTCGAGCGAGACGATCGGCTGGTAGTCGATCTCGAGCTGCTCGTGCTCGAGCGCGAAGCCCAGGGCGTCCTTGATCGCGAGCTCACGGAGCAGACGCTGTCGCATGGCCTCGTCGAAGACCTCGAAGCCTCCCTTGTTCTTCGCCTTGGCCGAGTACATGGCCGTGTCGGCGTTGCGGAGGACGACGTCCGGGTCGTCCCCGCGGCGGGCGAGGGCGATGCCGAGGCTGGCGGTGATCTGCCGTGTGCCGTCGCCGACCGCGAACGGCGCCTCGAGCGCGGAGGCGATTCGCTCTGCCGCGACGACGGAATCTCGCTCCTCCGGCAGTGCCTCGATCACGAAGGCGAACTCGTCGCCCGCCAGCCGGGCGACCGTGTCGCCCTCTCGGACCGCCGCCGTGAGCCGGCGCGCCACTGCCCGGAGGAGCTCGTCGCCCGCGCCGTGGCCGAGACTGTCGTTGACCAGCTTGAAGTCGTCGAGGTCGAGGAAGATCGCGGCCACGGGCGCGCCGGCGCGACTGGCCCGCGCCAACGCCTGTCCCAGACGATCGAGGAGGAGTGCCCGGTTGGGCAGTCCGGTCAGGGAGTCGTGGAACGCCTGGTGAGCCAGCTGTTCCTGGAGTAGATGCTGCTCGGTCGTGTCCCGGACGATCGCTTCGAAGCGGACGGGGACATTGCCTTCCGTGACGAGGCGACCCGTGATGTCGACGTACAGGAGACTCCCGTCCTTCGCGACGAGGCGAAGCTCCATGCGAGGCTGGTCCACGCCGGACAGGCTGCGCGCCATCGACGCCGCCGCGGCCCCGGCATCCTCCCCGGCGATCAGATCGAAGATGCTCTTCTCGAGAAGATCCTCACGGCTGTACCCCGTCAGCTCGAGGGTGGCGTCGTTGACCCAGAGGATGTCGCCGGCCGGGTCGACCTCGACGACGGCGTCGCGCGCATGCTCGACGAAGCTCCGATAGCGGTTCTCGCCCAGCTGCCTCGCGGTCACGTCCACGCAGACACCTGCCCAGCCCGCGAGGTCGCCGTGCTCGTCGCTGATCGGGACAGCCGTCATGTCGACCCACGCGACGCTTCCGTCCGGACGGATGAAGCGCTGCTCGTGCGACATCTCGCTCGCCGTGCGGATCGCCTCGTCCCACTCCGCCGTTACGCGCTCGGCATCTTCCGGGTGCAGGACCGCCCTCCAGCCGAAGCCGAGCTGCCGCTCGAGGGGAAGGCCCGTCAGCGCGCACAGGGAGGAGTTCGCGTACAGGCACTCGCCCCGGCGGTCGGCGACGAACATCCCCACCGGAGCGTGCTCGACCAGGGCGTCGAAGAGGCGCGGGTTCCCCGGTGCGAGGCCGAGCCGACCCAGGCCGCGCGCCGCGACCGCGGCCGGCGACGTCCACGGGTTTTCGCCGGGTGAGTCCTGGAGCCAGTTGTCGTCGATCGCTTGCGGCACCGAGTTGAGTTATCGGCTGGAGACCGGACGAGTTCAAGGTTCGGGAACGGCGCGCGCGGATCCCTCGAACGGGGGATGCCCACGCCGGCGCTAGGGCCGCTCCCCCGCCGCGAGGAGGAAGGCGCGGCAGAGACGGCGGCCGAGCTCGTTCCAGGCGGCGATCCGGGTGCGGGTCTCCTCGAGCAGGCGCTCCGGGTCGGGAGGCGGGTCGGCCTTGTCCGCGATCCAGTGCTCGAGTTGCGGCTCCGTCACCTCCGGGTGGAACTGCATGCCCCAGCACGTCTCGCCGAGCCGGAAGGCCTGAAGTGCGGCCGGGTTTCGGGCCAGCGCCACCGCCCCCTCGGGCAGGCCGTGGCCGTAGTAGTGCCACTCGAGCGCGTCGAACCGCGGCGGCAGCGCCGACAGGACGGGATCGCTGGACGCCTCCTCCGTCAGCTCGACCTGGTGCCAGCCGATCTCCGGCTCGGGGAGCGGCGCGACCCAGCTGCCGGCCGCGCGGGCGAGGAGCTGCGAGCCGAGGCAGATCCCCAGCATCGGTACGCGCTCCTCGAGCAGGCCTTGCAGCCAGTGGAGCTCGTCGTGCAGCCACGGATGCAGGGTCTCCTGGTCGGGATGGATCGCGCCCCCGAAGACGAGAATCGCGTCGTACGCCTGGAGCGGCTGGGGTGGCGGCGTACCCCAGCCGAAGCTCCACTCCTCGAGCCGGTGCCCGGCCTCGGCCGCGACGGGACCGAACAGGTCCGTGCGCGTGTCCTCGCCGTGGACGACGGAGAGGAGGTTCACGGCCGGATTCCCTCCGCTTCGAGGAGGAGGCGCAGCTGACGTGCGTTCGTCGCGGCCTGGGCGACGCGCAGTAACGGGTTCTCGGGATCCTCGGACGAGGCGTTGTTGTTGAAGAAGGCGAACGCCTGCTCCGACCGCGCGGCGAGCTCGCGCAGCGGCTCGACCCACTCGCCGAGCTCCTCGTCGGAGTAGAGGTAGTCGAAGCGCTCGGCGGCCGAGCCGCCGCGCTTGTTCCACGTACCGAGGTTGCGGCCGTGGAAGCGGACGTACGCCGTCGGCGACGTCGTGGCGACGACGGTCGGGACGAGGTTCCGCGCCGTCTCCGAGCGTGGGGCGTCGACGGTCACGTAGCCGGCGCCGATCCGCTCGAGAAAGGCGAGCGACTCGGCCCGGTGCTCGTCGTCGAGCCACGAGCGGTGGCGGAACTCCACGAGCATCTCCTCGGCGCCGAGCTGCTCGCGCGCCCACTCGAGATAGTCGAGGGACGCCGTCTTGTGGACGACGTAGGGCGGGAGCTGGAAGAGGATGCCGCCGAGCTTCCGCGCCGCCCGCAGCGGCTCGAGCGCGGCGAGGAAGCGGCGGAAGACCTCGCCCCGCAGCTCCCGGGGCGGCCGGTCGACCCGGCCGCGCTCGTCCACGGGCATCTCGTCGCGGAGGTCGGCCGGGATCGCCTCCGCCTTGACCGGATGCCGCGTCATCAGGCCGAACGCCTTCACGTGCATCGTGAACCCGGGCGGCGTCCGCTCGGCCCAGCCCGTGACCGCCGACTCGCTCGGCAGGCGGTAGAAGGTCGAGTCGACCTCGACCGTGTCGAACTGCTCCGCGTACCAGGCGAGGCGCTCCTTCGCCGGCAGCTTCGGCGGGTAGAACCACTTGGAGAGCGCCTCGTCGGCCCACGAGCACGTGCCGATCCGGACGGTCGCAGCCATGGAACGGACGCTAGTGGAAGCGCAGGGACAGGTCCAGGCCAGACGTGTCCTGGTGCCAGGCACCGAGACAGGTCCCTTCTCGACGAAGATCAGCTCCCTGCTTGGTTTTAGGCCCGCCCTCTGGCCGGTCGGGCCATGTCCTGGTGCCTGGCACCGGGGCATGGCTGCGCAGGACATGTCTCTAGCGCGAGACGGCCAACCGCAGCACGGAGAGCCTGAGCGTGACGCGGCTGATCGTGATCGCCGCGCCCGCGGGAACGCCGTGCGTGAAGACGCCTCCTCCGGAGGTGCCGCCGAGCTCGACGACGAGGGGCTTGCCGCGCGGCAGGAGGACGGCCTCGTCGAGGAGGGGGATCCGCAGCACGCCGGCGGCCTTCGTCACCGGTGCCGCCCCCACGGTCACGGGAGTCTTCTGGCCCTTGACCCGCAGCGTGACCGCAAGATGCGTCCAGCCGCTCGCGCCCGCGTAGCGGACGGTCACGCTGCCGCCGCCGAACGTCTCGAGCGGCCCGCCCGTCAGGCGCGCCTTCCGCCGCGTGAGCTTCGTCGGGGCGAGGGTGCTCGTGCCGGGGAAGTTGACGCTCACGCTTCGGGTGGGCGGCAGTCCGTCGAACGACGTCGTCGACCCGTCCCACGGGTCGTGCGCCAGCAGCACCGTCCCCGCCGGTCCCGGCCCGGCGCCGGGCGTGCCCTTGAGGTACTCGTCGAACAGCTCGGCGGCGAGCTTCAGGTAGACGGGCTGCTCGGCAGCGGGGTTCGTCGCCGGTGCGTGGCCGAGGTCGCCGAGATAGAGCCAGTGCGGCCCCTTCAGCAGCCGGTACGCCGTGAGCGCCTGGTCGAGGTCGAAGAGGAAGTCGTGTCGTCCCTGGAGCAGCAGGGTCGGCACGGTCAGCGAGTGGAGCTTCGAGCGCGAGGATCTGATCGCCTCGGTGTTCTCGACCGTCGCCGTGACCGAGCCGGCGAGCAGGTCGTCGCGCGCCTGCGCGAGCGTCGGATCCCAGCTTGCGCTCGGCGCCTCTGCGGCGAGCTCGTCGATCAGGCCCGCCTTCGGGACGTCGTTCTGCGCGAGCGCGGGGCCGAGGCTCGTCCACGTCGCCGCCGGGACGATCGCCTTGAACGGGACACCGGCGACGGCCGCGTTCCAGACCTCGCCGCCGCCGAGGGAGACGCCGAAGGCTCCGATCTCGTCGTTCCCGAGCCGGCCGGAGAGCCACGTGAGCTCGTCGCGTGCGTCCTGCACCTCCAGGGGCCCGGCGAGACCGAATTTGCCGTCCGAGGCGCCGGTGCCGCGCGCGTCGCACTCGAGCGTCTCGTAGCCGTCCGCGGCGAAGAACCTGCCGACCGGCTCCATGGCCGCATGGGTCTGGCCGAGTCCGTGGAAGAGGATCACCCCGGCATGGCCGCCTCCGGGGAGCGTCCCGCCGGGGACGTTCTCGGGATAGGTCACCGAGCAGGCGAGCCGGGCGCCGTCGGACATCGTGAGCTGCAGCTGCTGCGTCGAGCCGGGGTCCGGTGAGCCGGCGCCGCCGGCGGCGCCCGCACAGGCGAGGGAGGCGACGGCGACGACCGCGGCGGCGAAGACGACGCTGCTTCGACCCACCTCGGCAACGTAGCGCCCATCTACGATGCGCGCCATGGATTCTCGCTCGGTCGGCGTGTTCGACTCGGGAGTCGGCGGCCTGACCGTCCTCCACGAGTGCCTCGTCACGCTGCCGCACGAGGACTTCGTCTATCTCGGCGACCACGCGCGCCTGCCCTACGGGCCGCGCCCGCTCGAGGAGATCCGCCGCTTCGCCCGCGAGATCGGCGCCTACCTCGAGCGGCAGGACGTCAAGCTGATCCTCGTCGCCTGCAACGCCGCCACCTCGGCCGCGCTGCCGCAGCTGCAGGAGGAGCTGACCGTGCCCGTCGTCGGCGTGATCACGCCCGAGGCGCACGCCGCCGTGCAGGCGACGCGGAACCGGTGCGTCGGCCTCCTCGCCACCGAGGCGACGGTCGAGGCGGGGCGCTACGCGGAGCTCGTGCACGCGCTCGACGCCGGCATCTCCTTCCGGCCCGTCGCCTGCCCGCGGCTCGTGCCGCTGATCGAGGGCGACGACCCGTACGGGGAGGAGACCGAGCGGGCGGTGCGCGAGTACGCCGCGCCGCTGCGCGAGGCCGGCGTCGACACCGTCATCCTCGGCTGCACCCACTATCCGCTGATCCGCCCCATCTTCGAGCGCGTCTTCGGCCGGAACGTGACGCTCGTCTTCTCCGCGGAGGAGACGGCACGCGAGGTGGCCGAGACGCTAGCGCGCAAGGGCACCGGAAACGACGAGACCCGCGAGGGGTCGTACCGCTTCCTCACGACGGGAGACCCGGACGCCTTCCGCGAGCTGGGTCGCCGCTTCCTCCAGCTGCCGATCCGCGAGGTCGAGCAGGTGAGCGTCGCGACCCTGGAGGCGGCGGCATGAGCGCGCGCGAGGGCGGTAGGAAGCCGGACGCGCTCCGGCCGATCACCTTCGAGCCGGACTACCTCGAGAACCCGCACGGCTCGGTCGTCGTGACACAGGGACGGACGAAGGTGCTGTGCACCGCGATGATCGAGGAGGAGGTGCCGCGCTGGCTGCGCAACCGGGGGCGCGGCTGGATCACGGCGGAGTACTCGCTCCTGCCCGCCTCGACCGGCGACCGCGTGCAGCGCGAGGCTTCCCGCGGAAAGCAGCAGGGCCGGACGGTCGAGATCCAGCGGCTGATCGGGCGCGCCGTCCGCGCGGTCGCGGACTTCGAGGCGCTCGGCGAGCGGACGCTCTGGCTCGACTGCGACGTCCTGCAGGCCGACGGCGGCACCAGGTGCGCCGCGATCTGCGGCGCCTACGTCGCGGCGATGCGGGCGCTCGAGCGGTTCGGTCTCGCACGCACCTTCCGGGACTCGGTCGCGGCCGTCTCGGTCGGCGTGGTCGACGGCGTCCCGCTGCTCGACCTCGACTACGCGGAGGACTCGAGCGCCGACACCGACATGAACGTCGTCATGACCGGCGACGGCCGCCTCGTCGAGGTGCAGGCGACGGCGGAGCGCGACCCCTTCGCGCGCGAGACCCTCGACGAGCTGCTCGAGCTGGCGGCGGCGGGCATCGGCGAGATCGCCGGGCTCCAGGCGGAGGCCGTCTCGCTCGAGCTCCCGTGAGAGCCGTCCTCGCCTCGCGGAACGCGAACAAGGCACGCGAGCTCGAGACGCTCCTGCCCGGCTGGACGGTCGAGCCGCTCGACCGCGACGACTACCCGCCCGAGACGGGCGACACGTACTACGACAATGCCGCGATCAAGGCCGCCTTCGGTCGTGAGCACGCGGGTGGCTGGGTGCTCGCGGAGGACTCCGGGCTCGAGGTCGACTCGCTCGGCGGCAGGCCCGGCGTTCTCTCGGCCCGCTACGCGCCCGAAGGCCCGCCCGCTGTCGCCAAGCTGCTGAGCGAGATGGAAGGCGTTGCGGAGCGGCGCGCCCGCTACGTCTGCGAGCTCGTCCTCGTCGCGCCCGACGGCCGCGAGCTCCGTGGCACCGGCACCCTCGAGGGCCGGATCGGGACGGCAGCCCGCGGCAGCGAGGGCTTCGGCTACGACCCCGTCTTCGTTCCCGGCGGCGAGGAGCGGACGGTGGCAGAGCTCGGCAACGCCTGGAAGGCGCAGAACTCCCACCGGGCCCGGGCGGCTCGTGCGCTCCTGACCGCGCTCGAAGGCGCCTAGGCGCATCTGGACGGCTTCTCGGTGCCGGGCGATACTTCTCTCGTGGTGAACGCCGGATGAGTTCGTCCCCCGACACGTCTGCGGAGCTGGCGTTGATCAACACCGTGCAGGAGGCGATCGCCGGAGAGTTGGACCAGCAGGCGATCTACGACGCGGTCGGGGACCGGATCCGGGAGATCTTCGATGCCCAGGTCGTCTCGATCAGAACCCTCGACGAGGCGACGGGGCTCGTGCACGCCCCCTACGTGATCGAGCGTGGCGAGCGGCTGCAGGCGGAGCCGTACGCGCCGTCCGGCTTCACGGGGCACGTGCTGGAGACGCGCAACTCGGTGCTGATCGTCGAGGACCTCCTGGCAGAGGCCGAGCGGTACGGAAGCGTGGTCGACGTCGGCGAGGCGCCGAAGTCGGTCCTGTTCGTGCCGCTCATGACGGGCGGCAGGGCGACGGGCGTGATCTCCCTCCAGAACGTCGATCGCGAGCACGCCTTCGCGGAGTCCGACCGGCAGCTGTTGGAGACGCTCGCGGGCAGTTTGAGCGTGGCGTTGGAGAACGCGCGGCT
>CAZRTE010000003.1:0-31266 GCA_964602945.1 uncultured Gaiellales bacterium
TCGTCGCCGTGATGTCGGTCGCGGCGTCCGTGCCGAGCATGGCCGTGTACTGGATCGAGATCGAGCCGGCGCCGGAGTTGGAGAACCCTCCGGACGCCCCGAGGTAGCCGGTGCCGTTGTTCCCGCCGGAGCTGGGGTCGCCGCCGGCGCCGCCCGCGCCGAGGCCGACGTAGCCGGCACCGCCGCCTCCGCCGCCGCCGTCGCCGGATGCTGGGCCGTTCGAGCCCGCGCTGGTGGGCTGCGAGCCTCCGCTGCCGCCGTCGCCGCCAGCGTTGCTCGCCGCGCCGCCGCCACCGCCACCGCCGCCGGCCGCACTGACGAGAATCGGGCCGCCCTGGCTGCCCGTGCGGATCGTCGAGTCACCGCCGCCTCCGCCGCCGCCTCCGCCGGCGCCGTTCCCGTTGCCGCCGTGGCCGCCGGTGGCGCTGCCGCCTGCGCCTCCGGCCCCGCCGGCACCGCCGCAAGTGCCGACGGCGCCCTGGGCGCCGACGTAGAGGTAATACGTCGCTCCGGGTGTGACCGTGAGGCTGTAGGTCCTGACCTCTCCGGGCCCTCCGGCACCGCCGGCGGGACTTGTGCAGCCGCCGGCGCCGCCGGCCGCTCCGGCGATGGTGACGATCGCAGTACCGCCCACGACGCCGTTGGCCGGCGCGGTCCAGGTGCAGGCGCCTGTGCCCGTGCAGGGCGAGATGTTCACGCTTGCGAGTGCCGGCGCTGTCCAGACGGACGCGCCCACGACCCACATGAGGAGAGAAACCGAAAGGGTCCCCCCGAAGACCCAAAAGCGGCGCGGCATGGCCTCAAAGTAGCGAATTCGCGTCAAATGGCAACAGGCCGCGGGCCAGGCTTACTTCTCGCTTGCAATTCGTAGGACCGCGGCGCCGGTGAGCGGGGACCGCGCCCGCCGTTATCGGATCCGGGCGGGATCGGACATGAGTGCTGCCACCCATATTCGGCCCGGAGCCCCGCTGCCATGGTTATGAAGACGCGCCGGCGGCCTCGAAGGAGGTAGTCATGAGGCTCGGACACGGCGCTCTCGTAGTCCTCCTCGCTTCGCTCCTGGTCGTCCCCGCAGCACTCGCCCGGACCTCCGGCCCGGACAGCGTCCGCGACGAGTACACCGGGGCGGTCGGGCAGGCCGTCACGCTCGACGGCGAGCAGGTACACACCGTCGTCGGCACCCAGCGCTGGTACGGAGGAGGCAGCTTCATGCCCCCGGCCGGCAAGGTCGCGGTGACGGTGAACCTGCGGATCCAGGCGCTCGAGAAGACGTCCTACAACACGCTCTACTACTCGCTCCAGGGCCAGAACACGTACGGCCGGGTGATCGTCGGGTACCGCTATCCGTCGCTCGGCTCCGGCAACGACCTGATGCCGCCCGACACGGTCGAGGGCTGGGTCACCTTCCTCGTGCCGAAGAAGGAGCTGACCGGCCTCCAGCTCGTCTACCACATGCACGCGGGGTTCGGGTCGACGCTGACCGTTCCGCTCGGGAGCATCCCCGACAGCCCGCGGGCCAACCTCGGCAAGACGACCCGCCTCGCCGGCGAGGCAGCCGTGCAGGCGACGAAGGTGCAGCGGCCCAAGCGTCTCGGCATCTGGAAGCCGAAGAAGGGCCAGGTCTTCGTCACCACGTTCGTGCGCGTGAAGGCGCTGCAGGCGACGAAGACGGGCTCGTTCACGGCTCTCACGAAGGCGGGCAAGTCGGTCGGCGGGATGCTGATCGGCGAGCGCAAGCCGTCGTTCCCGCACGACAAGGCACTGCGGAAGGGGAAGACCGCCAAGGGCTGGGTCACGCTGATGGTCCCGAAGGCTCAACGGCATCACCTCACCCTCGTCTACCACCTCACGGGCAACCGGGACACCCTGCTGATCCGGCTGCCCGGCTAGAGCAGGGAGGACGTCGAACGCCACGCCACGAGCTCCACTAGGGCGACGCGGTGCCGTTCCAGGCCGCCAGCGCGAGCAGCGCAGGCGTGGCCGTGCCTGTTGCGCTCAGGAGCGACGTGCCCCGCAGCCACTGGTCGGCCCCGGCGTACTCGTTCTTCGCCTGATACCAGAATGCGGCCCTGACATAGGGGAGCTCGGAGGCGATGTAGGCCAGCGCTCCGCGCAGCAGCCGGGCCTGCTCGCCAGGCTCGACCGCCGACCTCGACCAGCCGAACTCCGTGAACCACACCGGCGTCCGGCTGTCGCCGTACGCGAGCATGACCCGCCGCACGCTGCTCACGGAGCCGAGCACGCTGCCGAGGTTCCCGCTCGACCGGTTCCGCGGGTACGGGTGGGTGGCGAGCACGTCGAAGTACCCGCGTGCGCCGGCTCGATAGCAGGCTCGGACCCACTCGGCGTCGTTGTGCTCGGTGCCGCCGAACACGACGAGCGCCGCAGGGTTGGCCTGCTTCACCGCCCGGTACGAGGCTTGGAGCAGCCCCACGTACCGGCGCGCAGTCCCGTGCCAGTAGCGGGACGTGTTCTCCTCGTTCCAGACCTCCCAGGCCGAGACCTGGGGGAACCGGCCGGCGAGATAGCCGAGCGTCGCCGCGTAGTCCGCCCGGTTCGGCGGGTCGTTCCAGGCGCTGTCCTGCCAGAGCGGGTTGTCGACGAAGTCGACGAGCACCTTCAGGCCGGACTCGTGCGCCCTTTCGACGCACGCCCGGAAGCCCGCGAGATAGCGACGGTCGAAGTCGGAACGCGTGACCCGGGAGGCGCGCCTCGGCTGCGTCGGCTCGAGCTTGTCCCAGTGGACGTACAGCCGCAGCCACCGGACGTGTGCCGCGCCGAGGGAGCCGAGCACGAGGCTCAGATCCGCAGGGCTCGCCCCGACGCAGTCGAAGTTCGCTCCGACTGCTTCACGCGCGGTCGGGGTCACCGAAGACCCACAGGCGGCGACGGTCGCGAGCACGAGGATCGCGACGACGACCGTCAGGCATCTCGCGCAGAAGCTCTTCACATCGTCCGGTTCCCAGCAACGGTAGTGGCGCTGGGCATCGACCACTCCGAGCCGACGAGTCACTGCCGAGACGGTAGATCCTGGCGCCGTCGGGGCGAACAGAAGCCCCGCGTAGCGGGGCTTTCGGGGAGCTGCGGGGCAGGGATTCGAACCCCATCACCGCGAGCGCGAGGAAGCGCCTGCCGTTGCCGAAGAGGATCTCTCCTCGCCCGGCTGGATCATGAGCGCGGTCCGCGGCGCGGGAGAACGGGACAGGGGCCTTGCGGCCCCTGTCCTCCAGACCTGCGGCGCGCTGAGGATTCAGGACAACGGATACGCAGCGTGGATTTGCGCCGTGAAGGTTCCGTCGCCGTTATCGGTGACGGTGATCGTCCAGCTGTCTGCGATAGCGCCGTCGTAGTCGGAGCTCCACCGGATGCAGTCGGTGCCCTCATTCCCCAGGACGCCGTTGAAGGGCGGGAAGTGGCCCACGTTGGCGGCTGCTCCGCTGCAAGTGTCGTTCTTGAAGGTGCCGGCCACCCAGGCCCAGTGGACGCCTTCGGGGGTGGTGTCGCTCGTGGTGCCGCTGATCAGGCAGGTCTCGTTGTCGAACACGTGCTTCTTGTTGGCGATGTGGGTTCCGGTGCACGACCAGTCTCCGTGGATTGTGAAGGCGGCAGTGAAGGAGGTCGAGGATCCGTTGCCTGCACCGGCCAGTCCGGCGGTGAGCAAGGCCGTTCCAATCACGGCGACCAGCAACAGCAGGCGTCTCATTCCGTGCTCTCCTTTCGTATTCACCGGAATACGATGATGGTCGAGGTGGAGAATCTACGCCCCTTGTCCGCCGGGTGCAATCCGGGTCACTCGAATGGGGACGTACCGTCGTCCGTGTAGGCGGGAAGGCCGATCGCTCGCGCAGAAGGGGCAGAGACGGCGATCCTGAACGTGGACCGCTGCCTGTCGCGGCAACAGAAAAGCCGCTGTTTCCAGCGGCTTTCTGAGGCTGCGGGGCAGGGATTCGAACCCCAACTTCCTGATCCAGAGTCAGGCGTCCTACCATTAGACGACCCCGCAGCGGATCGCGGCTCAGTGTACCCGGGCCCCGCGGCGGGGCTGGAGCGTCAACCGTCCACCCTCACCGCCTCCGCGAGGACGGCGACGGCGCGCCGCAGCGACGGCTCCGGCGCCGCCGCATAGCCGAGAAGCAGCGCCGGCTCGCGTACGGCCCGGACGCAGTGCTCGCTCATCCCCGAGAGCCCGACGCCCTGCGCGCGTGCCCGCTCGAGCACCCGCGTCTCGTCCGTCCCCTCCGGCAGCACCGCCTCGAGGTACAGCCCCGCCGCGAGCCCGCGTACCTCGAGCTCGGGCAGCTCCCGTCCCAGCGCCCGGACGAGCACGTCGCGGCGGCGGCGGTAGCTGAGGCGCATCCGCCGCAGGTGCCGGTCCAGCTCGCCGCGGAGCAGGAAGTCCGCGAAGGCGAGCTGTTCGAGCCGCGGCGGCGAGAACACCGTGTGCAGGACCTGGTCGACGAGCGGCCGCACGAGCTCGCCCGGCGCCACGATCCAGCCGAGGCGAAGCGACGGCGCGAGCGTCTTGCTCGCCGTCCCGCAGTAGACGACGCGCTCCGGCATCAGGCCCTGGAGCGAACCGACGGCCGGCCGGTCGTAGCGGTACTCGGAGTCGAAATCGTCCTCGATCACGAAGGCGCCCGTCTCCTTCGCCCAGGCGAGGATCCGCGCGCGCCGCTCGGGCACGAGGACGACGCCTGTCGGGAACTGGTGAGCGGGCGTGACGAGCACCGCATCGGGAGCGGCGGCGACGAGCGCGTCCACGTCGATCCCCTCGGCGTCGACCGGGACCGGGACCGGCTCGAGGCCGCTGCGGGCCAGGACCTCCCTGATCACCGCGTGACCCGGGTCCTCGACGGCGACTCGCCTCCGGCCGCTGCGCGCGAGGACGCCGCCGAGGAGGCTGGCCGCCTGCGCGAAGCCCGAGCAGACGAAGGTGTGCTCCGGGTCGCCGACGACGCCCCGCACACGCCCGAGATACGCGACGAGTGCCTCGCGGAGGTGCGCGACGCCACGGGAGTCCCCGTAGCCGAGCTCGCTGTCGGGAGCCCTGCGGAGGGCCGCGCGGTACGACTTCAGCCACTCGCCGCGCGGGAAGGCGCGGTAGTCGGGCAGGTCGGGCCGCAGGTTGTAGGACCATGCCCTGGCCGTGCCGACCGGGCGGGCCGGCGCCGCGACCCCGACTCCGCCCGCGACGACCGGCGGCGCGTTCCGGCGGAGCCGGAGGTAGCCCTCGGCGCCGAGCTGCGCGTACGCCGCGACGACGAGGCCGCGCGAGATCCCGAGCTCGGCCGCGAACGCCCGTGTCGAGGGCAAGGGCGTCCCGGGCCGCAGCGCGCCGCGCCGGACCCCGTCGCGCAGCGCCCGCTCGAGCTGGAGCGTGAGTGGCTCGCGCACTCGACGGTCGAGCTCGACGAGCATCTCCGGCGCGCGGCTGTCCCTCGACGAGTGGTCCACGAAATCGACCCTGAAGTGGACCTTAACACCGGACCGCCGAGCTTCTAGCGTGGACGCCGAGCCCGGATCGGAGGTCAATCGTGAAGCGTCGGATCACCCTCTTCCTCGGCACGCTCGTCGTGCTCGGCGCCGCCGGCGCGGCGTCCGGCGCGACCGGGACGCCCCAGGTCGTCGCCCGCATCGCGACGGGACACCAGCCCTGCTCGGAGGCGGGCGGCTTCGGCGCCGTCTGGGTCGGCAACTACGGGGGCCGGACGATCGCCCGGATCGACCCGGCGCAGAACCGGGTCACGAGGAAGATCCGGGTCGGCCGGGGCTCGTGCGGTATCGCGATCGGCGCCGGCAGCGTCTGGGTCGACGGCTACCTCTCACACTCCGTCGTCCGCGTCAACCCGAAGCGGCTGAAGGTCGTGAAGCGGATCGAGCTGCCCGACCAGATCTGGGACGTGACGTTCGGTGCCCGCTCCGTCTGGGCGACCGAGGTGAACCTCGGCGTCGTGGTGCGCATCAACGCGAGGAAGAACCGTGTCCAGCGGCGCTACCGGCTGCCCCGAGGCGTGCGCCCGACGAACCTCCGCTTCGGAGGCGGCGCCGTCTGGGTGGGACAGCAGTACGGGAAGCGCGTCTTCCGCATCGACGTGCGCACGGGCCACGTGAGCTCCGCGCGCGTCGGGAAGGACCCGCGCTCTGTCGCCGTCTCGGCCACGGCAGTGTGGGTCGCGAACGCCGGCGACAACACGGTCTCGCGGCTCGACCCGAAGACGCGGAAGGTCGTTGCGACCATTCCGGTCGGCGGGAACCCGGAGAACCCCGCCGTCGCCCGCGACGGGACGGTGTTCGTCCCCAACTTCCTCGACGGCACGGTCTCCCGGATCGACCCGGCCACCAACCAGGTCGTGGACACGATCGCCGTCGGCGAGAAGCCGTTCCCGGCCGCGACCGCGTTCGGCGACGTCTGGGTTCCGAGCTACGGCGGGCAGGAGGTCTACCGCATCCACGTCGGTTGAGCGGGAGCTGAGGACACCAGCTCCGCATGCCAGGGCGCCTTGCCCCGCCGCGGCGGTCGCGGCGGGGTGGAGCGCCTAGATCTCGAGCCGGTACATCGGCACGAGGCGCTGCTCGGTCTCGGTGTCGATGTGGGCGACGACCTCGACGTACGGCTCGAGGCCGCTCCCCACGAGCTTCGCCTTCAGCAGCCCGTCCACCTGGAAGATGCCGGAGCTGTTGTTCATCCGGATCTCGATCAGGATGGGCCGCTCCTCGCCGTCGGAGATCGTCACGTCCTCGATCGCCGCCGCCGAGAGCGAGTGCATCGAGACGCTGCCCTTCTCGAACGGGATCCGCGAGCGGCCCTTCGCCATGTCGAGCGCGTCGGCGATGCGCAGCAGCCCCGCCTCGGTCGTGAGCGGCTGGCCGTCGGCGCGGTGGCTGATGATCGCCTGCAGCACCTCCGAGGTGACGACTGTCCGCTCGGGCTCGTCGTAGATGCCGTCGAGCAGGTCGGGCACCTTCCGCTCGGCGAGGAAGAGGCTGAAGTCCTCGTGGCCGTGCCGGTGGATCGACATCCCCGTGTCGTGGAGGAGCGCCGCGAGCGTGACGACGATCTCCGCGTCGTCCGTGCTCATCCCGTAGTCGCGCACCATCGCCGGCTCGACGCCGTGCTTCGTGAGCTGGCGGAGCAGCTTGAGCGCGATGTTCGTGACGATCTGGATGTGCACCCAGGAGTGGTCGTTGATCGCCATCCGGGCGACGGCATTGACATTGGACACGTGCCACCACGCCTTGAGCTGCTCGTCGCCGTTGACGCGCTCGATCAGCGTGCGGAGCTTGCGGTTGCCGCGGACGGGGGCGTTGATCCGCATCCGCGCCACGGCCTCGGCCGGCGTGAGCCGGGTCTCGTGCGCGACATCCTCGGCGACAGGCTGCTCGATCCTCTGTGCCGTCTCGTCGTCGAGCTTCTCGTCGGGGTCCGCCATTGGCGCAGTCTGACTGATGGCGTATAGATGACGTCATGCACGAGCAGCATCCGGTGCGCCTCGCCGTCGCGGACGACTATCGCCGCAACCGGCTGACCGTCTTCTTCCGCCTGCTGCTCGCGCTCCCGCACCTCATCTGGTTCGCGCTCTGGACCGTGTGGGTCGTCATCACGGGCTTCCTCAACTGGCTGATCTCGATCTTCACGGGGCGCCCGCCACGCTGGTTCCACGGGGTGATGTGCGGCTACGTCCGCTACCAGGCGCACCTCAGCGCCTACCTCTCGCTCGTCGCCAATCCCTACCCGCCCTTCTCCGGCGAGGAGGGGGAGTATCCGGTCGACGTCGAGCTGCCGGAGGAGCCCGTCGCGCAGCGGCGCTGGACGATCTTCCTGCGTGGACTGCTCGCGCTGCCCGCCCTCCTCGTCGCGGCAGCGCTGGCGGGCGTGAGCGGCGGGAATCTCGCCTCGTACCGCGGCAGGAGGAACAACTACGCGACGGGCGGCGGCGCCCTGCTCGGCGTCTGCGCGTTCCTCGGCTGGTTCGCCTCGCTCGTGCAGGGCCGGATGCCGAAGGGGCTGCGCGACGCGGGCGCGTACGCGATCGGCTACACGGCGCAGAGCACGGCCTACCTCCTGCTCGTCACCGACCACTACCCGAACGCCGACCCGACGGAGATGCTCGTCGCCGTCACCGACCGGCCCGCGCGCCACCCGGTGCGCGTCGTCGGGAATCCGTACGACCTCCGCCGCTCGCGGCTGACGGTCTTCTTCCGGCTCCTGCTCTCGGTGCCGCACCTCGTCTGGGTCGTGCTCTGGTCGATCGCCGCCTTCTTCGCCGCGATCGCGCAGTGGTTCGTCACGCTCTTCGGCGGGACGCCGGCGGGCGGGCTGCACCGGTTCCTCGCGCAGTACGTGCGCTACCGGCTCCACGTGTACGCGTACCTCATGCTCGTCGGCAATCCGTTCCCCGGCTTCACGGGGGCGGAGGGCACGTACCCGCTCGACCTCGAGGTCGCCGGCCCGGCACGCCAGAACCGCTGGAAGACCGGCTTCCGGATCCCGCTCGCCGTCCCGGCGCTGCTCGTGAGCGGGGCGCTCGGCAGCGCGCTGCTCGTGGCCGCCGTCCTGACCTGGTTCCACGCGCTCGTGACGGGCTCGGCGACGTGGGGCCTGCGCAACCTCTCCGCCTACGCGCTCCGCTACGACGCGCAGACGCAGGCGTACACGCTGCTCCTGACCGACGCCTACCCGCACGCGAGCCCGCTCGAGGGCGAGGACACGCCCGCAGAGTGACGCTCCGCCGCTCGGCGCTCGTCGTCGCGCTCGGCGCCGGGTGGGCGGTCGCGGCCTGGCTGCTCTGGCGCTCGTCGCTGCCGGCGTACCACCTGCCTCGGCTCTCCGAGCGCGCCCTCTTCCCGCCGCACGCGCTGCACCAGGCGGAGCACTACAGCTCCGTCGCGCGCCTCTTCTGGCTCGGGCAGACGCTCACGCAGCTCCTCGTCCTCGGCCTGTTCGCCCGCTACGGCGTCCGGTGGACGCGCGAGTCGGCGGCCGGGCCGGTCGGCACCGGGATGCTGCTCGGGATGATCGGCTTCGCGCTCGTCTGGGCCGCTCAGCTGCCCTTCGCCGTGCTCGTCGTCTGGTGGCGCCGCCACTACGGGCTGTCCGGCAGCTACGTGCAGGCGACGGTCGGGGACTGGCCGGCGCTCGGCGTCCGGTTCCTCCTCCTGTGCGCGGCGCTCGCCGTCGTGATGAACCTCGCGAGGATGCGCCGGATCGGCGACCGCTGGTGGCTGCCCGCCGCACCGGTCTTCGTCGGGCTGACGATCCTCCTCGCGTTCGTCTCCCCGTGGCTGCTCGGCGGCCGCGCCTTCCACGCGCCGTACGTCGCGAAGCTCGAGCGCGTCGAGCACGTGCACGTGCCCGTGCGGGTGATCGGCGGCTTCGGCGAGCCGAACGCGTTCGCGACGGGGCTCGGCCCGAGCCGCCGCGTCTTCCTCTGGCGGCCGATCGTCGAGCCGCCGTTCACGCCTCGGATGGATCGCTTCGTGCTCGCGCACGAGCTCGGCCATCTCGCGCACGGCCACATCTGGAAGTCGATCGGCTGGTACGCGCTCTTCGCCTTCCCGCTCGCGTTCGTGCTCGCGCTCGTGGCCCGGACGCGTGGGGGGATGGGCTTGCCGGCGGCCGTGCCCCTGGTGATCTTCGCCTACGTCGTCCTGCAGCTCGCCGCGCTACCGCTGCGGAACGTCGTCTCGCGCCATCTCGAGGCGGAGGCCGACTGGTCGGCGCTTCGCGCGACGCACGATCCCGCCGCGGGACGCGAGCTCTTCCGCCTGTTCGTGGCGGAGACGAAGGAGGACCCGAGCCCGCCGTGGTGGGACTACGTCTTCCTCGAGAACCATCCGACGCCGCTGCAGCGGATCGAGCTGACCCGCTACTACGCCGCCGCCCAGTCGCCGTAGAGGCTCGTGTAGAGGCCGCGGCGGGCGAGGAGGTCGTCGTGCGAGCCCTGCTCGATCACGCGGCCGTGCTCGAGGACGACGATCAGGTCGGCGTCGCGGATCGTCGAGAGGCGGTGGGCGATCACGAACGACGTGCGGTCGGCGAGCAGCGTGCGCAGCGCCTCCTCGATCGTCCGCTCCGTCCCGATGTCCACGGAGGACGTCGCCTCGTCGAGGATGAGGATGCGCGGGTCGGCGAGCAGGGCGCGGGCGAAGGCGACGAGCTGCCGCTGCCCGAGCGAGAGGCGGGAGCCGCGCTCGCCGAGCTCGGTCTCGTAGCCGCCTTCGAGCCGGAGGACGAAGTCGTGCGCGCCGACGGTCTGCGCGGCCCGCACGATGTCCTCGGGGCGCGCGTCGGGCGTACCGAAGGCGATGTTCTCGGCGACGGTGCCGGCGAAGAGGAAGCCCTCCTGCGGCACGATCCCGAGCTGCCGCCGCAGCGACTCCTGCGTCACGTCGTCGAGATCACGGCCGTCGAAGGTGATCCGGCCGCTCGTCGGCTCGTAGAAGCGGGCGAGGAGCTTCGCGATCGTCGACTTGCCGGCGCCCGTGTGGCCGACGAGCGCCACCGTCGTCCCCGCCGGCACGTCGAGGTCGATTCCGTGCAGGACCTCCTCGCCGAGCTTCCCGTCCCGTAGCCCGTAGGCGAAGTGCACGTCCTCGAAGCGGACGTGTCCCGCGACCCGCGGCAGCGGCTGCGCGCCCGGCCGGTCGACGATCTCGGGCGCCTCGTCGAGCACGACGATGATCTTGTCGAGCGCCGCTGCGGCCGAGAGGAACGTGTTGTAGAGCTGCGAGAGCTGCTGGACCGGGTCGAAGAAGTTGTTCACGTAGAGCATGAAGGCGAACAGCGTCCCGATCCCGATCGCGCCGTGGAAGTAGAGATAGCCGCCGTAGCCGAGCACGACGGCGAGCGCGAGCGTCGAGAGGAAGCTGACGAACGGGAAGTAGAGCCCGTTCAGGATCACCGTCTGCATGTTCGAGTCGCGGTAGCGGAGCGCGACCGTGCGGAAGTTGTCCGTCGCGTGCTCCTCGCGCGTGAACGCCTGCACCATCCGCATGCCGGCGATGTCCTCGGCGAGCGTCGCCGTGACGAGGCCCAGCCGCTCGCGCACGGCCGAGTACGCGCGGGCCGAGCGGGCGCGGAAGATCGCCGTCGCGATGCTCATCAGCGGGATCACCGCGAGCGTGGCGAGCGCGAGCCGCCAGTCGAGGACGAGCAGGAGCACCGCCGTCCCGGCGAGCGTGAGCGTGCTCTGCGTCATCGTCGTCACGCCGCTGGTGACGAGCTGGTCGATCGCCTCGACGTCGTTCGTCATCCGGCTGATGAGAACGCCCGCCCGGTTCCGCTCGAAGAAGCCGAGCGAGAGTCGCTGCAGATGGCCGAAGAGCTGCCGGCGCAGGTCGGCGAGGATCCGTTCGCCGACCCAGCCGGTCATGTACGTCTCGACGTACGTCATGCCCCAGTTCCCGAGCCCCGCGGCGAGGAAGATCCCGACGACGACCCAGAGGCGCGTTCCCGTGTCGCCCTGGATAGCGTCGTCGAGCGCGACCTTCGCGAGCCAGGGAGGCGCCAGCGCGGTCGCCGTCGCCGCGAGGAGCGAGAAGACCGAGAAGCCGGCCCGCCTGCGATGCGGCTGGAGCAGGCGCCAGAGCACACCCGCGCGGCGGCGCGTCGTGCGCCAGGACCAGTCCTCGACCTGCGCGCCGCGCTCGCGCAGGAGGTGCCCGCCGGGCTGATGAACCCTCAAGACATGCCCCTTCCAGACACGTCCGGAGCCAGCCGACGGACAAATCCTGCGCCGACAGGGGTCACGCGACCTCCTCCACGTCGCCGCGCGCCTCGACGGCGTCCGCGAACTGGCGCTCGAGCAGCCCGTGCTCGTAGATCTCCCGGTAGACGGTGCTCGTGCGGAGGAGCTCGTCGTGGGTGCCGCGCGCTGCGATCCGGCCGCTGTCGAGGACGACGATCTCGTCGGCGAGCGCGATCGTCGAGAGCCGGTGGGCGATGATGATCGTCGTCCGGCCTTGCATCACCTCGCGCAGCCCGGTCCGGATCTGCGCCTCGGTCGTCGCGTCGACCGACGCGGTCGCGTCGTCGAGGATGAGGATGCGCGGGTCGATGGCGAGGGCGCGCGCGATCGCGATCCGCTGCCGCTGCCCGCCCGAGAGCGTGATCCCGCGCTCGCCGATCACCGTCTCGTAGCCCTGCGGCAGCCGCTCGACGAACTCGTGTGCCTGCGCGAGGCGCGCGACGCGCTCGACCTCCTCGTCGCTCATCCCCAGTCGCCCGAAGGCGATGTTGTCGCGGACTGTCGTCGAGAAGAGAAACGGATCCTGCGGGATGACGCCGATCTCGTGCCGCAGCGAGGCCAGCGTCACGTCGCGGACGTCGACGCCGTCCACGAGCACCCGTCCCGAGTCGGTGTCGTAGAAGCGCGGCACGAGCGAGGCCAGCGTCGTCTTGCCGGCGCCGGTCTGGCCGATGAGCGCGATCGTCGTGCCCGCCTCGAGCTGGAGGTCGAGCTCCTCGAGCACCGGCCGGCCGGGCAGGTACGAGAAGGAGACGCCCTCGAACCGGATGGCGCCCTCGCCGGGAGGAAGCTCGGGGCCGCCCGGAGGATCGGCGACGTCCTCGGGCTCGTCGAGCACCTGGAAGATGCGCTCGCCGGATGCGGTCGCGCGCTGCGCCTGCCCGATCCACATGCCGAGCGAGCGCAGGGGCGTGACGAGAAGCGCGAGGTAGAGGTTGAAGGAGACGAAGTAGCCGACCGTGAGCGAGCCGTGCGCGACCATCCGCGCGCCCACGAGCAGCACCGCCGCCTGGGCGAGGAGCGGCACGAACGAGAGCAGGGGCACGTACGTGGCCCGCTGCCTGTTCGCCCGGATCGTCTGGCCGAAGAGCGCCTCGTTGCGGCCACGGAACTTGTTCTCCTCGGCCGGCTCCTGCGCAAACGCCTTCACGACGTGGACGCCGACGATGTTCTCCTCCGCCACCGTCGCCACGTCGGCCAGCTTCTGCTGCACGTCGCGCAGCGTCGGGTGGGCGACGTGGCTGTAGCGGTACGCGAGCACGACGACGAACGGCATCACCGCGAGCACGACGAATGCGAGCCGCCACTCGAAGAAGAAGAGGACGACGCTCACGGAGGCGATCGTGAGCGCGTTCTGGAAGAAGAAGATCAGCCCGTAGCCGAGAAAGAAGCGCACGCCCTGGAGGTCGACGGTCGCGCGCGACATGAGCTGTCCCGTCTGGTGCCGGTCGTAGAAGCCGAAGGAGAGCCGCACGAGGTGCGCGTAGAGCGCCTCCCGCAGGTCCATCTCCACGTCGAGGGCCTGCTTGCCGGAGAGGAAGCGGCGGCCGAGCATGAGCGCCGCCGAGAGGAACCCGAGCGCGGCGATCACGCCGACGTAGATCCAGAGGCGGTGCGTGTCGTGCGGGAGGAGCGCCTGGTCGATCACGTTGCGCCCCGTCACGTAGATGAGGGCGATCTGCGCCGCCTGCGAGCCGACCGCGAGGAGGCCGGCGATCGCGACGCCGCGCCGGTAGGGCCGGAGGAAGGAAAGAAGCCGCGCGAACGTGCGGCGGTAGGCGACCGCGCTCATCGTCTCTGAGCGTACCCCCGCACTCCGATGCTCCCCCGCCGATCTACGCTCCGCTCGTGGCGACCATGGCCGACCTCGACGAGCTCGCGCTCGCCATGCCCCAGGCGACGAAGGAGGTGCGCGACGGACGGCCGCGCTACCTCGTGCACGACAAGTGGTTCTGCTTCCATCGCACGCAGCGGCCGGACGCGGTCGACCCGGAGACCGGCGAGCGGCTCGACGACGTGCTCGTCTTTCGCGTCGACGGGCTCGACGTCAAGGACCTGCTCGTCTCCGATGCGCGCGGCGTGTACTTCACGACGCCGCACTGGAACGGCTATCCGGCGGTGTTGGTGCGCATCCCGGATCTCGCGCAGCTCGACCGCGAGGAGCTGTACGAGCTCGTCGTCGAGGCGTGGCTGATGCGCGCGCAGAAGCGGCTGGCGAAGGCGTGGCTCGCCGAGCACTCAGCGGAGGAGTGAGAGCTCCTCGCGGACGAGCGCGGTTGCCCTGGCGAGCCGCTCCCGGTTCTCGGCGACGTTGAGCCAGCCGCTCGCGCCCGACGGGTGGGGGAGGGGGACGACCACCGCGCCGGCCCGCTCGTAGCGCTCGCCGACGCACGGCGTCAGCGCGGTGAGCCCGAGCAGGCGGCGCAGCGCGAGACCGCCGACCGTCACGATCAGCCGCGGGCGGAGCAGCGCGAGCTCCCAGTCGCGCCAGAGCTCGCACAGCTCCTGCTCGCGCGGCGTCGGCGTCCGGTCGCCCCGCCCCGACGGTGCCCGGCCCGGATAGCAGCGCGTGACCGAGGCGCAGTAGAAGGTCGCGTAGAACTCCTCCTCCTCGAGCTCGAGCCAGCGGCGGAGCGCCCGGCCCGCCCGGCCACGCCACGGCAGCCGCTCGTCTCCCTCGACCACGCCGGGCGCCTGGCCGAACAGGTACGCCGGCTGGCGGGCGCCACCCGGCACCCGCACCGGGAGCGACTCGAGCGGGTAGCCGGCCTCCACGCACGCGCGGCAGCGGGCGAGGTCGCGCTGGAGCGAGGCGAGGGAGCGGTAGGACGACTTGCGGACGGTCATGCGGTCGGAGCGTAGGCTCAGCGCCGATGCTGCCGCTCGAAGCCGTCCCGAACTTCTCCGAGGGCCGCGACCGCGCGACGATCGACGCGATCGGCGAGGCGCTCGGGGCGCACACGCGGCTCCTCGACGTCCACAGCGACGAGGACCACAACCGCTCCGTCTACACGCTCGTCGGCTTCGAGGAGGAGCTCGTCGCGGCGCTCCTCGCCGGGATCGCCGTGGCCCGAGAGCGGATCGACCTGCGCCGGCACGAGGGCGCGCATCCACGGATCGGCGCCGCCGACGTCGTCCCCTTCGTTCCCATCCGGCCGGAGGACACCGACCGGGCCCGCGCGGCGGCGCTCGAGCTCGCGCGGCGGACGGGGGAGGAGCTCGGGCTCCCCGTCTTCCTCTATGCCGACCTCGCGCCGGGGAAGGGCCCGGCCTTCTTCCGGCGCGGCGGGCCGGCGGAGCTGCAGCGGCGGCTCGACGCGGGCGAGCTCGTTCCCGACTTCGGCCCGCCGCGGCTCGACCCGGCGGCGGGCGGCGTGATCGTCGGTGCCCGGCCGCCGCTCATCGCGTTCAACGTCGATCTCGCGGGCGACGACCTCGAGGGGGCGCGCGAGATCGCGCGGGTCGTGCGCGAGCGGGACGGCGGCTTCCCCGGCGTGCGCGCGCTCGGACTCGGGCTGCCCCGGGCGGGACACGTGCAGGTCAGCCTCAACGTCGAGGACTGGCGGGTCTCGCCGCTGCACGAGGTCGTGGCGGCGATCGAGCGGGAGGCGGCCGCGCGCGGGCTCGACGTGACCGGCTCGGAGCTCGTGGGGCTGCTGCCCGCAGGAGCGGCGGTCGCCGCCGCCGGCTCGCTCCTGCGGGTGGAGGGGCTCGATCCCTCGCACGTGCTGGAGCTTCGCCTGCTTCCCGGTCAGCCACGGGCCTAGACTCGGGCCGTGACCTCGCGGACGGCGATCGGCCTCACCGGCGACGACCTCACCGTCGACGACGTGTGGGCCGTGGCGGTCGACGGCGCCGGCGTCGTGCTCACCGACACGGCGCGCGAGCAGATGCGGGCCGCCCGCGACCTCGTCGAGCGCGCGGCGCACGGCAGCCGCGAGCACACGTACGGCGTCAACACCGGCTTCGGCCGCTTCGTCTCGCAGTCGATTCCGGAGGAGCTGACGGGCGAGCTGCAGCTGCGGCTGCTCCGCTCCCACGCGTGCGGCGTCGGCGAGCCGTATCCGGACGAGATCGTGCGCGCGGCGATGCTCCTGCGGGCGAACGCGCTGGCGAAGGGCAACTCGGGCGCGCGCGTCGAGACGGTGGAGCTGCTCCTCGCGCTGCTCGAGCGGAACGTCCTGCCGGTCGTGCCGAGCCGCGGCTCCGTCGGGGCCTCGGGCGACCTCGCCCCGCTCGCCCACCTCGCGCTGCCGCTCGTCGGCGAGGGCGAGGCGTGGGTCGACGGAGAGCGGCTGGCCGGTGCGGAGGCGCTCGCGCGCGCCGGCCTCGAGCCGGTGCAGCTCGAGGCGAAGGAGGGACTCTCGCTCGTCAACGGGACGCAGTTCATGGGGGCCACGCTCGCGCTCGGCCTCGTCCGGGCCCGCCGGCTCGCGCACGCAGCGGACGTCGCGTGTGCGCTGTCGGTCGAGGCGCTGCAGGGCTCCCGCACCTCCTTCCTGCCGCAGATCCACGCGCTGCGGCCGCTGCACGGCCAGGCCGCCGCCGCGGCGAACATCCTGCGCCTGCTCGAGGGCTCGGCGATCATCGAGGCCCACCGCTGGTGCGACAAGGTGCAGGACGCCTACTCGCTCCGTTGCGCCCCCCAGGTGCACGGCGCCTGCCGCGACCTGCTCGACTACGCGGCCTACACCGTCGGCGTCGAGCTCAACGCGGCGACCGACAACCCGCTCGTGCTCGTGGAGGACGGCGTGCTCGTCTCGAACGGCAACTTCCACGGCCAGCCGCTCGCGTTCGCACTCGACGCGCTCGCCATGGCCGTCTCGGAGCTGGCGAGCATCTCCGAGCGGCGGCTCGAGCGGCTCGTGAACCCGAACCTCTCCGAAGGGCTGCCGGCCTTCCTCACGCCCGACGGCGGCCTCAACAGCGGGTTCATGATCCCCCAGTACGTGGCCGCCTCGCTCGTCTCCGAGAACAAGGTGCTCTGCCATCCGGCCTCGGTCGACTCGATCCCGACGAGCGCGGGCCAGGAGGACCACGTCTCGATGGGGAACGCGGCCGGGCTCAAGGCGTGGCAGGTGCTCGCGAATGCCGAGCGGGCCGTCGCGATCGAGCTGCTCGCGGGGGCGCAGGCCGTCGAGTTCCACGCGCCGCTCGAGCCGGGTGCCGGGGGGCGCGCCGCGCGGACGGCCGTGCGGGAGCTCTCGCCGCGGCTGCGCGACGACCGGCCGCTCGGCGGGGACATCGAGGCGGTGGCGGTGGCGATCCGGGACGGCTCGCTCGTTGCGGCAGTCGTGGCGGAGGCGGGGGAGCTGGAATGAGCGCGACCGGGACCCTCGCTGCGCGGGTCGAGGCGCTCTGTGGCGACCTCTCCTCGATCCGGGCGCCGCATGGCACCTCGCTGAACGCTCGCCAGTGGTCGACCGAGGCGCCGCTCCGGATGCTCCTCAACAACCTCGACCGGGAGGTCGGCGAGCGGCCCGAGGAGCTCGTCGTCTACGGCGGATCGGGCAAGGCGGCACGGAACCACGAGGCGCTGCGGGCGATCGTCGGGACTCTCCTCGAGCTCGGCCCCGACGAGACGCTCCTCGTCCAGAGCGGCAAGCCGGTCGGCGTGTTCACGACGCACGAGGGTGCGCCGCGCGTCCTGATCGCGAACTCCCTGCTCGTGCCGAGGTGGGCGACGTGGGACGAGTTCCGGCGGCTCGAGGCCGAGGGGCTGACGATGTTCGGCCAGATGACCGCCGGCTCGTGGATCTACATCGCGAGCCAGGGGATCCTGCAGGGGACGTACCAGACCTTCGCGGCCGCGGGCGAGAAGCACTTCGGCTCGCCCGACCTGCGCGGCCGGACGATCCTCACCGCCGGTCTCGGCGGCATGGGCGGGGCACAGCCGCTCGCGGGGACGATGGCCGGGGCCGCGATCCTCTGCGTCGAGGTCGACCCCGCACGGATCGAGCGCCGGCTCGAGACGCGGTACCTCGACGAGGCGGCCGACTCGCTCGACGACGCGCTCGAGCGCGTGCGGCGGGCCGCGGCCGAGCGCAGGCCGCTCTCCGTGGGCCTGCTCGGCAATGCGGCGGACGTCGTACCGGAGCTGGCGGCGCGCGGGGAGGAGTTCGACCTCATCACCGACCAGACGGCGGCGCACGACCCCCTCAACGGCTACATCCCGCAGGGCTACTCGGTCGAGGAGGCGGCGGCGCTGCGCTCGTCCGATCCGGACGAGTACCTCCGGCTCGCCGGCGAGTCGATCGTGCGCCACGTCGAGGGCCTGCTCGAGTACGTCCGGCGGGGTGCGTATGTTTTCGATTATGGCAACAACCTGCGAGGTGAGGCCCGTGAAGGTGGGGTAGAGGAGGCGTTCTCATACCCGGGCTTCGTCCCGGCCTATATCCGGCCGCTCTTCTGCCGCGGCATCGGGCCCTTCCGCTGGGCGGCGCTGTCGGGGGATCCGGCGGACATCGCCGCGATCGACGCGGCGCTGCGGGAGCTGTTCCCGGACGATCCGCTCCTGCAGCGGTGGCTCGAGCTCGCGCCCGAGCGGGTGGCGTTCCAGGGGCTGCCCGCCCGGATCTGCTGGCTCGGCTACGGCGACCGCGCGAAGGCGGGCCTCGCGATGAACGAGCTCGTCCGCAGCGGCAAGGTCAAGGCGCCGGTCGTGATCGGGCGCGACCACCTCGACGCCGGCTCCGTCGCCTCGCCGTACCGCGAGACCGAGGCGATGCGCGACGGCTCCGACGCGATCGCCGACTGGCCGATCCTCAACGCGCTCGTCAACGTCGCCGCGGGAGCGACGTGGGTGAGCGTCCACCACGGCGGGGGCGTCGGGATCGGCAACGCCATCCACGCCGGCATGGTCGTCCTCGCGGACGGGAGCGACGCACAGGCGGAGCGGCTCGAGCGCGTGCTCACGACGGATCCAGGCACGGGCGTGATGCGGCACGTCGACGCCGGCTATCCGGAGGCGATCGCCGCCGCGGAGGAACGCGGCCTGCGCGTGCCGATGCCGCCTGCCGCAACCGAGAGCTGACGAGGCGGAGCAGGAGCGATGCCCGGGGAGGCGCGGCTGGTCGAGCACGAGGGCGGGCTCGTTCCCGAGGGGGAGGGCTGGTTCGTCGTCAACGCGACGGACGCACCCTGGTGGCGGAGCGACGACCGGGGGGCCTCCTGCTACTTCGAAGGCGAGCGCGACTTTCCCCAGCTCGGGATCCGCGTGAAAGCGCTGTGGCCCGGTCAACCGAACGGCATGTACCACTCCGAGCGTGCACAGGAGGACTTCCTCGTCCTCGCCGGCGAGTGCGTGCTGCTGATCGAGGGCGAGGAGCGCGCGCTGCGGGCGTGGGACTTCGTCCACTGTCCGCCCGGCACCGAGCACATCTTCGTCGGCGCAGGTGAGGAGCCGTGTCTGATCCTGATGGTCGGCGCCCGCGGCGGCGAGGAGGCGATCAGGTACCCGGTGTCGGAGCTCGCGCGCCGCTACGGCGCGAGCGTCGAGCAGGAGACCGCCGACCCGGCGGAGGCGTACGCACGCTCCTCGAGCGGCGAGACGGGCCCGATACCCGACGGCGTGCTGCCGTTGCTGCGGGCGGCGCGGTGAGCCGGTGAACCGGGTCCTCGTCCGCGACCTCGCCCAGCTCGCGAGCCCCGCCGGGCATGACGCACCTCTGCGCGGGCAGGCGCTCGGGGAGGTGGACGTCCTCGAGGACGCGTTCGTCCTCTGTGCCGGCGAGACGATCGAGGCGGTGGGGCGGATGCGCGACCTGCCGCCGCTCGAAGGCGAGATCGTCGAGCTCGACGGCCGCGGCCTCTGTGCCGTCCCCGGCCTCGTCGACTGTCACACGCACGCGGCGTTCGGCGGCGATCGCGTCGACGAGTTCTCCCTGCGGGCCGCGGGTGCGAGCTACGAGGAGCTCCATGCGGCGGGCGGCGGCATCCTCTCGACGGTGCGCGCGACGCGGGCCGCGGGGGAGAACGGCCTGCGCGCCGCTGTCGAGCGGCACCGCGACTGGATGCGCCGCGAGGGGACGACGACCTTCGAGGGGAAGTCGGGGTACGGGCTCGACCGCGAGACCGAGCTCGCGTCCCTGCGCGCGGTGCGGGAGGCGGGCGGCGTCCCGACCTGGCTCGGCGCGCACGCGGTGCCCCCGGAGTTCGCCGACGCCGCTGCGTATCTCGACTTCGCGCTCGCGGAGGTTCTGCCCGAGGCGGCAAAGCTGGCCGAGGCGGCGGACGTCTTCCTCGAGCAGGGCGCGTTCGGCGCCGCGCAGGCGCGCCGCTACCTCGAAGCGTGCCGCGAGGCGGGGCTCGCGCTGCGGCTGCACGGCGACCAGTTCACGGAGGCGGGAGCGATCCCGCTCGCGATCGAGCTCGGTGCGCGGTCGGTCGACCATCTCGAGGCGACCGGCCCGGAGGGCGTGCGTGCGCTCGCGGCGAGCGGCGTCGTCGGCGTTCTCCTGCCGGCGAGCGCGCTCTTCCTCGGCCGGCCGATGCCGCCGGCGCGCGCGCTCGTCGACGCCGGAGCGGCGATCGCCCTCGCGACCGACTTCAACCCCGGCAGCGCCTTCTGTGAGAGCCTGCCCCTCGTGTGCTCGCTCGCCGCCACGCAACTCCGTCTCTCTCCGGCCGAGGCCCTCGCCGCGTCCACCGTCAACGCTGCGCACGTGCTCGGCCGGGGCGGCCGGATCGGCCGGCTCGCAGCGGGCTACCGGGCCGATGTCACGCTCCTCGACGCCCCCGACTGGCGCTATCTCGCCTATCACCTCGGCGGCCGGGCTGTCGCCCGTGTGCTGATCGGCGGAGCGCTACCCTGACACGACATGCCGACGAAGAAACAACGGCGGCGCGCAGAGAAGGAACGTCGCCACGAGTACGAGACGGTCTGGGTCGACGCCGAGGGGAACGAGCTCGAGGAGCCGCCCGAGGAGAGCGCACCGGAGCGGCAGAAGCGCGACAACGGCAAGCCGAAGGCGAAGGCGAAGCCACAGCAGCGGGGGGGCCGCCCCATTCGCGTTCCGCCGGCGCCGTCCTGGCCGCGGGCGGCACGGCGCTCGGCCATCCTCGGCGCGTTCGTCTTCGTGTTCTTCTACATGGTGGGCTCGCAGAAGGGCCAGCACGACGTCGGCACCGCGCTCGTGATCGCGGTCATCTACACGGTGCTCTTCACGCCCTTCACGTACATGATCGACCGCTGGACGCACTACCGCTGGCAGAAGCGGGCGCAGCAGCAGGGCGCGAACCGGTCGGCCAAGAAGCGCTGACGCCGGTCACGGCCGTCCGCTCGCCGCGGTAGGGCCTCGCCTGCCCGTAGCCGGGGCCACGCCCGCGGACGGGGCACTAGACTCGCCGCCATGCCGCTCGCGGTCGACAGGTATGCGCTTGGTCCGCTGCAGACGAACTGCTACGTCGTCCGGCTCGACCGCGGCGCGGCGGAGTGCGCCATCGTCGACCCGGGAGCCGACGCGGCGAACCTCAGGCTCGAGCTCGCGCGGCTCGGCACGTCGTGCGCGGGCATCCTCGTCACACACGGCCACTTCGACCACGTCGGCGCCGTCGCCGATCTCGCGGAGGGCACGGGTGCCGAGGTGTGGATGCCGGCAGGAGAGCGGGAGCGGCTCGAGCGGTTCCCCGAGTTCGCGCCTGCCGGCGTCGACGGGCGGGCTTATCCGCCCGAGCACCTCGTCGGCGGCGGCGAGACGATCGAGGTGGCGGGCATCACCTTCGACTGCGTCGCGGTGCCCGGCCATTCGCCGGCGCACGTCGCCTACTACGCCGACGGCGAGCTCTTCAGCGGCGACGTCCTCTTCGCCGGCAGCGTCGGCCGCGTCGACCTGCCCGGCTCGGACTGGGACACCCTGCTCGAGTCGGTGCGGACGCTCCAGGAGCGCTTCGCGCCGGAGACGGTCGTCCACCCGGGGCACGGTGCGGAGACGACACTCGGGATCGAGCTCGCGCGCAACCCGTTCCTCGCCGAGCTCCGCACGGGATGACGATCGAGGCCCCGCGGGGAACGCACGACATCCTGCCGTCGGAGCAGCCGCTCTGGCGGCACGTGACGGGTGAGTTCGAGCGCATCTGCGCGCTCTACGGCTACCGCCGGATCGACACGCCCGTGTTCGAGGACACCGACCTCTTCCTGCGGACGTCGGGCCCCGGCTCGGACGTCGTGACGAAGGAGATGTACACGTTCGCCGACCGCGGCGACCGCTCGCTCACGCTGCGCGCCGAGGCGACGGCGCCGATCGTGCGCGCGTACCTCCAGCACGGCCTGCACCGGGAAGCGCAGCCGCAGAAGCTCTACACGTACACGACGATCTACCGCTACGGGCGCCCGCAGAAGGGACGCTTCCGGGAACACTGGCAGCTCGACGTCGAGGCGATCGGCAGCGACGACCCGGCGGTCGACGCGGAGGTGATCCAGCTCTACGACGCGCTCCTCGCGCGGCTCGGGATCAGGGAGTACCGGCTGGAGCTCAACTCGATCGGCGACCCGAACTGCAGGCCGGCCTACCTCGAGCGGCTGCGCCCGTGGCTCGCCGAGCACGAGGCGGACCTCGACGAGGCGACGCGCGACCAGGCGCGGCGCAACCCGCTGCGCGCGCTCGACAACATCGCCGCGAAGCCGCCCGCGGTGCAGGAGATCCTGCGGCAGGCGCCCGCCGTCGGCGACTCGCTGTGCGAGGCGTGCCGCGAGCATTTCGCGGAGGTGCGCCGCTACCTCGACGCCTTCGGCGTCCGCTACGAGCTCGTGCCGACGCTCGTCCGCGGCCTCGACTACTACACGCGGACGACCTGGGAGTTCGTCGGCCCGGAGGGGACCTCGACGAGCGTGCTGAGCGGCGGCGGCCGCTACGACGGGCTCGCCGAGGAGCTCGGCGGCCGGCCCACGCCGGGCGTCGGCTTCGGGGCCGGCATCGAGCGGCTGCTGCTCGCGCTCGAGGACGCCGGCACGCAGGGGCCGGAGGACGAGGGAATCGACGTCTTCTTCGTCTGCACCGACGGCGTCGACCGGGCCGCCGTGCTCGCGAAGATGCTCGAGCTCCGCGCCGCGGGCGTTCGCGCGGACGCCGACTTCGCCGGCCGGTCGCTCAAGGGGCAGCGCACGCAGGCGTCCCGGCTGGGCGCGAAGCGCGTGATCGTCGTCGAGTCGGAGGGCGACCTCTCCGAGGTGGCGCCGTGAGCTGGCGCGACGTCATGTGCGGCGAGCTGCGGGCGGAGGACGCCGGCCGCCGCGTCACGCTGGCGGGCTGGGCGGACACGCGCCGCGACCACGGCGGGCTCGTCTTCGTCGACCTCCGTGACCACACGGGCAAGGTGCAGCTCGTCGTCAACCCGGAGCACGCGGCGGCGGCCGCCGAGACCGCGCACGAGATCCGCAACGAGTTCGTGCTCCAGGCGAGCGGCGAGGTCGTGCCGCGTGCGCCGGAGGCGGTCAACCCGAACCTGCCGACGGGCGAGGTCGAGGTGCAGGTCGAGGAGCTGCGGGTCCTCTCGCGCTCGACGCCGCTCCCCTTCCAGCTCGACGAGGAAGGAGTGGACGAGAACCTCCGCGTCCGCTACCGGTGGCTCGACCTGCGCCGCCCGCGGCTGCAACGGAACATCCGGCTGCGCGGCCAGATGGTCGGGATCATGCGCCGCGCGATGGAGGAGGCGGGCTTCGTCGACATCCAGACGCCGCTGCTCTGGAAGCCGACCCCGGAGGGCGCGCGCGACTTCCTCGTGCCTGCGCGGCTGCAGCCGGGGCGCTTCTACGCGCTGCCGCAGTCGCCGCAGATCGCGAAGCAGCTGCTCGTGATCGCCGGCTTCGAGCGCTACTACCAGATCGCCGTGTGCTTCCGGGACGAGGACCTGCGGGCGGATCGCGTGCAGGAGATCACCCAGCTCGACGTCGAGATGGCCTTCCCCGATCACGAGTTCCTCTTCGCGCTGATGGAGCGTCTCGTGCAGACGATCTGGCGCGAGTGCCTGGGGGTCGAGCTGGAGACGCCGTTCCCGCGCCTGACGTGGGACGAGGCCGACCGCCGCTTCGGCAGCGACAAGCCCGACCTGCGCTACGGCCTGGAGATCGAGGACGCGACCGCCGCCACCCGCGGCTCGGAGTTCGGCGTGTTCGCAGGCGCCGAGGCCGTCCGCTTCCTCCGCGCGCCGCGCGTGTTCTCGCGCTCCGAGCTCGGCGAGCTCGAGGAGCTCGCGAAGCAGTGGGGGGCGAAGGGGCTCGCGTATCTCGTCTACGACGAGTCCGGGGAGGTGCGCTCGCCGATCGCGAAGTTCCTCTCGCCGGAGACGCTCGCCGCGCTCGACGGCAAGCCCGGCGAGACGCTCCTGTTCGCGGCCGACGCCTGGCCGGCCACCTCGCGCGTGCTCGGGGCGCTCCGCATCCATCTCGCCGAGCGGCTCGAGCTCGCCGGCGACACGCCGTGGTCGTGGCTGTGGGTGACCGACTTCCCGATGTTCGAATGGAGCGAGACGGAGGGGCGCTGGACGGCCGTCCATCATCCGTTCACGCGCCCGACGCCCGAGTGGGAGGAGCGTTTCGACGCCGAGCCCGGCGAGGCCCGCGCCTTCGCCTACGACCTCGTGGGCAACGGGAACGAGCTCGCGGGCGGCTCCTTCCGGATCCACGAGCCCGGGATCCAGGCCCGCGTGTTCGACCTGCTCGGGATCGACGCCGAGCAGCAGCGCGCGAAGTTCGGGTTCCTCCTCGACGCGCTGGCGATGGGCGCGCCGCCGCACGGTGGCATTGCCTCCGGCATCGACCGGATGATGATGGTGCTCGCGAACGAGCCGAACCTGCGCGACACGGTCGCCTTCCCGAAGAACCAGGCGGGAGTCGACCCGATGACGGGCGCGCCCAGCGACGCCGACCCGGAGCACCTGCGCGAGCTCGGGATCCGGCTCGCGCAGCCGCCGCCCGAGTAGGAGCGCCGCCGCTACAGTCCGTGCGCCCGATCCCGCGCCCCCGAACCGGGCGAACATGTAGATCCAACGCTACGTGAAAGGGAGCCGGCGTCCCGACGAGGCATTGCCGAGGAGGGCACGGCACCCACCTGGGATACCAGGATCACATAGCTCGGTTCGGAAGCGGGGTCGGGCATCTCGTTTACCGTGACCACATGAGCGAGCTCTTCGGCGACTCGAGCCGCGACGGTGAGTGGGCGGCCGTCCGGCTGCGCGTGGACGGCGACCGGATCGTCGAGGCGGATACGCCGGGGCTCGAGCGCGACCTCGCCGGGCTGACGCTGCTCGAGGCGGCGGCGGTCGGCGGCGAGACGCTCGCGGCCGACGCGCTCGCGAACGCGCTCGGGCCGGTCTTCACGGCGGCACCGTCGCCCGGCCGGGTCGCCGTCGCGATGAGCGGCGGCGTCGACAGCGCTGTCGCGCTCCTCCGCTCCCTTCCCGACGCCGTGGGCGTGACCCTGCGGCTGTGGCTCGACCCGGACGGGCCGGACTCCGAGCGCGCCTGCTGCTCGCCCGAGAGCGTGATCGCCGCCCGCGAGACGTGCCACCGGCTCGGCGTCCCGCACGTGACGCTCGACCTGCGCGAGGAGTTCCGGCGCGCCGTCGTCGCCCCGTTCGTGCGCGGCTACGAGCGCGGCACGACGCCGAACCCGTGCATCCGCTGCAACGGCGGCTTCCGCTTCGCCGAGCTCCTCGCCTTCGCGCGGCGCGCCGGTGCCGGGAGCCTCGTGACGGGGCACTACGCGCGGATCGTCGAGCGCGACGGACGCTTGCTGCTCGCCCGCGGCGCCGATCCTCGAAAGGATCAGAGCTACATGCTCGCCGCGCTGGACCCGCGCCGGCTCTCGCGCGTCCGCTTCCCGCTCGGCGAGCAGGACAAGGAGGCGACGCGGGCGGAGGCCGAGCGCGCCGGCCTCGCCGCAGCGCGCAAGCCGGAGAGCCAGGAGGCGTGCTTCCTCGCCGGCGACGACTACCGCAGCTTCCTGACGCGCCAGGGCCTCGAGACGCGCCCGGGCGCGATCGTCGACGAGGAGGGCCGCGAGCTCGGCCGCCACGACGGCTACTGGCGCTTCACGCCCGGCCAGCGGCGCGGCCTCGGGGTCGCCTCGCCGGAGCCGCTCTACGTCCTCGGTACGCGGCGCGCGGCGAACGCCGTCGTCGTCGGCCCGCGCGAGTCGCTCGCGCGCACCCGGGTCGAGGCGCGCGGACGGCTGTATGCCGAGGTGGAGCGCGTGGAGGCGAAGCTTCGCTACCGCTCGCCTGCCGTCGCCGCGCGCGTCGAGCCGACGGCGCGAGGCTTCCGGCTCGAGCTCGACGAGCCCGCCCACGGCGTCGCGCCCGGCCAGGCGGCCGTGCTCTACGACGGCGACGCGGTCGTCGGCTGCGGCACGGTCTCCTCGACCGGCTGACCGGTGACCTCGGCGACGCGCTCGAGCCACGGCGTCGCGCGAAGCCTCGCGAAGATCTCGCGCGCCTCCTCGACGCCGTCCGGCTCGCCCTGCTCGAGCAGCGTCACCGCGAGCCAGAACGGGAGGTCGAGCTCGCGGAATTCCGCGGCGGCGACGGCGTAGCGCTCCGTCTCGCCGAGCCGCGCGCGGAAGCGCTGCGCCTGGGCCTCGAGGTAGGGGGCGCGCACACCGGCGGGTGTCGCCTCGATCCGCCCGATCAGCTCCTCCGTCTCTTCGTGGCGCCCGAGTGCGAGCGCCGCCTCGATCGCCTCGACGAGCCCTTCCTTCACCATGCTCGACGACATCCCGAACGCGGGTGCGGCGATCGTGACCGCCTCGGTGCCCGCTGCGAGAGCGTCCTCGAACCGTCCCTCGGCCCGTGCGACGGCGGCCGACGCCGCGAGGTAGCTCCCGCGGTCCTGGACGTCCGGCACGTCGGCGATCGAGTCGTAGAGCGACAGCACCCGGCGCGCCTCGTCGAGCTCGCCGCGGTGGACGTGGATCTCGACGCTCGACATGAGGCCGCCGAGCATGATGCCTTCCGTCAGCCGCTCCTGCGGCAGCTCCGCGAAGAGCTCGAGCGCCTCGTCCCAGCGCCCGAGCATCTGGAGCGCGGTCGTCATCTCGGCGGTGGCGAACTCGACTCCGAAGCGGTGGCCGATGCGTTGCCCGACCTCCAGCATCTCTCGCAGGTGGCCGAGGGAGGCCTCGTAGCGGTCGCGGTGGAGGTTCCAGTCGGAGAGGTGCCCGGTCGCTCGCGCCCCCTGCTCGAACAGGTCGTGCTCACGGGCGAGGACGAGGGCGTGCCCGTATAGCGCCCGTCCCTCCTCGGGACGGCCGGCGTGCATGGCGAGGTTGCCGCGCAGGACGAAGGAGTACGAGAGCATGTCCGGATCTCCGATCTCCTCCGCGATCTGGCCTGCCCGCTCTGCGTACGGTTCCGCCTCGGCCTGCCGGCCGTCGAACATCAGGAAGGTCGCGAGATGGCGGAGGACGATGACCACCGCCTCGTCGGGCTCGTCGTCGGCGATCGCCGCCCAGGCCTCCTCGAGGCGTCTTCCCGCCTCGTCGTGGCGTCCCAGCCCGCGGCGCTCGGCGAAGGCCAGGCGTGCCGACGCACCAGCCCACGCGTGCGTGTCGCCGGCCTCGAGGTAGAGAGGAAGGGCGGCGGAGAGCTGGCGGGCCGCGCCGTCGAAGTCCGCAGCACTCGTCGAGACTAGACCCGCGTGCTCGAGCAGTCCCGCCCGGGCGGCAACGTCCGGCGCGAGCTCGGCCGCCTGCTCGAAGTAGCGCTGCGCCTCGCCCAGAGCCCCGAGAGACTCGGCGCGCTCGCCCGCGCGCACGAGCCAGGTGTGCGCCTTGGCGCGGACATCCTCTGCGTCGTCGGCGTCGGGCACGGCCGCCGCCGCCTCGAGGTAATGGGAGGCGATCACCTCCGCGAGCTCGTCCTCGCCCTGCGCCTCGCGGTAGGCCGCCGCGGCGAGGTGTTTCGTGCGCCGCTCCCGCTTCGGCAGCGCCTCGTACGCGACGTGGCGGAGGAGGTCCTGGAGGAAGCTGTACTGGCCACGCTCCGGTGAGCGCGGATCGGCCTGGAGCTCCAGCACCTCCTTGCGCGCGAGCCCTGTGAGGAGCTCGGTCAGCTCCTCGCTCGCGCTCTCGGTGAGGGCGGCGAGCGCCTGCAGCGTGAACGTCTTGCCGAGCACCGCCGCGTCCTGGAGCAGCCGCCGCTCTTCCGCCGAGAGCCCGTCGAGGCGAGCCGCGATCAGCGCCTGGAGCGTCTCGGGCACCTCGAGTGTCTCGATCTCGCCGGCCGGCCGGTAGACATCGCCTTCCCGCACGAGCAGGCCGCGGTCGAGCAGCATGCGCACGGTCTCGACCGCGTAGAGCGGCACGCCCTCGGCGCGTCCGAGGATCTGCGCGCGGAGCTCGGCGGGGAGTCCCGGCACGAGGCCGGCGAGGAGCTCCTCCATCGCGGCGTCGCCGAGGGGCTCGAGGTACAGCGCCGTGAACGTGCGCTTGCCCGCGCCCCAGGTCGGGCGCCGCTCGAGCAGCTCGGGACGGGCGAGCGTGATCACGTAGAGCGGGTGGTCGCGCGACCAGTCGAGCAGGTACTCGATGAAGTCGAGCAGGCTCGCGTCCGCCCACTGCATGTCCTCGAAGACGAGCGCGACGGGCTCCGCGCCGGTGAGGCGCTCGAAGAAGAGCCGCCAGGCGCCGAAGAGCTCCTCCTTCGCCGCGGCGCCGTGCTCCTCGAGGCCGAGCAGGTGGGCGAGCCGCGACTCGACGAAGCGCCGCTCCTCCTCGTCGAGCAGGTACTCGGAGAGCGTCGAGCGCAGCTTCTCGAGCGCGGAGGCCACGTCGTCCTCCTCGGAGATGCGGCAGCGCATCCGCACCATGTCGGCGAGCGCCCAGTACGTCACGCCGTCGCCGTAGGCGAGGCAGCGGCCGCGGTGCCACAGCGTCGTCTGCTGGAGGCCGTCGAGGTACTTGAAGAATTCCCAGGCGAGACGGGACTTGCCGATGCCGCCGATGCCGGTGACCGAGACGAGATGCGCCTTCCGGTCCTCGGCGCTCGCGTGGAAGAGCTCCTTGAGCAGGCGCAGCTCGCGGTCGCGGCCGACGAACGGCGCCTCGAGCCCTTCCGACTTGAGGGTGCCGCGGGCTCCGGAGACGACGCGCAGCGCGTGCCAGAGCGGAACGAGTCCCGTCTTTCCCTTCAGCTCGTGACTGCCCGAGCTCTCGAAGACGATCGCCTGCTCGGTCGCCCGGCGCGTCGCCTCGCCGACGTAGACGGATCCCGCCGGAGCGAGCGACTGGATGCGGGAAGCGGTGTTGACGAGATCGCCGGCGACCATTCCCTCGCCCTGCGCGCCCAGCGTGACGGCCGCCTCGCCGGTGAGGACTCCGGCACGTGCCTGGAGGCCGGGCGCGCCGACCTCCTCGCCGAGCGCATGGACCGCGGACACGAGCTCGAGCGCGGCGCGCACGGCGCGCTCCGCGTCGTCCTCGGTTGCGACCGGGGCGCCCCAGACGGCCATCACCGCGTCGCCGATGAACTTCTCGACCGTGCCGCCGTACAGCCCGATCACGCGGCTGCAGGTGTCGAAGTAGCGGGAGAGGAGCTCGCGTACCTCCTCCGAGTCGCGCGACTCGGACAGGCTCGTGAAGCCGACGAGGTCGGCGAACAGGACCGAGACGAGGCGTCGCTCCGCGACGGGGGCCGGCGCCTCCGGCGCAGCTGCGGCCAGCGGGGGCGCCGAGTCGGACGTCTGGAGCGGGGCGCCGCAGTCGGCGCAGAAGCGCTTGTCCGGCGGGCTCGGCGCCCCGCACGACGGGCAGAGCGACGCGAGCGGGTTTCCGCAGTCGGCACAGAAGCGCTTTCCCTCTTCCACCGTGGCGCCGCAACTCGGGCAGACGGCCATTGCGGGAGGGTACTACCGCCGTCGCAGGCCACTAAGATCGAAAGGCCCATGCTGGTTGCGGCATTCACGTGGAGTGACCTGTGGCGGCTCGCGCTCGCCGTGTTCCTGTTCGCCGTCGGGCTCGCGCTCGCCTACCTCCTCCTCCGCCTGGCCGGAACCATCGCACGGCTTTCCGCGTTGATCCGGGGAATGGGGGAATCGATCATCCCGGTGATCGGCAAGGTCGGAGGCAGCGTGGACCGCGTGAACGGGCAACTCGACAAGATGGATCGCATCACCGACAGCGCCGTCGATGCGGTCGACAACGTGGACACCGCCGTGCGGGCGGTGAGCATGGCCGTCACGCGGCCGGTGCAGAAGGTCTCCGGGCTCGCGGCAGGCGTCACCTACGGGGCGGCCGACTTCAGGGCCGGCCGCGACTGGCGGCACGCCGTGCAGGCGGGGAAGGAGGCCGCCGCCCGGCGCGAGCAGGATCTCGCCGAGGAGCTCCGGGAGGCAGGCTCGGGCGACGAAGCATGAAGCAGGACGAGATCCGGCTCGTCATACCGGCCGAGGAGGAGTTCCGCCGCATCGCGCACCTCGTCACGGGGGGCCTCGCTCTACGGCTCGACGTCACGTACGACGACCTCGAGGACGTGCAGGTCGCGATCGAGGAGCTGCTGGGCCTTCGGGACGACGCGGACGAGATCACCGTCGTCCTCTCCGTCGAAGGCGACGTCCTGCGCGCGGCGGCCGGGCCGTTTCCGGCGGACATGCTGCACGGGGAGGAGCCGCGTCCGGGCGGCCTCGACCTCGAGCGCGTCCTCGAGACGGTCTGCGACACCCACGAGGTCGACCACCGCGACGACGGCTTCTGGGTCGAGCTGACGAAGCGAATCGCCACGCTGGCCGGGAGCGCCGGCGGATGACCCGGGCCGACGACAGGATCCTCCTGCGCCGGTACCACGAGGACGGCGACCTGCAGGCGCGGGAGCAGCTGATCGAGCAGTACATGTCGCTCGTCCGCTCGCTCGCGCGGCGCTACTCGTACCGCGGCGAGCAGCTCGAGGATCTCGTCCAGATCGGAGCGATCGGGCTGATCAAGGCGATCGACCGTTTCGACCTCGAGCGGGGCGTGGAGCTGACGACGTACGCGACGCCGAACATCATCGGCGAGATCAAGCGGCACTTCCGTGACAAGGGCTGGTCGGTCCGCGTGCCGCGGGGCCTGCAGGAGCTCAACGTCCAGCTCTCCCGCCTCGTCGAGCAGCTGACGGTGCAGCTGGCCCGCTCGCCGACGATCCCGGAGCTGGCGGAGGCCGCCGGAGTCGAGGAGGAGCAGGTGCTCGAGGCGCTGGAGTCCGGTCGCGCCTACACCTCGCTGTCGCTCTCGGGCGGCGGGGGAGGCGACGACGACGAGCTCGACCCGCTCGAGTCCCTCGGCACCGAGGAGCACCAGTACGAGGTTACCGAGGATCGCGCCGTGCTCGCGCCCGGCTTCAAGGCCCTCGACGACCGGGAGCGCAAGATTCTCCAGCTCCGCTTCTTCGAGGGTCTGACCCAGTCGCAGATCGCGCAGCAGATCGGCATCTCGCAGATGCACGTCTCCCGTCTGATCCGGCGCTCGCTCGAGAAGATCCGCGAGACGATCGCCGCGGACGCCGAGACGTTCGACCGCGCCTGAGGGACCGGTGGCGGCTCAGCCGCGCAGCG
>CAZRTE010000003.1:31366-60129 GCA_964602945.1 uncultured Gaiellales bacterium
CGGCGCGGGGCTTACTCGTCCGGCGCGAGGTTGCAGCCGGGCCGGTGCCCTTCGCTCTCGACGGCCCCGCACTCGGGGCAGACGAGGTACGCCCAGCAGGCCTTGTCGCCCGCCTCGTCCGCCGGGTCCGTCTCGACCGTCTCGGCCGGCGCCTGCGTGTCCTCGGCCACGTTACGAGCCTCCGGAGGCGTGCTGCTCGTGCTCGCGTCGTGCATCGAGCTCCGCCTGTGCCTTCTCGGCGAGGCGGCGCGTGCGGTCGATGTTGATCTGCATCTGGTCGAGAAACGCGCGCCATTCCGCGCGCTCAGCCTTCGTCCACTTCGTCTTCGCCATCGTCGTCCTCCGGAAACAGCAGCTCACCGAGCTTCCTCAAGACTCGCGCCATGTCGGCAATGTTGAAGAGTAGGGCAATCGTCTCGTCGCGGTCGATCACCGGCTCGGCCATGTGAAGAGCATGCGCCCTCCGCGGACGCTGCGCAATCGGCTCTTCTAGCCCTGGCTGAAGCCGAAGTCGAGCAGCTTCTTCGCGTCGGCGTACATGTTCGGGGAGTCGAGCACGATCGCGATCAGCGTCCTGCCCTGCCGGGTCGCCGACGCGGCGAGGCACCAGCCCGAGGCGTGCGTGAACCCGGTCTTGACGCCGTTCGCCCCCGGGTACTCGCGCAGGAGCCAGTTGTTGTTGACGTAGATCTTCGAGTTCGTCGGCGGCGCCCACGAGACCTCGATCCGCTGCCGCCGCACGAGCCGGCGGAAGACCGGGTTGCGGCGGGCGTAGCGCGTCAGCGCGGCGAGGTCCCAGGCCGTCGAGTAGTTGCCCTCGTCGACCACGCCGCTCACGCTCGTGAAGTGGGTGTCGTGCAGCCCGAGCCGCTGCGCCTCGTCGTTCATCTGGCGTAGGAAGGCGCCTCGCGAGCCGGCGGAGGCGATCGCGAGCTGGGCGGCGTCGTCGTTGCCGGAGTAGAGGAGCATCGCGTAGAAGAGCTTCCAGGCCGGCACGTGCTCGCCGGCGCGGAGCCCCTCGCGCACGAGCGGCACGCGCGTCACGGAGCGGGAGACGGTGATCACGCGGTGCCAGGGCACCTCCCGCAGCGCGAGGGTCGCGGTCATGATCTTCGTCAGGGAGGCGATCGGCCGCCGCTCGTGTGCCCGTTTGGCCCACAGGACGTCGCCGCTGTGTGCGTCGACGAGGATCGCCTCCGGCGCGAGGATCCGGCGGTGCAGCCGGCCGGCGAGCAGCGGCGGGCCGTGCAGGAGGTGGAGCGGCCGGGCCTGCTGAGCGGCGCCGGTCGCCGTCGTGGCCGCCGGCGCGCCCGGCCGTTGTGCGGCGGCGGACTCCGGGTTACCGGTCGTGGCGAAGTGCCAGACGGCGAAGGCCCCTGCGCCGATCGCGACCAGCCCTGCGAACGGCGCGAGCCGGCGCAGCGGGTGCCGGCGCCGCCTCCGGCGACGGGGAACGGGCGTGAGGACATCCAGCGGCACCGCCCCGAATCTAACGCGCTGCCAGGCGGGCACCCAAGCTCGCGCCTCCTAGAATGGCCGCCGTGCGGACGACGGCCGAGGTGCGCGAGGGCTTTCTCGCCTTCCACGAGGAGAAGGGCCATCTTCGGCGCCCCTCGGCGTCGCTGATCCCGCGCGCCGACGACCGCTCCACGCTGTACACGAGCGCCGGCATGCAGCCGCAGATGCCGTACTTCCTCGGCCGCGAGGCGCCGCCGGCGCCGCTGACGACGACGTGCCAGAAGTGCTTCCGCACACCCGACATCGACGAGGTCGGGCTCGACACGTACCACCTCACCTTCTTCGAGATGCTCGGCAACTTCTCGTTCGGCCAGTACTTCAAGGAGGGGGCGATCGAGTACGCGACCGAGTTCATCCAGGAGCGCCTGAAGCTCGACTGGGACCGCGTCTGGGTCAGCGTCCACGCCGGCGACCCCGGCCTGAAGCTCGGCCCGGACGAGGAGGCGATCGGCCTCTGGGAGCGGATCGGGATCCCGTCCCAGCGGATCGTGCCGCTCCCGTCCTCGGAGAACTTCTGGTCGGTCGGCGGGCCGGGGCCGTGCGGGCCGGACTCGGAGCTGTACTGGGACTGGGGGGAGGAGGTCGGCTGCGCCGGGGGCTGCCTGCCCGGCTGCTCGCGCTGCGAGCGGTTTCTCGAGTTCGGGAACCTCGTCTTCATGTCGTACGAGCTGCATCCCGACGGCACGCTCACCGATCTGCCGAGCAAGAACATCGACACGGGCTGGGGGCTCGAGCGGGTCGCGCGCGTCGTGCAGGAGGTGGCGTCCGTCTACGACACCGACGGCTACCAGCTGATCATGGACTGGGTCGCCGGGCGGTCCGGCGTCGCGTACGGCGAGACGCCGGATGCGACGAAGGCGCACCGCGTCCTCGCCGACCACGGCCGCGGCATGACCTTCATCGTCGCGGAGGGCGTGACCCCGTCGAACGAGGGGCGCGGCTACGTCCTGCGCCGCATCGTCCGCCGCGCGGCGCAGCACGGGCTGCGGATCGGGATGCAAGCGCCGTTCCTGCCCGACCTCGCCGACGTCGTGATCGAGCAGATGGGCCATCCCTACCCGGAGCTCGTCGAGCACCGGGACGAGATCCGCCGCGTCCTCGCCGCCGAGGAGGAGCGCTTCGGCGAGACGCTCGAGCGCGGCATGGCGATCTTCGAGGAGGCGGCCGCGAAGGACGAGATCACGGGCGAGGACGCCTTCACGCTGCACGCGACCTACGGCTTCCCGCTCGAGCTGACGCAGGAGCTCGCCCGCGAGCGCGGGCTCGGGGTCAACGGCGAGGAGTTCACGCGCCTGATGTCCGAGCACCAGGAGGTCTCCCGCCAGGGCGGCACGACGCGCTTCGAGCCGCGCTTTCCCGACGCGCGCCGGAGCGAGTTCGTCGGCTACGAGCAGACCGACGTCCTGACGGCGATCACGGCCTGCGCCGAGCTGGGCGGCGGGCTGTTCCAGGTGAAGCTCGAGCAGTCGCCGTTCTATCCGGAGGGAGGCGGCCAGGTCACCGACGCGGGCTGGATCGAGAAGGAGGACGGCTCGCGGGCGGAGCTCGTCGAGGCGCTGCGGCTCGAGCACGACCAGGAGCTGATCTTCGAGGGGCAGGGCTTCGTGGAGGGCGACCGCGTCCGCGCCGTCGTGCCGTGGGGCGTCCGCTACCCGACGATGGCGAACCACACCGCGACCCACCTCCTGCACAAGGCGCTGCAGGAGGTGCTCGGCGACCACGTCCGCCAGGCGGGGTCGGCCGTCCGGCCCGACAAGCTCCGCTTCGACTTCACCCACCCCTCTGCCCTGAGCGAGGACGAGCGCGCCGCCGTCGAGAGCCGCGTGAACGAGCGGATCTTCGCCAACCTGCCGGTGCGGATCTACGAGACGCCGCTCTCGGAGGCGCGCAACCTCGGCGCGATGATGCTGTTCGGCGAGAAGTACGGCGAGGTCGTCCGCGTCGTCGACGTCGACGGCTGGTCGCGTGAGCTCTGCGGCGGCACGCACGTCCGCTCGACCGCCGAGATCGGGCCGTTCGCGATCCTGCGCGAGCAGGCGGTCGGCGCCGGCGCGCGGCGGATCGAGGCGGTGACGGCGGGGGAGGCGTTCGCGCTCCTGCACGAGCAAGCACGCGAGGCGGACGGACTGCGCGAGGAGCTCGCAGCGGCGCGGAAGGAGGCGAAGCAGCCGCGGGCCGAGGCGCCGGTCGACGTCGTCTCCCAGGAGCGCCAGGACGGCGTCGTCCTCCTCGAGGTGAAGGGCCTGAAGGGCGGGCCGCTGCGGGACTTCTCGGATCGTGTCCGCCAGCAGGAGAAGGCGGACGGGGCGATCGTCGTCTCGCAGGGCGACGGCCGCGTCTACCTCGTCGTCAACTTCGACGAGTCGCTCGTCGCGCGGGGGCTCGACGCGGTGCAGGTCGTGCGCGAGCTCGGCAAGCACATCGGCGGCGGGGGCGGCGGGAAGCCGACGCTGGCCGAGGCCGGCGGGAAGAACCCCGACGGCATCGCCGCCGCGCTCGCTGCGGCGAAGGGCATCCTCTCGGAGTGAAGGTACTCGCGCTCGACTACGGCTCGGCCCGGACGGGCGTCGCGGTCTCCGATCCGACCGGCACGCTCGCCCGTCCGCTCGGCGTCGTGGAGCGCGCCGGCTCCGAAGCGGGCCTCTCCGAGCTCGGGCGGCTCGTCCGCTCCGAGCAGGTGGAGCGGATCGTCGTCGGGCTCCCGTTGACCATGCGCGGTGCGCGCGGCGAGCAGGCGGTCGAGACGGAGCGCTTCGCCGAGGCGCTGCGCGGTGCGGTCGACGTTCCGGTCGAGCTCTACGACGAGCGCTTCACGACCGACCTGGCGCAGCGGACGCCGGGGGCGGCGGCCGAGGACGCCCTCGCCGCCGCGCATCTCCTCTCGACCTATCTCGAGTGGTGCGGGTCGCGCTCGTAGCGGCGTGTGCCGCGGTGCTCGCCGCGCTCGTCGCAGGCTGCGGCGGCGCGGGAGCGGGCGCCCCGCCCACGACGACCGTCCGGCAGCCGAAGCCGTTCCGCATCGTCTTCCCCGAAGGCTTCACCCGCGCGCAGATGGCCGAGCGCGTCCAGGTGGTCGCGAAGATCGCCACGCGCGAACGCCACCACAAGGTGAAGCTCTCCGCGAAGACGTACCTCGCCGCGACGAGGAAGCCGCTGGCGGTCCGGGGCTTCGGGAAGAAGAAGCTGCCGCTCGAGGGCTTCCTCTTCCCGGCGACGTACGACTTCCTCCGGAACACGACCTCGAAGCAGCTCGTGCACGCGCAGCTCGTCGCCTTCCTCCACAACTGGCGCAAGGTGAAGCTCGCGTACGCCCGCAGCAAGAACCTCACGCCGTACGACGTGCTCACCATCGCCTCGATGGTCGAGGGCGAGGCCCAGGTGCCCGCCGAGCGGCCGCTGGTCGCCGCCGTCATCTACAACCGGCTGCGCCTCGGGATGCCGCTCGGGATCGACGCGACCCTCCGCTACGGGCTGCACATCCCCCCGACCCAGTCGCTGACGGAGTCCGACCTCCACAATCCGACGCCGTACAACACGAGGCTCCATCTCGGGCTGCCGCCGACGCCGATCGACAATCCCGGCCTCGCCTCGCTCGAGGCGGCCGCCCATCCGGCGAAGGTCGACTACCTCTACTTCGTGCGCAAGCCCGACCACAAGCACCACTACTTCACGGCGAGCTACCAGGACTTCCTCCAGCACGAGGCGCAGTACGGCTACTGAGGTCGTGCTTCTCGGTCACCCCGTGGCGCACTCGCTGTCGCCGCGGATGCAGAACGCGGCCTTCGCCGCCGTCGGGCTCGACTGGGAGTACGTCCTCCGCGACGTGCTGCCGGAGGAGCTCGAGGCGGCGGTGCGCGAGGTGGGGTACGCGAACGTCACCGCCCCGTACAAGCTCGACGCGGCGAGGATCCTCGGCAGCGACGTCCCGTCCGTGAACACGATCGCCCGGGGGCGCGGCTACTCGACGGACGCGGCCGTCCTCGAGCAAGTAACAGACTGTTACAAGCCGGCGATCGTCGGGGACGGCGGGGCAGCGATCGCCTTCCGGCACGCGCTGCCGGAGGCGCGCGTCTTCTCGCGGCGCGGCGAGTGGCCGCCCGACGTCCAAGGCGCCGACCTCGTGATCCACGCGACCCCGGTGCGGGACGAGGTGCTCTTCGAGCTCGAGGCCGGGCAGACGCTGATCGACCTCCCGTACCCGCGCACCGCGACGGCCGAGGCGGCGGCGGCCGCGGGCGCGCGCGTGCTCGACGGGCTCGAGGTGCTCGTCGCGCAGGGGGCGGCGAGCTTCGAGCTCTGGACGGGCGTCGAGGCGCCGGTGGCCGCGATGCGCGCCGCGCTCGGCTTGACCTGAGCCTGCCGGAGGAATAGAAGAACCCTGATGAGGCGCTGCAGCGCATGCGACGGCGAGGTGCGGGACGAGTTCCGCTTCTGCCCGCACTGCGGCCACGCGCAGCGGACGAAGATCGTCGAGTACTTCCGCGGCCACCCCGACGTCGGCGACGGCGGCCTGCGTGTCTCCGTCTACCTGACACGGCCGCAGAACACACGGCTCAGCGTCTGGCGCGGCGAGGAGGCGCAGGCGGCGATCTCGCTCGATCCGCGCGAGACGCGGAGGCTCGGCCGCTTCCTCATGACGGGCGCCTCACCGCGCCGGCGGGGCGCTGTCGAGAAGGTGAGCGCCCTCGCCGGGCGCGTCGGCCTGCTTCGCCAGCCGTAGCCCTACTACGCTCTCGCGCATGAGCCTCGAGCTGGCAACGGCGGGAGAGTCGCACGGACCGGCGCTCGTCGCGATCGTGTCGGGGCTGCCCGCGGGGCTCGTCCTCGACCGGGAGGCGATCGACGCCGACCTGCGCCGCCGTCAGCAGGGCTACGGGCGCTCGCCGCGCCAGCAGATCGAGACGGACGAGGTGGAGGTGCTCGCCGGCCTTCGCCACGGGCGTACGCTCGGCACGCCGCTCGCGCTCGTCGTCCGCAACCGCGACCACAGGAACTGGACGTGGGGGATGAGCCCGTGGCCGCCCGAAGGCGAGCCGGAGGGCAAGGGGACGAAGCCGGTCACCCTGCCGCGACCCGGTCACGCCGACCTCGCCGGGGCCCAGAAGCACGGCCTCGCCGACGTCCGCGACGCGCTCGAGCGGGCCTCCGCGCGGCACACCGCCGTCTACGTCGCCGCCGGCGCGGTGGCGAAGGCGCTCCTGCGGGAGATCGGGGTCGAGGTCGCGGGAGAGGCACTGCCGGAGGCGGGGGCGGATCCGGCCACCGTCGACGCGGCCCGGAAGGACCGCGACACGCTCGGCGGCCGTGTCGAGGTGCGGGCTCGCGGGGTCCCGCCGGGACTCGGCTCGTACGCGCGGCGCGAGGACCGCCTCGACGCGCGGCTCGGTGCGGCGCTGCTCGGGATCCAGGCGGTCAAGGGCGTCGAGATCGGCGACGGCTTCGCGCTGGCCGGCCTGCGCGGCTCCAAGGCGCACGACGAGATCGTGCGCGACGAGCACGGCCTCCACCGCGAGACGAACCGGGCCGGCGGGATCGAGGGTGGCGTCTCGAACGGCGAGGAGATCGTCGTGCGCGCCGCGATGAAGCCGCTGCCGACGCTGATGCAGCCGCTCCGCTCCGTCGACCTGGACACGGGCGACCCCGCGGCGGCGCTCGTCGAGCGAAGCGACGTCTCGGCGGTCGAGGCTCTCGCCGTCGTGGCGGAGGCGGCGGTCGCCTGGGAGCTGGCGCGGGCGGCTTGCGAGAAGTTCGGCGGCGACGCGCTCGGCGACTTCGCCGCCGCGTGGCGCGCGTACCTGGAGCGGATCGACTGGACGCCGCGCAGCCACTGACCCGGCATGTCGCGCTCGTCGGCTTCATGGGCGCGGGGAAGACGACGCTCGGAGAGGAGGTCGCGCGGCGGACCGGGCGGCCGTTCCGGGACGTCGACCGCGAGGTGGAGCTCTCGCTGCGGACCTCGATCGCGAGCTTCTTCGCGGCCGAGGGAGAGGAGGCGTTCCGGGTGCGCGAGGCGGCGGCGACGGTCGAGGCCCTGCGCTCGCGGACGCCCTCGGTGCTCGCGCTCGGTGGAGGCGCCGTCACGCAGGAGCCCGTGCGCCGGGCGCTGCGCGAGCAGGCCGTGACCGTTCATCTGCCCGTGGACGCGGAGACCGCCTGGCAGCGGGTCGGCGACTCCGACCGTCCGCTCGCGCAGGAGAAGGCCGCCTTCCTCGCGCTCTACGACCAGCGGGCCCCGCTCTACGCGGAGGTCGCCGATCTCGTCGCGCGCGACGCGGACGACGCAGTCCTCGCAGCCGCGGGCGTCCGCGTGGAGCGCGGCTCGCTGCAGCGGCTCGGCGGCCTCGTACCGGGCGAGGGACCGGTCGCCCTCGTCTCGGACCCCCACGTCGCCGGCATCCACGGCATGGAGGCCCAGCTCGCGCTCGGTCCGCGGCTGGCGGAGATGCACGAGCTGCCGCCGGGCGAGGAGGCGAAGACGCTGACGGCGCTCGACCGGCTCTGGCAGGAGCTCCGCCTCGACCGCGCGGGCACGATCGCTGCGTTGGGCGGCGGCTGCACGACCGACGCGGCCGGGTTCGCGGCCGCCGTCTACCTGCGCGGCATCGCGTGGGTGGCCGTGCCGACGAGCCTCGTCGCCCAGGTCGACGCGGCGATCGGCGGCAAGACGGCGATCGACCTCCCGCAGGGCAAGAACCTCGTCGGCGCCTTCCACTGGCCGGTGCGAACGGTGGTCGACCCGGCGCTGCTCGAGACGCTCCCCGAGCAGCAGCGCCTCGAGGGGATGGCCGAGGTCGTGAAGACGGGCCTGCTCGCGGGCGAGGCGCTCTGGGAGCTGCCGGACGACGAGCTCGTCCGCCGCTGCGCAGCCTTCAAGTGCGCCGTCTGCCTCCGGGATCCGCGCGAGCGCGGCGAGCGCGCGATCCTCAACCTCGGTCACACCTTCGCCCACGCGCTCGAGGCCGCCGCCGGGTACGAGGGGCTCACGCACGGGCGGGCCGTCGCGCTCGGCCTGCTCGCCGCCCTCCGCCTCTCCGGCCGCGAGACCGCGACGGTGGAGGAGGTGCTGCGCCCGCGGCCGGTGCCGGTCGAGCGGGAGCGCGCCTGGCAGGCGATGCGGCGCGACAAGAAGGCGCGGGACGGCGAGCTGCGTCTCGTCCTCCTCGGCGAGGACGGGCCGCGGTGGGACGTCGCCGTACCCGAGGCCGACGTGCGGCGCGAACTCGATAGGTTGATCGCATGAGAATCCTGGTGCTGAACGGGGTCAACCTGGACGTGATCGGGCGCCGTGACCCCGAGCTCTACGGCGGCCTGACGATCGCCGAGCTCGAGAGCCGGATCTACGAGTGGGGGCGGGAGCTCGAGCTCACGGTGCAGTGCCGCCAGACGAACGCCGAGGGCGAGTTCGTCAAGTGGTGCCACGACGCCTACACCACCGTCGACGGGCTCGTCGTCAACCCCGCCGCCTGGACGCACTACGCGTGGTCGATCCACGACGCGCTCGAGTCGCTCACGATCCCGATCGTCGAGGTGCATCTCTCGAACGTCGACGAGCGAGAGGACTGGCGGCGGCTCTCGGTCGTCTCGGATCTCGTCGCGATGCGCTTCGTCGGGGAAGGACCCGACGGCTACCGGCACGCGCTCGAGTACCTCAAGGAACGAGCCGAGTGAAGGAGCGGATCGCGCGGCTGCGAGAGCTGCTGGAGGAGCCGCTCCTCGTCACGAACCCCGTCAACGTCCTCTACCTCACGGGCTTCGAGAGCTCGAACGCCGCGCTCCTCGTCGAGCCCGAGCGGGTGCGGCTGTTCACGGATTTCCGCTACATCGAGGCCGCCGAGGCGGTGGAGGGCGTCGAGGCAATCCAGACCAAGCGGTCGCTCATCCGCTGGCTGGCGGAGGAGCTCGAGGGACGGGTCGGGTTCGAGGCGAACGTCCTGCCGTGGTCGCTCGCCGAGCAGCTGCGGGCGGGCGCGGCCGAGTTCGTCCCGCGCCAGGGCGTCGTCGAGCAGCTTCGGGCCGTCAAGGACGAGGAGGAGCTCGCCGCGATCCGGCAGGCGTGCGCGGTCACCGACCGCATGTTCGAGCGTCTCGTCGAGGAGGTGCGTTTCGTCGGCCGCCCCGAGCGCGACGTCGCCTGGGACATCGCCCGCCTCTTCCACGAGGAGGGCGCGGAGGAGGTCGCCTTCGAGGCGATCGTGGGCTCCGGCCCGACCGGCGCGCGGCCGCACGCGCGCGCGGGCGACCGCACGATCGGCCCGGGGGAGCTCGTGGTGATCGACACCGGCTGCCGGGTCGGCGGCTACGTCTCCGACTACACGCGCACCCTCGCCACCGGCGAGCTCGAGGGCGAGCAGCAGGAGGCCTACGGCGTCGTCCTCGCCGCGCAGCAGGCCGGCCTCGACGCGATCCGCGCCGGCGCCGGCGGCGTCGAGGTGGACGCGGCGGCCCGGCGGGTGATCGACGAGAGCGCGTTCGCCGGCACCTTCGGGCACGGTCTCGGGCACGGCCTCGGCCTCGACGTGCACGAGTCGCCGCGCCTGTCGACGGAGAGCCGTGACACGCTCGCCGCCGGCAACGTCGTCACCGTCGAGCCGGGCGTCTACCTCGCCGGCCGCTTCGGCATCCGGATCGAGGACGACGTGATCGTGACCCGGGACGGGATCGAGAATCCCGTCCGGTTCACCAAGGAACTGGTCACCGTCTCCTAGCGTCCGTCGCCGTGGCCGAGGCGGTCGATATGAGCGACTGGCGTGCTGCTGCTAGTCCTTCGTCACCAGGCTGAACGGGCCGGAGCAGTACGCGGTGGTGGAGACCGAATCGGCGACTATCCAGCCGTCCATCATGCTGTACACCGACACCTCGCCGACCAGCGTGGTCGGCGTCGTCGACGGCGTGGCCGTGTAGACATCCTTGAAGTTCCCGTGTCTCACACCCGTGATGGCCGTGTCGTTGCCATAGTCGTACGTACTGTCATCGACGCCACTGTGGATCTGGGAGGCCGGCCGCACGAGGTGGCTCCAGTGACCGCTGATCGTGACCGTGCAGTTGCTCGACACGCGGATCGACGCGGTGGCGGTCGGCGTCTTGACCTTCTCCGCGCTCGCGCCCACCGGCCCGACGGTGAGCATCGCTGCGACCAGAGCCGCCATCACGCCGGCGAGCAGGCTCCATCGCTTCATCTCTGTCCCCCCCTCAGGAGGTCGTGGACGGTGCCGGTTCCGCCATTCGCTCGGCGCCGGGACAAGGCGGCCACCGCAGCACCCGGCGCGTCGACGCTTCACCGCCCGTCGCGCATAGCCTCTCGCCGCACGCGAACGATTTCATCCGTATTTCCGACGGAAGCCGGACCCCGGGCCCGCTGCGGCTGGATCGCCCCTCGCTGCACGTCGGCCGAGATGTACCCTGGCTCCTCAGGGCCGCGGCGCTGGGAGACCAGGGATGGAAATCGTCCATCCGGCGCGGCTTCGCGTTCATGGTGCCTGGAGGATCGCGCTGACATGCAGGTGGATACGAACTCGTTCAAGAACGGGATGCACATCGAGCTGGACGGCAAGGTGTGGCGCATCGTCGAGTTCCAGCACGTCAAGCCGGGCAAGGGCGGCGCGTTCGTCCGGACGAAGCTCAAGAGCCTCGACGCGGGCGCTACGGTCGACCGCACCTTCCGGGCCGGCGAGAAGTTCGCGCGCGTCCACACCGAGACGAAGAGCGTCCAGTACCTCTACGACGACGGCTCCGACGTGCACTTCATGGACGAGGAGACGTTCGAGCAGTTCTCGCTCCCGCACGGCGACCTCGCCGACGAGCTGCCCTACATGCAGCCGAACGCCTCGGTGCAGGTGCTGGCGGTGAACGGACAGCCCGCGAGCGTGCAGCTGCCGTCCTCGGTCGAGCTCGCGGTGGTCGAGACGGAACCGGGGGTCAAGGGCGACACCGTCTCGAACGTGACGAAGTCGGCGACGCTCGAGACCGGCGCGGTCGTCCAGGTGCCGATGTTCGTCAACGTCGGCGACCGGCTCAAGGTCGACCCCCGCGAGGGGCGCTACATCTCCCGCGCGTAAGAGCTCTCGCGCTCCTGCGGCCGTCGCCCGGTTGGTGCGGCGCGGTGGGCGCTCTAGGCTTCGGGCATGGCCGTCTGCGCGAGCTGTGGTGCGGAGAACCGTGAGGGCAGGAAGTTCTGCGCGCAGTGCGGGGAAGGACTCGCCGCCCTGTGCCCGGCCTGCGGCGCCGTGAACGAGCCCGGCGAGCGCTTCTGCGGCGAGTGCGGGAGCCCGCTCGAGGCCGCGGCGGCGGCCCCGGCGCCGGCCCCGGCTGCCGTCCCCGCTGCCGAGCGGAAGCTCGTCTCCGTGCTGTTCGCCGACCTCGTCGGGTTCACGTCGCTGTCGGAGAGCCGCGACGCAGAGGACACGCGGGAGCTGCTGTCGCGGTACTTCGACTCGTGCCGGCGGCTGATCGAGCTGTACGGGGGGACGGTGGAGAAGTTCATCGGGGATGCCGTGATGGCGGTGTGGGGGACGCCGGTGGCGACCGAGGACGACGCCGAGCGGGCGGTGCGCGCCGCGCTCGACCTGGTCGCGGCGGTGAGCGCGCTCGGCGACGAGGTGGGTGCGCCCGGTCTCCGGGCCCGGGCCGGCGTCCTGACCGGCGAGGCGGCGGTGACCGTGGGCGCGGAGGGGCAGGGGATGGTGGCGGGCGATCTGGTCAACACCGCCTCGAGAATCCAGTCGGCCGCCGAGCCCGGGACGGTGCTCGTCGGGGAGTCGACGCGGCGGGCGACCGAGCAGGCGGTCGTCTACGAGGATGCGGGCGCGCACGAGCTCAAGGGCAAGGAGGGGCTCACGCCGCTGTGGCGGGCGCTGCGGGTGGTCTCGGGCGCGCGTGGGTCGCTGAAGTCCGAGGGGCTGGAGGCGCCGTTCGTCGGCCGCGACCGGGAGCTGCGCCAGATCAAGGAGCTGTTCCACACCTGTGCCGAGAGCAGGAAGGCCGGCCTCGTCTCGATCATCGGGATCGCGGGGATCGGCAAGTCGCGGCTCGGGTGGGAGTTCTACAAGTACTTCGACGGGCTGCCGCAGCTGACCTACTGGCATCGCGGCCGCTGCCTCTCCTACGGCGACGGCGTGACGTACTGGGCGCTGGCGGACATGGTGCGGATGCGCTGCCGGATCGCCGAGGAGGAGGAACAGTCGGCGGCGCTGGAGAAGCTGCGCGCGGCCGTCGAGGAACACGTCTCCGACCCGGAGGAGCGGGCCTTCGTCGAGCCGCGGCTGGCGCAGCTGCTCGGCCTCGCCGAGCACGAGGTGCGCGACCGGCAGGACCTGTTCGCGGCCTGGCGGCTGTTCTTCGAGCGGCTGGCCGACGTCTATCCGACCGTCCTGGCGTTCGAGGACATGCAGTGGGCGGACGCGTCGCTGCTCGACTTCGTCGAGTACCTGCTCGAGTGGTCGCGTGACCATCCGATCTACGTGATCACGCTGGCGCGGCCGGAGCTGGTGGAGCGGCGGCCGACCTGGGGTGCCGGGTTGCGCAACTTCACCTCGCTCTTCCTCGAGCCGCTCTCCGAGCCGGCCATGGAGGAGCTGCTGGACGGGCTCGTTCCGGGCCTGCCGGAGAACGTCCGCGGCCAGATCCTCGCCCGGGCCGAGGGTGTGCCGCTGTACGCGGTCGAGACCGTGCGCATGCTGCTCGACCGCGGCATGCTCGCGCAGGAGGGCTCCGTCTACCGTCCCGTCGGGGAGATCGGCGAGCTCGAGGTGCCCGAGACGCTGCACGCGCTGATCGCGGCGCGCCTCGACGGCCTCTCCCCGGAGGAGCGGCGGCTGCTCCAGGACGCGGCGGTGCTGGGCAAGACGTTCGCGCGCGACGGGCTGGCCGCGCTGTCCGGAGAGTCTCCCGAGGCCCTCGAGCCGCTGCTCGCCTCGCTCGTCCGCAAGGAGGTGCTCGGGCTGCAGACCGATGCGCGCTCCCCCGAGCACGGCCAGTACGGGTTCCTCCAGGACCTCGTCCGCCACGTCGCCTACGAGACGCTCTCGAAGCACGAGCGGCGGGCCCGCCACCTGACGGCGGCTGCCCATCTGGAGGCGACGTTCGCCGACGAGGACGAGATCGTCGAGGTCGTCGCTGCCCACTACCGGGATGCCTACGAGGCGGCCCCGGAGGCCGGCGACTCGGTCGAGATCCGGGAGAAGGCACGCAACGCGCTCGTCCGTGCGGGTGACCGTGCCGAGTCACTCGCCGCATCCGCCGAGGCGCAGCGCTACCTGGAGCAGGCGGCCGCACTGACCGAGGAGGCTCTGGCGCGAGCGGAGCTGCTCGCCCGGGCCGGGATGCTCGCTTTCCGCGCCGCCGACTACGAGGCTGCGGAGCGCCTCTTCGCCGAGTCGGTCGAGCTCTACGAGTCGGAGGGGGAGACGCACGCCGCGGCGCGCGTCTCGTCGCGGCTCGCGATCGCCGAGCGCTGGCAGGGCAGGATGGACGAGGCGCTCGAGCGGTTGGAGAGCGCCTATGCGGTGCTCGCGGAGGACGAGCCGGACGAGGATCTCGCCGAGTTGATGGTGCGCCTCGGCGGTATGTATTCCTTTCGGGGCGAGCTCGAGCTCGCGCGGGAGCGGCTCGAGCAGGCCGCCTCGATCGCGGAGTCGCTCGGCTCGGCCGAGGTGCTCGCCCAGGCGTTCTCGAACAGGTCGATCGTCGCGCTGGCGGAGAGCCGTCCCGAGGAGTCGGTCGCCTTCCTCAAGCAGGCGCTGGCGATCTCGCTCGAGCACGACCTCGAGACGGCGGGAACCGCGCTCTTCAACCTCTCCGATCGCGAGTTCCACCGCGACCGCTACGAGAGCGCGCTCGGCTACCTGACGGAGGGCCTCGCGCTCAACCGGCGCCGAGGCTCGCGCCCCGGCGAGTGGGCGCACCTCGCAGAGATGGCCCATGCCCTGTACATGCTCGGCCGCTGGGACGAGGCCCTGTCCGCCGCCGCCGAGATCCCCGAGGACCGGCTCGAGAGCGCAGTCACGCTGAGCCTTCTGAGCTCCGTGCTCGAGATCCGTATCCACCGCGGCGAGCTCGACGACGCGCGGCGCCTCCTGTCTCTCTACCCGGGACTCGTCGAGACGAAGGACCTCCAGGAGCGCGGCTCGTACGGCGCCGCAGTGACGGCTTTGCGCCGGGCGGAGGGACACCTCGAGGACGTGCTCACCGTCGGTCTCGAGACGATCGAGCTGGCGAGCGGGTACGGGGGGATCGGCGGCCAGCAGGTGAAGCAGGCGTTCGTCCCCACGGTCGACGCGGCACTCGCCCTCGGCAGGCGCGACCGGATCGAGGAGCTGCTCGCGCTCGTCGACGGCACGCCGCCGGGCCTGCGGCCGCCGTTCCTCGTCGCGCAGGCGCAGCGGTGCCGGGGGCGGCTCGACGGCGACCCGGCCGCCCTGGCGGCGGCGGCCACGCAGTTTCGACGCCTCGACCTGCCCTTCTGGCTGGCGGTCGTGCAGCTCGAGCAGGCCGAGCTCCTCGGTCGCACGGCGGAGGCGGAGCAGCTGCTCGCGGACGCCCGCGAGACCTTCGCGCGGCTCGAGGCGAAGCCGTGGCTCGACCGGCTCGGCGCCGCGGAAGCCGCACAAGCAGAAGTTCCGGCTTAAGAAGCTCTGGCCTTTGCCGCTCGAGGTGCGGCGGGCGGTGATCTACGCCGACGGAAGACCGCGCTCTCCCGCCGGTGGAGCTCGTTCACCAACGAACGGACGCGGAGCGTCCGCGAGTTAGGCTCCGCGCGTGCCGTCCCTCGCCGACACGACGATTCGCCTGCTCGGGCAGGAGCCGCTCGCCGGGCGTGTTCCCACCGCGGAGCAGCTCCGCCTCGCGGAGATCCTCGACGGCGCCGGCTTCGCCTACCTCGAGGTCTCCGGCGGCGGCTGCTTCGACGCGGCCGTCAAGCGCGGCGTCGAGAGCCCCTGGGAGCGGATACGCGCCTTCAAGGCACGTGTCGGGACGCCGCTCGGGCTCGCGCTGCGCGGTCGCTTCCTCGTCGGCTCCCGTCCGGTCGACGCCGACTTCGTTCGCCGCTTCATCGCGTCCGCCGCCGCCAACGGCATCGACGTCTTCCGGCTGCACGACCCGCTCAACGACGTCTCGAACCTGCGGGAGGCTGCGGAGGCGGTCGCCGCGGCCGAGCGCGAGTTCGAGGCGGGTCTCGTCTACAGCCCCGGCCGCACGGGCGAGATCGAGACGCTGATCGAGCGGGCGCGGCTGCTCCCCGAGCTCGGCGCGGTGCGCGTCCTCCTCCACGATCCGACCGGCTCGCTGCAGCCGCACACCGCCGAGGAGCTCGTGCAGGCGCTCGCCGAGGCGAGCCGCCTCCCAGTCGGGGTCTACGTCCAAGGCGCCGGCGGCAGCGCGCTCGCCGCCGCTCTCGCCGCCGCGAAGGCCGGAGCCGATCTGATCGCGTGCGCGATCTACCCGCTCGCCCTGACACTCCACCGCGTCTCGGGCGAGGCGCTCGCCGAGGCGCTCGCCGGAACCGGGCTCGACGCCGGAGTCGACGTCGAGGCGCTGTGGCGGGCCACCGACCTCGTCGACGAGCACATCGGGGACGAGCTCGTGACGCCGCTCGTGCCGCGCATCGCCGTCCTCGCCGCGCGTCACGACATGCCCGCGAGCGTCATCGCCGGCATCGAGCGCGCCCTGCAGGCCGAACATGCCGCCGACCGGCTCGACGAGGTGCTCGCGGAGCTCGACCGGGTCCGGGCCGAGACGGGCTGGCCGCCGCTCGCCGCGCCGATCGGGCACGTGCTCGCCACCCAGGCGCTCGTCAACGTCCTCTCGGCCAGCCGCTACCAGCCGGTCCTGGACGAGGTTCGCAGCCTCGTCTCCGGCGCCTTCGGCACGCTGCCGGCCCCGATCGACCCTGCCCTCGCCCGCGTCGTCGAGCTCACGACCGACCCGGAGACGAAGGAGAGCGCGACCCTGCAGCTCGCCGAGCTGCGCGAGCGGGCGGGCGGCATCGCCGCGAGCGAGGAGGAGCTGCTGCTGCTCGGCCTCTTCGGTGAGGACGCGGAGCCGCTGCTGCGGGGCATCCGCAGCCGTGGCCGGCGAGACGCCGAGCTCGCCGCGCTCGAGGAGGGTCGCGCCGAGCGGATCCGGGAGGTCGTCCGGATCGTGCAGGAGTCGGGCATCGGCGAGGTCACGATCGAGGAGGACGGCACGCGGATCTCCGTCCGCTCGACGCCGGACCTCCCGGCGGGTGCAGCGGAGGAGGCGTCGTCCGACGTGCCCGATCTCGAGCACCCGGCCGGCGCGCCGATCAGCGGGACGCTCGTGCGCGTCGAGTCGCCGATGGTCGGAACCTTCTACCGCGCCTCCGCACCGGAAACGCCGCCCTTCGTCGAGGTCGGCGACGTCGTCGAGCCGGGCCAGACGCTCTGCATCCTCGAGGCGATGAAGCTCATGAACGAGGTCAAGACGGAGCTCGAGGGCGTCGTCCGCTCGATCCACGTCGAGAACGCACAGCCGGTCGAGTTCGGCCAGCTCCTGTTCGAGCTCGAGCCGCTCGCCGGCCGGCCGGCGCTGTAGCTCGCGAGTGCTGCGCACTCGCTCGCTGCTGACGGAACTCCGCGCGCCGGAAGCGCGGTTCCGGCGCGCTCCGTGCTGAAGGCTCGTTGCCCGCCGCGGCGGGCGCCTTCGGCGCGCGCCGGTGAGCGGGGGAGCCTGCGGCCAAGTCGCCGCTGCGCGGCTGCCTTGGCCTCCGGCCTCTCGGATCGACCGAGGGACATTCCTGAACTCAATGTCACGCTTGCTCGAGAGCGCTCAGTGTCGGAACCTGCCGGTTGCATCATCTCTCACGATGCACGGCGGGCAGGCTGTCGCCCTCGGGGACGTCCACGGCCGGACCGTAGACTCTCGGCCGTGTTCAACCGTGTCCTCGTAGCGAACCGGGGCGAGATCGCCGTCCGCGTGATCCGGGCCCTGCACGAGCTCGGCGTCGAGGCGGTCGCCGTCTACTCGACCGCGGACGAGCACGCCCTCCACGTCCGGCTCGCCGACCGGGCAGTGCGCGTGGGGCCGCCGGCCGCGGCCGACAGCTACCTGAGCATCCCGGCTCTCGTCGCCGCCGCCGACACGACCGGCTGCGAGGCCGTCCACCCCGGCTACGGCTTCCTCTCCGAGAACGCCGACTTCGTGCGCGCCTGCGAGGAGCACGACCTCGTCTTCATCGGTCCGTCCGCGGAGGTGATGGAGCGCACGGGGGACAAGGCGCGGGCGAAGGCCGAGATGCGCGCGGCCGGCGTTCCCCTCGTTCCCGGCACCGAAGGAGCGGCGACACTCGAGGCGGCACGCGCGGCCGCGGAGGAGCTCGGCTTCCCGGTGCTGCTCAAGGCTGCGGCGGGAGGGGGCGGCCGCGGCATGCGGCGCGTGGAGAGTGCCGGCGAGCTCGCGAACCTCTACGAGCGCGCCTCCGGCGAGGCACAGGCGGCGTTCGGCGACGGGACGCTCTACGTCGAGAAGGTCGTCACGCCGGCGCGGCACGTCGAGATCCAGGTGATCTGCGACCGGCACGGCGGCGTCCTCACGTGCGGCGAGCGCGAGTGCTCGATCCAGCGCCGCCACCAGAAGCTGATCGAGGAGACGCCGTCACCCGCCCTCGACGCCGCGCTGCGGGAGGAGATGGAGGCCGCGGCGGAGCGAGCGTGCCGGCACCTCGGCTACCGCAACGCGGGCACGTTCGAGTTCCTCGTCGGGCCGGACGGGTCGTTCTCCTTCATCGAGGTCAACACGCGTCTCCAGGTCGAGCACCCCGTGACGGAGGCGGTGACCGGGCTCGACCTCGTCCGCCTGCAGGTGCGCGTCGCGAGCGGCGAGCCGCTGCCGCTGACCGGCCGGGCGCCCCGCTCGGGCCACGCGCTCGAGATCCGGATCAACGCCGAGGACCCGACGCGCGACTTCGCACCGGCGCCGGGCAGGATCGAGCGCTTCCGGCCGCCTCTCGGCCCGGGGGTCCGGGTCGACACCTTCGTCGAGGACGGGACGGTCATCTCGCCGCATTACGACTCGCTGATCGCGAAGGTCGTCGTCCGGGACGAGACGCGCGAGGCGGCGATCGCGCGGGCGCGCCGGGCCCTCGGCGAGCTCGAGGTCGTCGGCGTGCCGACGACGCGGGAGGCCTGCCTCGACATCCTCGCGAGCGAGGAGTTCCGGAGGGGCGAGTACTCGACCTCGTTCCTCGAGGAGGCGGGGGCGCGGCTGCCCGCGCTCGCCGGGCCGTGACGCGGGTTCTCGTGGAGGAGAAGGGCGGTGCGGTGCGCCTGAGCGAGGCGGCGCTGACCGGCATCGTGCGAGGAGCGGTGGCGTCGGTGGACGGCGCGCGCCTGCGGAAGGGGCGGCGGCGGCTCGGCGTGGAGCTCGCCGGCGGGCACGCCCGGGCCGACCTCCCGCTCGCCGTCGCCTACGGGCGCGTCCTGCCCGAGGTCGCCCGGGCCGTGCAGCAGCGGGTGGCCGATGCGCTCGCGGCGATGTGCGAGGTCGAGGTGGACGCGGTGGACATCGTCGTGGAGGAGCTCGACCGCACATGAGCGGTGTGAGCCGCCGGGAGGCGCGCCGGGCGGCGGTGTTCATGCTCTTCCAGTGGGACGTCACGGGCAGGCCGCTCGGCTCCCTCTACGAGGGGGAGGTCGACGAGTACACGCGGCGGCTCACGCAGGCGGTGACGGAGCACGCCGAGACGCTCGACGCCCGGATCACGGCGGTGTCGGACGACTGGACGGCCGACCGGCTCGGCGCGGTCGAGCGCAACGTCCTCCGCGTCGCGCTCGAGGAGCTCGGGGAGGGCGAGGTGCCGGTCGAGGTCGTGCTCGACGAGGCAGTGACGCTCGCGAAACGGTATGCATCAGAGGACGCGGGGAGACTCGTGAACGGAATCCTGGGCAAGGTCGTGCGGGAGGAGCAGAAGTGAGCGGCGAAGATGCGTTGACGCGGGCGGAGGAGCTGCTGGCGCGGGTCGAGGCGGTGCGGGCGGAGCTCGAGCAGCTCTCCGAGGGCGAGGGGGGCTCGCCGGAGCGGGCGATCGAGCTGCTCGGCGAGCTCTCGGAGCTCGCGAAGGCGGTCGAGGAGGAGCTGACCCGGGCGCAACGGGCGGCAGAGGAAGATGCAGAGTCCTGACGAGCTGAAGACGGTCGTCGAGGAGGCGCTCGAGCAGCTCGAGCTCTGGCCCGAGCTGCACGGGCAGGCTACGTCCGTGCGGTACTCGCTCGAGGTCGGGGGCAAGCGCGTCCGGCCGGTGATCGCGCTCGCGGTCGGAGAGGCGCTCGGCGCCCCGGTCGAGCAGGTCCTGCCGGCGGCGCTCGCGATCGAGCTCGTCCACACCTTCTCGCTCGTCCACGACGACCTCCCCGCGATGGACGACGACGCCGAGCGCCGCGGGCACCCCTCCACCTGGAAGAAGTTCGGCGAGGGGGTGGGCGTGCTCGCGGGTGATGCGCTGCTCGGCGAGGCGTTCCGGCTCGCGACGCGCTACGAGAGCTCCGCGGTCGCCCGCGAGCTCGCCGAGGCGACGCTCGGGATGATCGGCGGTCAGTACCTCGACACGATGGTGGAGGGCTACGACCTCGCCGCCGTGCACCGGCTCAAGACGGGCCGGCTCTTCTACGCGTCGGTGACGATGGCGCTCTGGGCGGCCGAGCTGCCCGGGGAGCAGCAGGCGCCGTGGCGCGCGTTCGCGGACGAGCTGGGACTCCTCTTCCAGATCGTCGACGACATCCTCGACGCGGACGGGTACGTGAGCGAGCACGGCCCCGAGGGCGCCCGCCGCCTCGCGGACGAGGCGGCCGAGCGGGCGCGGGCCCGGCTGGCGGAGGTCGACGCGGACACGACCGTCCTGCGCGAGATCGTCGACGGCCTCGCCGTGCGCACCGCGTGACCCATCCCTCCGGCGAGCAGTTCGTGCTGCAGCGGGACGCGCGGCGGGTCGTCGTGGTCGAGGTCGGCGGGGGCATCCGCGAGTGGGAGGGCGTGCTGCTCGGCTACGGGCCCGGCGAGATGTGCAGGTCGGGGCGCGGCCAGGTGCTGGCGCCCTGGCCGAACCGGCTGGCCGACGGACGCTATGCGTGGGAGGGTGAGGAGCTCCAGCTGCCGGTGACGGAGGTGTCGACGGGCTCCGCGATCCACGGGCTCGTCCGCTGGGCGTCGTGGCGAGCGATCGAGCGCGGCGAGGCGTGGGTCGTCCTCGAGCACGTCCTCCATCCGCAGCCGGGGTACCCGTTCGCGCTGCGGCTTCGCGTCGAGTACCGGCTCGGCGAGCGCGGCCTCACCGTCCGCACCGCGGCGGAGAACGTCGGGGACCGGCCCTGCCCCTTCGGCTGCGGCCACCACCCGTACGTGGCGGCGCCGAGCGGCCGTGTCGACGATCTCGTGCTGGAGGGGGAGCCGATCGGCGATCGCGAGCTCGACGAGACGCAGCGACGGCCCGGAGGCTGGCGGATCGAGCTCGGCGACGTGGCCGTGTGGGCGGACGCGTCGTGGCCGTACGTGCAGCTCTTCACGGGCGACCTGCCGGACATCGGCCGGCGCGGCTTCGCGGTCGAGCCGATGACGTGCCCGCCGCAAGCGTTCCGCACCGGCGAAAGCGTGATCCGGCTGGAGCCCGGTGACGTCTTCGAGGGCGAGTGGGGCATCGACGCGGCCGTCGGCGCGTCGTGACCGTCCCCGCGTGGTATCCGGACGAACGGGCCTGGGCGGGTCCCGAGCATCTCGATCCCGCCTACGCCGCCGCCCACGAGGCGAAGACGCGGCTCGATTTGGCCGACGCGCTGGGGTTGCTCCGCCGTCACGGGCTCGGGCCGGAGGCGACGCTCGTCGACCTGGGCTGCGGCACGGGGCTGCTCGCCGCCGCGGCCGCGGGCGAGGCACGTCGCGTCGTCGGAGTGGATCCCTCGCCCGCGATGCTCGAGGTGGCGCGGGGGAAAGACGGGCCCGCCGAATGGGTCGAGGCCGGCTTCCTCACGTACGAGCACGCGGGTGACCCGCCGCAGCTCGTCCACTCGCGTAACGCGCTCCACCATCTGCCCGACTTCTGGAAGGGGGTCGCCCTCGTGCGGATCCACGACCTGCTCGCACCCGGCGGGGTCCTCGTCCTGCGGGATCTCGTCTACGACTTTCCGGCCGTTGAGGCGCGCGAGCAGATCGAGGAATGGCTCGCCGCGGCGCCGGCCGACCCGGCTGAAGGGTGGACGCGGGCTGAGCTCGAGACGCACGTCCGAGCGGAGAACTCGACGTTCTCGTGGCTGCTCGAGGTGCTGCTCGAGCGGGCGGGCTTCGAGATCCGCGAGCGCGAGATCCGGCGCGGGATCTACGCGACCTACGTCTGCGCCCGGGCAGGAACGTGAAGAAGCGCCTCGACGTCCTCCTCGTCGAGCGCGGGCTCGCGGAGTCGCGGGCCCAGGCGCAGGCGCTCGTGATGGCCGGCCTCGTGCGTGGCTACGACAAGCCGGGCCAGCAGATCGACGAGGACGCCGAGCTGGCGGTCGAGCGGCCCCCGCCGTACGTCTCCCGGGGAGGAGAGAAGCTCGCGCACGGGCTCGACGGCCTGCAGGTCGATCCGCGCGGGCTCGACTGCGTCGACGTCGGCGCCTCCACGGGAGGCTTCACCGACGTCCTCCTGCAGCGCGGCGCGGCGCGCGTGATCGCCCTCGACGTGGGTTACGGGCAGCTCCACCCCCGTCTGCGCGCCGATCCGCGGGTGACGGTGCTCGAGCGCACGAACGCCCGCACGCTCGCCGAGCTGCCGTTTCCCCCGCAGCTCGCCGTCTGCGACGTCTCCTTCATCTCGGTGCGGGTCGCGCTGCCGCCCGTCCTGCGGCTGTGCGCGCCGGGCTGGCAGGCGGTCGTGCTCGTGAAGCCGCAGTTCGAGGCGGGTCGTGCGGACGTGGGGAAGGGAGGCGTCGTCCGCGACGACACCGTGCGCCGGCGGGTCGTCCGCGAGGTCGCCGAAGCGGCCCCCGGATGGGGGGCGAGCGTCGCCGGAGTCGTAGACTCGGGACTCCCGGGCCCGAAGGGGAACCGGGAGATCTTCGTCCACCTCGTTCACGCAGACCAGCCGAGCCTTCCCGATGACCTCGACGAGCGGATCGAACGCGCAGTCGCCGGTTGAGACCGCGGCGATCGTCGCGCACGGGCGCGTCGACGTGCACGAGGCGGTCGGTCGGGTGCGCACCGTCGCCGAGCAGGCCGGGGTCGAGCTCGTCGACGTCCCGGAGCGGGCGCAGCTGACCATCGCCGTCGGCGGCGACGGGACGATCCTCCGCACCCTCGCCCGACTGCTCGGGACGGGCATCCCCGTGCTCGGCGTCAACTTCGGCCGCGTCGGCTTCCTCGCCTCGGTCGCGCCCGAGCAGCTCGAGGAAGGCCTGGCGCGCGTCTTCGCCGGCGAGTACCGCACGGTCGAGCAGCCGACGCTCGAGGCGGAGCTCGACGGCGAGAGCTTCGTCGCGGTGAACGACGTCGTGGCCGCCAGCTCGACTCTCGGCCGCATGGTCGAGCTCCGCTGGGCGATCGCGGGCGAGGATCTCGGCGCCGTCTCGTGCGACGGGATGATCTGCTCCACCCCCGCCGGCTCGACGGCGTACAACCTCTCGAACGGGGGGCCGGTGCTCGTGCGAGGGATCGACGCGATGGCGATCACCTTCATCGCTCCGCACTCGCTCGACGCGCGGCCGCTCGTGGTGCCGCACGGGGCGGAGCTGAAGGTGCGGAACGCGACGCCGGACGTGGGAGCCGCCGTGCTCGTGGACGGGCACCGCAGCGGCGACCTCGCTCCCGGCCGGACGCTCACGATCCGGCTGGGGGAGCAGCGGAGCCTCCTGGCGCTGCTGCCGGAGACGACGTTCTTCCGGCGCTACCGGGAGGTCTTCACCTCGTAGGTGTGTCCCGAACGGCCAATGGGCGGCGTCGGGCGGCGGGTCTACGATCGACGTCGTGCTCCGGCGGCTGCGCATCGACAACCTCGTCCTCATCCGGGAGGCCGAGCTCGAGCTCGCGCCCGGGCTGAACGCGATCACGGGCGAGACGGGCGCCGGGAAGACGATTCTCGCGCAGGCGCTCGGCCTTCTGCTCGGCGCGAAGGGCGACGACTCGTACGTCGGCGCCGCCGCCGAGGAGGCGTACGTCGAGGCGGAGCTCGACCTGCCGGACGAGCTCGACGAGCTCGAGGAGCTGCGTCCCGCCGACGAGGAGGCGTTGCTCGCCGCGCGGCGCGTCTTCCCCGACGGCCGGACACGGGCCTATGCGTGGGGCCGCGCCGCCGCGAGGGAGGACGTCTCCGCCGCCGTCGAGCGCGTCGTCGCCATGTCCGGCCAGTTCGAGCAGCGGCGGCTCGCCCGGCCCTCCTACCAGCTCGAGGTGCTCGACCGCTTCTGCGGCGAGGAGCAGCTCGACCGGCGCTCGGCCGCACGAGCGGCCTGGCGCGAGCTCCAGGCAGCCCGGCGCCGCCACGAGGAGCTGGCGGCGAACGCGGAGCTGGCGGAAGCGCGGCTCGCCGAGCTGCGCGCGCTCGCCGAGGACACGGAAGGACTGGCGCCGGAGGACGAGGAGCGGCTGCGCGCGGAGCGCGAGCGCCACCGGCACGTCGCGGAGCTCGCCGCCGGCGCCGCGGCGGCCGCCGCCGCCCTCGCACCGGAGGACGGCGAGGGAGCGAGCGGACTCGTCGCGCTCGCCGAGCGCTCCGTCGCGCCCCTCGAGCGGCTCGCTCCGGAGCTCCAGCGGGCGGGGGACGAGCTGCGGGACGTCGAGCTGCGCCTGCGGGAGACGGCGTCCGATCTCCACGGCTTCCTCGCCTCGCTCGAGACGGAGCCGAGGCGGCTCGAGCAGCTCGAGGCGGAGCTCGACCGCATCGCGGAGGCGAAGCGGCGCTTCCGCTGCTCGAGCTACGAGGAGCTGCTCGCGCGGGCCGAGGAAGCGCGCGCCGAGCTGGCGGCGCTCGAGGATGGCTCCGATCCCGCCGAGACCGCTGCGCGCGACCTCGCCGCCGCCGAGGAGCGGGTGCACGGGCTCGTGCTCGAGCTGCGGGCGGAGCGGAACGCGGCCGCTCCCGCCTTCGCCGACGCCGTCGCCGCGGAGCTGCGCGACGTCGGCATGGGGGAGGGGGAGTTCCTCTGCGAGCTGCGGGAACGGGACGAGCCCGGGGCGACCGGTGCCGACGAGGCGGTCTTCCTCGTCCGTCCGAACGCGGGTCTGCCGTTCGCCCCCGTCGCGGAGACGGCGTCGGGCGGCGAGCTCTCCCGGATCGCCCTCGCCATCGCAGCGGTTGCGGGCGGCGAGACGCTCGTCTTCGACGAGATCGACGCCGGGATCGGCGGCGAGACCGCGCACGCCGTCGGACGATTGCTGCGCCGGCTGGCGGAACGAGCGCAGGTCGTGACGATCACCCACCTGCCGCAGATCGCGGCGCTCGCCGACCGTCACTTCCTCGTCTCCAAGACGCCGGGCGACCCGACGCACACGCGCATCGAGCAACTCGGAGACGAGGAGCGCAAGGCGGAGCTCGAGCGGATGCTCGGCGGGGAGGAGTTCCTGGCCACCGTACGCAGCTAGCCCGGCGCCGCTCCCGCCGGCGAGGTCACGAGCGGCGGTGGCGGCGCCCGTCCACTGGGGGTGCTACCCTGAAATCCCGTGAGTGCACGGGCGCCGAAGTACGTTTTTGTCACAGGGGGAGTCGTCTCGGCGCTCGGGAAGGGGATCGTCGCCGCCTCGCTCGGCCGACTCCTCAAGGCGGCCGGGCTACGTGTCCAACTCCAGAAGTTCGACCCGTACCTCAACGTCGACCCGGGCACGATGAGCCCGTTCCAGCACGGCGAGGTGTACGTGACCGAGGACGGGGCCGAGACCGACCTCGACATCGGCCACTACGAGCGGTTCGTCGACGAGAACTTCCTGCGCAGCGCGAGCCACAGCGCGGGCGCGGTCTGGGACACCGTCCTGCGCAAGGAGCGGAAGGGCGACTTCCTGGGCGCGACGGTGCAGGTGATCCCGCACATCACGAACGAGATCAAGGCGCGGATCCGGCGCGCGGCCGAGGCGAGCCCGACGGACGTCGTCATCTCGGAGATCGGCGGAACCGTCGGCGACATCGAGTCGCTGCCGTTCCTCGAGGCGATGCGCCAGTTCCGGCGCGAGGTCGGGGCGGAGAACGTCGCCTACGTCCACGTCACGCTCGTCCCGTACATCGAAGCGGCGGGCGAGCTGAAGACGAAGCCGACGCAGCACTCCGTCAACGAGCTGCGCCGCATCGGCATCCATCCCGACGTCGTCGTCTGCCGCTCGCACGAGCCGCTCTCCCGCGAGATCAGGGACAAGATCGCGCTCTTCGCGGACGTGGACGTGGAGGCGGTCGTCGCGAGCCCGGACGTCGCCGACGTGTACGAGGTGCCGCGCGTGCTCCGTCAAGAGGGGCTCGACCGGCTCGTCGGCAAGCGGCTCGGCCTCGACCTGCCCGAGCCGGACCTGTCCGACTGGGACGAGCTGCTCGAGCGCATGCAGTCCCGGCACGAGGTCGTGGAGATCGCGCTCGTCGGCAAGTACGTCAAGCTCCAGGACGCCTACCTCTCCGTCCACGAGGCGCTCAAGCACGCCGGCCTGAGCCACGGCTGCGCGGTTCGCGTCCGCTGGGTCGACGCGGAGGACATGTCCTACGACGAGGCGGCCGACATGCTCGAGAGCGTCGACGGCGTGCTCGTCCCCGGCGGCTTCGGCTCGCGCGGCTGGGAGGGAAAGATCCTCGCCTGCCGGGTCGCCCGCGAGCGCGGGATCCCGTACCTCGGCATCTGCCTCGGCATGCACGTCGCCGTCTCGGAGTTCGCCCGGCACGTCGTCGGCCTCGAGGGTGCGAACTCGACCGAGATGGATCCGGAGACGCCGTATCCCGTGATCGACCTGCTCCCCGAGCAGAAGGGGATCGAGGACCTCGGCGGCACGATGCGGCTCGGCGCGCAGGCGATCGAGGTGGCGGAGGGGACGCGCGCACGCGGTCTGTACGGCCAGGGGACGATCCACGAGCGGCACCGGCACCGCTACGAGGTGAACAACACGTTCCGCGACCGGCTCGTCGAGGCCGGGCTCGTCGTCAGCGGGACGTTCCAGGGGGGCCGGCTCGTCGAGATCGTCGAGCTGCCCGGGCACCCGTGGTTCGTCGCGAGCCAGTTCCATCCGGAGTTCAAGTCGCGGCCGACGCGCGCGGCGCCGCTCTTCCGCGGCTTCGTCGGGGCGGCGCTCGAGCGCTCCCGGGCGCGGGCGGGCGAGCGCGTCGCCGCCTGACGGCGGCACGTACGATCGCGACGTGTCCGAGGCCGTCGACCTCCTGCTCGAGCTGGCCGCGCTCCCGACGCCGCCGGGCGAGGAGCGCGCCGCCGCGGATGTCGTCCTCCGCTACCTGCGCGGCCTCGGCCTCGAGCCGGACGAGGACGGGTTCGGGAACGTGTACGCGCGGCTCGAGCCGACCGTGGCGGGGACGCCGCTCTTCTTCTGCGCCCACCTCGACACGGTGCCGCCCTCCGGCGAGCTCCGGCCCGTCGTCGAGGACGGCGTGATCCACAACGCGGGCGGCACGATCCTCGGCGCGGACAACAAGGCGGCCGTGGTCCAGATGCTCGAAGGCGTGCGGCGGGTGCTCGTCGAGAACCTCCCGCACGCCGGGATCGAGCTCCTGTTCACGCGGCAGGAGGAGGTCGGGCTGCTCGGCGCGGCGGCGTTCGACCACACGCGGCTGCACGCCCGGCTCGGTTTCGTCTACGACCAGGAGGGGCCGATCGGCGAGATCGTCCTCGGTGCACCGTCTGCGCAGGGCCTCGAGATCACCTTCCGCGGCCGTGCCGCACACGCGGGGATGGCGCCCGAGGAGGGCCGGTCGGCGATCCAGGCTGCGGGGAAGGCGATCGCCGACCTGCGGCTCGGACGCGTGGACGAGGAGACGACGGCGAACGTCGGCGTGATCCGCGGCGGCACCGCCGGGAACATCGTTCCCGACGAGTGCACGCTGATCGCGGAGGCGCGCTCCCACGACGAGGGCAAGCTGAGCGACGTCGTCCAGGAGATGCTGGACGCGTGCGCGTTCGCGGCGAGCCAGACCGAGTGCGAGCTGCAGAGCGAGTTGCGCAAGACGTATCGCGGCTACCGCTTCGCGAAGGGCGACGAGGTCGTCCGGCTGGCCGAGACCGCGCTCGGACGCTGCGGTCACGAGGTGCGCTACGGGCTGTCGGGCGGGGCGGCCGACGCCAACGTCTTCAACGAGCGGGGCCTGCGGTGCCTCAACCTCACGCACGGCGTGTACGAGTTCCACAGCCCGGACGAGCGGATCGCGGTCGCCGATCTCGAGGCGATGGTCGACGTGACCGTGGCGCTCGTCGAGGGCGCACGGGCCTGAGAGTGGAACCGGACGAGTCGCGGCCGGTCTACGAGGGACGCCTGCTCGGTTTGACCGTCGAGCGCTGGGGCGAACACGAGCGTGAGATCGTCGAGCATCCCGGCGCGGTCGCGATCGTCGCGGTGGACGACGAGGAGTGCGTGACGCTCGTGCGGCAGCTCCGCGAGCCGGCCCGGAAGCGGTTGCTCGAGCTGCCGGCGGGAACGGCCGAGCCGGGAGAGGAGCCGCTGGTGACCGCGCGGCGCGAGCTGCAGGAGGAGTGCGGGCTGACCGGGGGAGAGTGGCGCGAGCTGGCCGCGTTCTGGACGACGCCCGGCTTCTGCCGCGAGCGGATGCATCTCTTCGCGGCGGAGGCGGTCGTGCGCGGCGAGCCGTCGCCGGCCGCCGACGAGGAGCTCGAGCTCGTCCGCTGGCCGCTCGCCGAGGTCGGGGAACGGCTGGGGGAGATCGAGGACGCGAAGACGCTCGCCGGCCTGCTGCTGTACCTCCGGGCGGCCCGTGCGTAGGGGCACGTTACGATCGAGGACGGGATGTGCGACAGGCGGGGGGTTGCGTGAAGATCGACCGAACAGGGGCGCAGGCGTTCGCGGTCACGGTGAGTGCCACCGAGCTCTCGTCGCTCATCGCCGCCGTCCGCCTCGCTGCGGACGTGCTCGAAGGAGACGCGCGGACGCCACCCGAGGCCGTGGCGAGACTGCGAGCGCTGCTCGACGACTACGAGCGCGCGGCGGGCCGGCTCGGTGAGTCGGGCAGGCACCCGTAGGTACCTGCCCGACGACTCGCCGGGCTGCGACGTCGCCTCGGTCTAGATGTCCTACCTACGGACGTTGTGAACGCGGCTGATCGGTGGCCGGTCGCCGATTGA
>CAZRTE010000004.1:0-31772 GCA_964602945.1 uncultured Gaiellales bacterium
GGCCGTGCCGGGACCGGATCCGATGCCCGCGTGGCTGACCATCGCGATCGGGCTCGTCGGCACGGCGATCGGCACCGGGATCGTGATCGGGATCGAGGGGAGCGACTCGGGCGCCGCCTCGTGGGCCGGGATCGCGAGCTTCCTCGCCGCCGTCGTCATCGTCGTCCTCTACCGGCATTTCATCCAGAAGCGGCCGCTCTGGGGGAAGGACGCGTACCGCTTCCCGGAGCGCGGCGTCGGCGTCGACGCGTACCGGGAGCGTCTCCGGCGGGCCGGGATCGACCCGGACAAGATCGGGACGTTGCCGTTCCAGCCGCTCTCGACGGCGCAGCAGTCGTATCCGGATACAGGCGTCCCGGGGGCTCCGGGCGCCGGCGCAGCCGACCACACCGGCGGCGACCCGACGGAGAATCCGGCCCACTACCTCGGTCTGCTCGAGGAGCTGCACGACTCCGGCGTCCTCGACGACGACGAGTACACGTCCGCCCGGATGCGCCTGCTCGAGCGGCTGCGGCCTCAGGTCTAGAGGCGTCCATTTCACGTCGAGCCTCTAGGAGGTAACGATGGTTCTCTGGTTCATCCTCTATCTCGCCTTCTCGGGCCTGATCGTCGGCGCGCTCGCGCGGCTCGCCCTCCCGGGGCCGGACCCGATGGGGATCCTCGCGACGATCGGCCTCGGGCTCGCGGGTACCTGGGTCGGCGGCCTGATCGCCTGGGCGTTTCTCGGCCACGTCGCCGGGATCGTCTTCTCCGTGGCGGGGGCGACGCTCCTCCTCTACCTCCACCGCCGTTTCGTCCAGCGCCGGCCGCTGACCGGATCGGGCTCGCGGCAACTGCCGCCGCGGCGCTAGCGGCGCGGGAACGTCCGCTCGGCGGCGAGCGTCCAGTCGCCGCTCGACCAGATGTACGTGTGGACGGCGATCGTGCTGTCGGTCGCCTCGACGACGTGCAGGCCCCGCGCCTCGCCGAGCCGCCTGGGCCGCGGCCGCCCGAGGCCCGGAGCGACGGCGACCACCGCTGTACGGGCCTCGCCCCCGACGACCTCGAACTCGTGCCGCTCGCTCACCGCCGACTGATGGATGTGGCCCGCGAGGATCACGTCCGCTCCGGACTCGACGAGCGTGCGGAGGACGCGGTTCCGGTGCGAGACGGGCCGCTTCTGCGCCGCCCGCAGGGGCGGGCCGAGCAGGTGGTGGTGGAGCACGACGACACGGAGCGCACCCGGCTCGGCGGCTGCGAGCCGCCTCGCGGCACGGCCGAGCTGCGCCCGGCTCAGCGCTCCTCCCTGGTAGCGAAACGGCCGCACCGAGTTCAGGCCCACGACATGGAGGCCGGGCAGGGAGGCCACGGGCTCGGTCGTCTCCCAGACCCGCTCGAACTCCCGCCAGGGCCGGAGGAAGCGCGCCGGCGTGCCGGGGATGTCGTGATTGCCCGGGACGGCGAGCACCGGCGGCCCGAGGCGTCGCAGCAACGTCGCCGCCCGCTCGAGCTGCGCCCGCCGTCCCCGGTGGGCGAGATCGCCCGAAGCGACGACGAGCTGCGGCTCGATCCGCTCGACGAGCTCGGCGAGCCTGCGCTCGGCCTGCTCGTCCTCATGTGTACCGGCGTGCAGATCGGAGACATGAAGAACACGAGTCGCCACGACCGACGGAGGCTATAGATTCCAGCTGTGGCCGAAGAATCTGCCGAGATCTTCGATGACCTCTATCTCGGCCTGCGGGCCGGCGGCGCGTTTCGCAAGCAGCGGCGCGGCGAGGAGCTGACGCACGAGGAGGAAGAGGCGCTCGGCCGCTGGGAGCGGCTCTCCACGGCGCGCAAGGCGGCTGCGATCGGCGCCTTCGGCGCCGGCGCCTTCGGGCTCGGCTTCACGCTGGGCGGCCTCGTCTTCGGCCGCTGGCGCAAGCCCAGGCGCGGCTGAGCCCAGGGATTCCCCGCCGCACCGAGAACGACGTCGGCGTGGAAGGTCCGGCGATCGAGGCGCACCGCCACGGCATCGTGCTCGCCCGCCCGCTGCTGCGGGCCCTCCTGCTCGCGCTCGCCGGGGCCGCCTGCCTCCTCGCTCCGTGGCTCGCTCTCACGATCGCCGGTGCGGTGCTGCTGGCCTTCGCGGCGGTGCTCGCCGTCGTCGCCGTCGCCCGCTGGGACAGCACGCATCTCGTTCTCACCGCGGACGGCCTGAGCATCTCGCACGGGGTGCTCCACCGCCGCACGGCATCCGTGGCATTCGAGGCCGGCCGGGTGGTGGAGGTGGAGCGATCGCTGCTCGGCCGCCTGCTCGGCTATGCGACCGTCGCCGCGGGAGAGCTCGAGATCGAGGGCGTGCCGCGACTGCTCGCGAACCGGCTTCAACAGCCGCACTGACACCCTTCCCGAACACACGTTCGGCGAGTAGAATGGCCGCCGTATGGCTGCCGACGAGCTCGTTGTCCACGGCGCCCGCGAGCACAACCTCAAGGACCTCACCGTCCGCCTGCCGCGGAACCGTCTGATCTGCATCACCGGGCTGTCCGGCTCCGGCAAGTCGAGCCTCGCCTTCGACACGATCTACGCCGAGGGGCAACGCCGCTACGTCGAGTCGCTCTCCGCGTACGCGCGCCAGTTCCTCCAGATGATGGAGAAGCCGGACGTCGACCACATCGACGGCCTCAGCCCGGCGATCTCGATCGACCAGAAGACGACCTCGCGGAACCCGCGCTCCACCGTCGGCACCGTGACCGAGATCTACGACTACCTGCGGCTCCTCTACGCCCGGGTCGGCCGCCCGCACTGCCCGGTCTGCGGCAAGCCGATCGCCGGTCAGAGCCTCGACTCGATCGTCGACCAGGTCCTGCAGCTCGACGAGGGCACGCGCTTCACCGTCAACGCGCCGGTCGTCCGCGACCGCAAGGGCGAGTACAAGGACGTGTTCGAGGACCTGACCCGCGAAGGGTTCACCCGGGTCAAGGTGGACGGCGAGCAGTACCTGCTCGAGGAGGGCGTTCCCGAGCTCGACAAGAAGTTCAAGCACACGATCGAGGTCGTCGTCGACCGGCTCGTCATGCGCGCCGACCTGCGGCTCCGCCTCACCCAGTCGATCGAGGCCGCGGCCGGCCTCGCCGACGGCCTGGTGGCGGTGGACCTCGTCGAGAGCGGCGAGCAGCTCCTCTTCTCCGAGAACTTCGCCTGTCCCGAGCACGGCGTCTCGCTGCCCGAGCTCCAGCCGCGGATCTTCTCCTTCAACGCGCCGCACGGAGCCTGTCCCCGCTGCACGGGTCTCGGCTCGCAGCAGGAGATCGACCCCGACCTCGTCGTCCCCGACCCGTCGCTCTCGATCGACGACGGGGCGCTCGTGCCGTGGTCGGTCGGGGGCTCCTCGGGCTTCTACGAGGCGGTGATCCGCGCCGTCGCCGAGCGGTACGAGGTCGACACGTCGAAGCCCTGGGCCGAGCTGGCGGAGCAGGAGCGGGAGCGCTTCCTCCGCGGCACCGACGGCGAGCGCGTCTACATCCAGTACCGCAACCGGATGGGACGGCGGCGCCAGTACATGCTCGCCTTCGACGGGATCGTCGCGAGCCTCGAGCGCCGCTACCGCGAGACCGACTCGTCGCAGCAGCGGGAGCGGATCGAGGAGTACATGTCCTTCCGGCCCTGTCCGGTCTGCAACGGTGCGCGCCTCAAGCCGGAGGTGCTCGCCGTCACCGTCGGCGAGAAGTCGATCCACGAGTTCACCAGGCTGTCGGTGGCGACGGCGCTTCGCTTCGTGGACGAGCTCGAGCTCACGCCGACCGAGGAGCTGATCGGGCAGCGGATCGTGAAGGAGATCCGCGAGCGGCTGACCTTCCTCGACGACGTCGGCGTCGGCTACCTGACGCTCGACCGCGCGGCGGCGACGCTCTCGGGGGGCGAGGCCCAGCGCCTGCGGCTCGCAACGCAGATCGGCTCCCAGCTCGTCGGCGTCCTCTACATCCTCGACGAGCCGTCGATCGGGCTCCACCAGCGCGACAACGACCGGCTGATCTCGACACTCGAGCGGCTCCGGGACCTCGGCAACACCGTCGTCGTCGTCGAGCACGACGAGGAGATGATCCGCCGCGCCGACTGGCTCGTCGACATGGGGCCGGGCGCCGGCCTCCACGGCGGCGAGATCGTGGCGGAAGGGCCGGCGGCGAAGATCGAGCGGGTGGCGAAGTCCGTCACCGGGCAGTTCCTCGCCGGCAAGCGCTCGATCGTGGTGCCCGAGCGGCGGGAGGAGGACCGCGGCTCCTTCGTCGTCCGTGGGGCGGCACAGCACAACCTGAAGGCGATCGACGTCGAGTTCCCGGTCGGCAAGTTCGTCTGCGTCACGGGCGTCTCCGGCTCGGGGAAGTCGACGCTCGTGAACGAGATCGTGTTCAAGGCGCTCGCGAACCGGCTCAACCGGGCCCGCGTCAAGCCGGGGGCGCACGCGGGCGTCGAGGGAATCGACGTCTTCGACAAGGTGATCGAGATCGACCAGAAGCCGATCGGTCGCACACCCCGCTCGAACCCGGCGACGTACACCGACCTGTTCACGCACATCCGCGAGCTCTACTCGCTCACGCCCGAGGCGAAGATCCGCGGCTACAAGCCGGGCCGCTTCTCCTTCAACGTCCGCGGCGGCCGGTGCGAGGCGTGCAAGGGCGACGGCCAGATCAAGATCGAGATGCACTTCCTCCCCGACGTCTACGTCCCGTGCGAGACGTGCAAGGGGGCGCGCTACAACCGCGAGACGCTCGAGGTGCGCTTCAAGGGGCGCTCGATCGCGGACGTGCTCGAGATGTCGGTCGAGGAGGCCCTCCGCTTCTTCGCCAAGATCCCGAAGATCCGGCGCCGGCTGCAGACGCTGCACGACGTCGGCCTCGACTACATCAAGCTCGGCCAGCCGGCCACGACGCTCTCCGGCGGCGAGGCGCAGCGCGTGAAGCTCGCCGCGGAGCTCTCGAAGATCGCGACCGGGAAGACGCTCTACATCCTCGACGAGCCGACGACAGGCCTCCACTTCGCCGACATCGAGAAGCTGCTCGAGACGCTGCAGCGGCTCGTCGACGGCGGCAACACGATGATCGTGATCGAGCACAACCTCGACGTGATCAAGCAGGCGGACTGGGTGATCGACCTCGGCCCCGAGGGCGGCGACGAGGGCGGCGAGCTCGTCGCGTCCGGCACGCCCGAGGAGGTCGCGCGGGTCGAGGGCTCCTTCACCGGCTCCTTCCTCCGGCACGTGCTGCCCGCGCCCGCGGTGGCGGCGGCATAGAGATGGCGAGCGCCGAGATCAGCCGCCCGTCCCCGCTCGAGCGCAACTGGTGGCTGCGGGTGGCCGCGGTGCTCGTCGCGCCCCGTGCCGTCTTCGTCTCGCTCCGCGACGAGTCGGACGCCGCCGTCGAGGCGCGCCAGGAGCAGCTGGCCGCGCTCGCCGGACTCGCGGGGATCGCCGGCGTGCTCGCCACTCCGGTCGCCCGCTCGCTCCTCAACGACTACGACATGTCGATCTCCCTGATCCCGGTCTGGGCCTTCCTCGGCGGGGTTGCCTATGCGGTCGCCGTCTACTGGGCCGGGGGCGGGCTCCTCTTCGGCGCGGCGCGCCGGCTCGGGGGGCTCGGCAGCTACCGGCGGGCGCGGCACGTGCTCGCGCTCGCGTCGGCGCCGCTCGCCCTGACGCTGTTCACGCTCTGGCCGATCCGGATCGCGATCTACGGCGAGGACCTCTTCCGCACCGGCGGCACCGACTGGGGGCCCGGCGACCGGATCTTCGGCGGGCTCGTCTATGCCGCGTTCGTGTGGGCCGGGCTGCTGCTCGTCGTCGGCATTCGCAGCGTGCACGGCTGGAGCTGGGGGAGGAGCGCCGCGACGGTCGCGCTCGCGGCGGCGCTTCCCGTGCTCGTCGTGCTCGCCACGATCGTCTAGCCCGGACCGATTCCGGCAAGTAACAGATTGTTACTTGGGTCGAGGAAAACCGCTTCGCTGGGACTGTTGCCCGCGGCGGACGCGCCCTTGCCGGGCACGTCCGAGCAAGTAACAGACTGTTACTTGCGGTCTGCCGAGCCCTCGAACGCGGCCTGCTCCTCCTCCGACATCGAGTACGTGTGCTGCTCCTCGGGGAACGCGCCGCTCCGGACGTCGGCTGCGTAGGCGACGAGCGCGTCTCGGATCTCGCCGGACAGGTTCGCGTACCGCTTGACGAAGCGGGGGAGATGCCCTTCGGACAGGCCCAGCAGGTCGTGGTAGACGAGCACCTGGCCGTCGCAGGCGGCGCCTGCCCCGATCCCGATCGTCGGCACCGTGAGCTCCCGGGTGATCCGGGCCGCGACCGGAGCCGGCACCGCCTCGAGCACGACCGAGCAGCAGCCGGCCTCCTCCAGCGCCTTCGCTCCCTCGACGACCCGCTGCGCGGCCTCGGCTGTCCGGCCCTGTGTCTTGAAGCCGCCGAGCATCGTGGCGGACTGCGGCGTGAGCCCGACATGGCCCATGACCGCGATCCCGGCTTCGACGATCGCGCGGGCGCGCGAGACCATCGGCCCGGCGCCCTCGAGCTTGACGATGTCGGCTCCTCCCTCCTTGACGAAGCGGACTGCGGTGCGCACGGCGTCCTCGTCCGAGGTCTCGTACGAGCCGAAGGGGAGGTCGCCCACCACGATCGGGCGATGCACCTGGCGGGAGACGGTCCGCGTGAGGAAGAGCATCTCGTCGACGGTCACGGGCGTGGTGCCCGCATGGCCGAGCACGACCATCGCCGCCGTGTCGCCGACGAGGATCACGTCGATTCCCGCGTCCTCGGCGAAGCGCGCGCCGGGAGCGTCGTACGCGGTCACCATCACGATCTTCTCGCCTCGCCGCTTCATCGCGGCCAGTTCGGGCAGCGGCAGCTTGCCGGCGGGGATGCTCATCGGATCTCTCCTTCCAGGAGGACGTTGTCGATCAAGCGGGTGGAGCCGATGCGGACGGCGGCGGCGAGGAGCTTCGCGTCGCCGAGATCGAGCACGGCGACGTAGTCGGGGTCGAGGCCGTTCAGCGAGGCGCGCGCGGCCGCGACGGGATCGGACGAGGCGGCCCCCGCCGCGAGCGCACGTGGCAGGCCGAGAGCCCGCTCGCGCTCGGCGGGCGCAAGGAGGACGTTCCGCGACGAGAGCGCGAGGCCGTCCTCGTCGCGCACGGTCGGGACGACACGGACGGCCAGGGGCAGCGCGAGGTCGTGGACGAGCGCGCGCACGACCGTCACCTGCTGCGCATCCTTCTGCCCGAAGTACGCACGCGCCGGACGGACGAGGAGGAACAGCTTCAGGCAGACCGTCGCGACGCCGCGGAAGTGGCCGGGCCGCGCCTCTCCCTCCAGACCGCTCGCCGCGTCCTCGACCTCGAGCCACGTCTGGTAGCCGGCCGGATAGAGCTCCTCGGCCGGCGGGGCGAAGACGACGTCCACGCCCGCCTGCTCCGCGATGCGAAGGTCGTGCGCCTCGTCCCGCGGATAGGTGGCGAGATCGTGTGCGTCGCCGAACTGCGCCGGGTTGACGAAGAGCGACATGACGACCGCGTCGTTCTCCCGGCCTGCCGTCTCGAGCAGCGCGACGTGGCCGGCGTGGAGGGCGCCCATGGTCGGCACGAGCCCGACGTCGCCGGCGAGCTCCTGCCGCGCCTCGCGCAGCTCGGCGACGGTGCGCACGACCTTCACGCGAGCATCACCGTCGCCCCGGCGAGCGTCTCGTAGAGGTGCTCGAGCTCGGGGTGCGCCGCCCGGATCGCCTGTTTGTGAGCCTCCACGGTCTGCCAGTCGCCGCGGGCGAGCGGGCCGGTGAGGTCGAAGCCGTTCTCGATCGTCCGGATCATCAGCGGCACGAGCCCCTCGGCCGGCACGCCCAGCCGCACCGCCGCGCGCTGCAGCGTGACGAGATAGTTCGAGGCGAAGACGGCCCCCGCGTGGTACAGCGTCCGGTCCTCCTCGGCGAGCTCGAACGCGTGCAGGCCGAGCAGCCCGGCCAGCTCGCGCGCGACCTCGAGCGCCTCCTCCGTCTCGCCGCCGATCGCCGCCCACGCTCCGTCCAGCTGGGCGGGGTCGCCGCTGCGGTCGAAGGTCTGGAGGGGATGGAGGGAGAAGCGCCGCTCGTGCGGATCGAGGGCGGACAGCGGCGTCGCTCCCGAGACATGTCCGATCCAGCCACGTCCCGGTAACAGATACCGAGCCACGTCCGGAATGGCCGTGTCCGGGACGCAGAGCAGGATGACGTCGGGGTCGTCCTCTTCCACGGCGACGCCGCGCTCGTGGAGGCGGGCGGCGACGGCCGAACCGACGCGGCCCGAACCGATGACATGGGCGCTCTCGATCACTCTCTCGCTCCAGCTCCGAGGCGGATGCCGGGCACCACGAGTCTACCCGGTGGGCGTCACCGGGTGTCCGCGTGCGAAAATTCAGCCTGGATGAGCTCGGCAGCCGCCACCTTCCCCGAGGTCCCGCGTCCCTCACGCCGCCGCGAGCTGCTGCTCGCGGCCGCGCTGACCGCGGCCATCGCCGGGCTGGTGCTCGCGATCGGCCCGGCGCCCGGTGACGCTCCCGTCCACCTCTACCGGACGTTCCTCGTTCGCAGCGGCGCGCTCGTCTGGGACAACTTCTGGTACTCGGGCATGTACCCGCTCGCGTCGTACAGCCTCCTCTACTACCTCCCGGCGGCCCTCGTCGGGAACCTGCCCCTCGTCTTCGCGGCCGCCGTCGCCTCGACCGTTCTCTTCTCCTCGCTCGCGCTGCGGGAGTGGGGCGGGGCGGCGCTGTGGCCGTCCCGCGTCTTCGGCGTGCTCGCCGCGGCCCCCATGTTCACGGGGCTCTACGCGTACTCGCTCGGCTTCGCCGCGATGCTCGCGACCCTGAAGCTGCTGCAGCTGCGCCGGACCCGCTGGGCCGTGGTGCTCGCGGCCCTCACCGTCGGCTTCAGTCCGCTCGCCTTCGTCTTCCTCTGCCTGATCGTCGCCTCGTACGCCGTCGCCCGCCGGGGGATCGCGCGCCGCCACCTCTGGTTCGGGGTCGGCCTCGGGGTGGCCGCGGGGATCGAGCTCCTCGCGCTCGTCCTCTTCCCGACGAACACCGGCGTCTACCCCTTCCACTGGGTCGACTTCGGCGGCGTGCTGCTCGTCACGACGCTCGGCGTGCTCGTCGCCCGGCACGCCCGTGCAGGCGCGCCGCTCGTGGCCTTCTACGCCCTCTGGGGCCTCGGCAGCGTCCTCTTCTACGTCGTCCCGTCGCCGCTCGGGGACAACTGGACGCGGCTGAGCGCCTTCGTCTTCCCGGTCATGCTCCTGACGGCGAGCCTCGCCGGCTTCCGGCCGCGCCGCCTCGTCGTGCTGGCGCTCGCCGCGGCGCTCGCGTACAACATCGTCCCCTACGCGCTGCTCGTCCCGTCGCGAATCGACAACACGACGCAGCAGGCGAGCTTCTGGCGGCCCGCGCTCGACTACCTGCACGCGCACAACCCTCCCGGCTACCGCGTCGAGGTCGTACCGACGGCGGAGCACTGGGAGGCCTACTGGCTCCCGAAGTCGGGCTTCGCGCTCGCCCGCGGCTGGTACCGGCAGCTCGATTCCGTCGACAACTCGGTGCTCTACGCGAATCACCTCGGCCCGACCGTGTACCGGGACTGGCTGCGCTCGAAGGCGGTCAAGTACGTCCTGCTCAGCCGCACCGCGCCGCTCGGCTGGGACGGCGTCCATCAGGAGGTGGGCGTGCTCGACTCGCCGCAGTCGGGGCTACGGGTCGTCTTCCAGAGCACGAACTGGACGATCTACGAGCTGCCGCACGCGACGCCGCTGCTCACCGGTCCGGCGCATCCGGTCGTCACCTCCTTCGGGCACACCGTCATCCGCGGCCGCGTCTTCGCCCCGGGGCACTACCTCCTGCGCGCGCACTACAACCCGTACTGGCGCCTGAAGGGGGCCGGCTGCGTCTCGCCGGGGCCCGACAGGATGACGATCCTGCAGCTCGACCGGCCCGGGCGGTTCGCGCTCGCGGTGCCCGGAACGCCGCAGGCGCTCGTCGGCGAGATCGTCGGCGGCAAGCAGGCGACCTGCAACGCGTCGTAACGCGGCGCCGGTGACGGTCTCGTCCTCGCCGGAGGGCACACCGCTCCTGAGCCGGTCGCTGCTGCGACTCTCCCTCGTCGTCTGCGCGGCGGCCGGCGTGACCGCCCTCCTCGTCTTCCGTGGCCCCGACTGGGGGACGGTCGGACACGACCTCGCGCAGATGAGCTGGACGTGGGCGCTCGTCGCCGTCGTGCTCAACCTCGCGTCCGCCATCGTGCGCGGCCTGTCGTGGGACACGGTGCTGCGGCAGGCCGTCCGCACCCCGCACCCGCGCCTGCTCGACGTCTTCTCCGCCTTCTTCATCGGGATCTTCGCCAACGGCGTCCTGCCCGGGCGGGTCGGCGAGGTGGCACGCGTCGGCGTGCTCGTGCGGCGGATGCCCGACCGGAAGCGGCCGGGACTCTGGCCCGCGTTGCTGGGCAGTGTCCTCGCGCACCGGATTCTCGAGGTGTTTCCCTCGATCGGGCTGATCGTCTGGGTGCTCGCGGCGGCGAAGATCCCTCTCTGGGCGCGGTCCTCGCTCTGGGCGGTGCTCGGCATCGCCTCGGCGTTCTTCCTCCTGGGCGTGGCGGTGGCGACGCGGCACGAGCGGGACGGCGCGACCGGCCGGGGGAGGTGGCGCGCGATGGTCGAGCGCGGCCGCGAGGGGCTCGGCGTGCTGCGGCGGCCCACCCCGGCGCTGCTCGCCGTCGGCTTTCAGACGGCGGGATGGCTCCTCCAGCTCGCCGCCGTCTGGGTGGCGCTCCTCGCCTTTCACCTCCACGAGCCGCTGATCGCGGCCGGCGCCGTGCTCGCCCTGATGAACGTCGCCCTGATCCTGCCCCTCTGGCCCGGGAACATCGGCCTGCAGCAGGCGGCGATCGCCCTGCCGCTCGTCGCGTACGGGGTCGCCTACTCGCGCGGGTTCGCGTACGGCATCGCGCTCCAGGCGATCGAGTCCTCCGTCGGCTATGTCGGCGGCATCGCCTTCCTCGCCCGCGAGGGGCTGTCGCTCGGGCGGCTGCGCGCGCTCGGCCAGGCGAGTGCTCCCCAGACCTGACACGCCTCACGCCCGGGCGTCTAACATCTGAGCCGTGCCGATCTACGAGTACGTCTGCATGGAGTGCGAGTCGCACTTCGAGGAGCTCGTCCGGGGCACCGAGCACGTCGCCTGTCCCGACTGCGCCGCGACGAACGTCCAGCGCCAGTTCTCGTCCTTCGCCGTGCACGGGGTGACGAAGCCCGTGACCGTCGGCGGGGGCGGAGGCTGCTGTGGCGGCTCCTGCGGCTGCGGCGGCCACTAGTAGTGCCCCTGCGGCAGATGTCCTCCGCATCCCTGGCGGCTTCGGCTGTCGAGGCTCCCTGCGTCCTCGCCTCGCCTGCTCCTCGACAGCAGAGGCACTAGCGCCGTGGCCCGCGGGGAAGACGGCGAGCTGCTGACCCGTGCCGCCCACGAGCGGCTCGAGGCCGAGCTCGCGGAGCTGGAGGGGCCGAAGCGGCAGGAGGTCGTGGCCGCGATCGCGGCGGCGCGCGCGCACGGCGACCTCTCGGAGAACTTCGAGTACCACGCCGCGAAGAACGAGCAGGGGCTGCTCGAGGCGCGGATCAGGGTGCTCCGCCACCGCCTCCACCAGGCGACGGTCGTCGACGAGGAGGCGGCGGCGGCGAGCGGTGTCGTCACGGTGGGCTCGAAGGTGGAGCTCGAGCGGGACGACGGCGAGCGGCTCGAGCTCGAGATCACGAGCGTCGGCGGCGTCTCGCCCGACTCCCCGGTCGGGCAGGCGCTGCTCGGCAAGGGGCCGGGCGACGAGATCGAGGTGGAGGCGCCGCGCGGGCGCTGGCGGGCGCGGATCGTGTCCGTCGGGCGCGCTTCGTAGACTCCCCTTCCGTGAGCGCGGTCCCGGCCGAGAGCATCGAGGCCCTCGAGGCATATGCGGCGTCGGTCGCAGGCTGCACGCGCTGCCGGCTCGCGCAGGGGCGGACGCAGGTCGTGTTCGGCGCGGGCAGCCCGCGCGCCGACCTGATGTTCGTCGGCGAGGCGCCGGGCTTCCACGAGGACAAGCAGGGCATCCCGTTCGTCGGGCAGGCGGGCAAGCTGCTCGACGGACTGCTCGCCGGCGTCGGCCTGCGGCGCGAGGACGTGTACATCGCGAACGTCCTCAAGTGCCGTCCGCCGGGCAACCGGGACCCGCAGGCGGACGAGATCGAGGCGTGCGAGCCGCACCTCTTCCGGCAGATCGAGCTGATCGAGCCGAAGGTGATCGCCACGCTCGGCAACTTCGCGACGAAGCTCCTCTCCGGCCGGCCGCTCGGGATCACCCGCGTGCACGGACAGGAGCAGGCGCTGACGATCGCGGGCCGGAGCGTCCTCCTCTATCCGCTCTACCATCCCGCCGCCGCGCTCTACACGCCGGCGATGCTGAAGGTGCTCGAGGCGGACTTCGCGCGTCTCCCCGGGCTGCTCGCAGGTGAGGGCACGGTGCCCGTCGCGGCCCCGGAGCCCGAGCCGGAGCCGGAGGTCGCCGTCCCCGCGGCGGCCGAGCAACTGGGTCTGTTCTAGCCCGCCGTGCCGGACTGGCGGGACGACCGCGTCGGCTCCGCGCTGCGCGGCGAGAATCCTCTCGTCATGGCCCGACTCCGCTGCGGCTTCGCCGTGATCGGAGACACGCAACACCTGCCGGGGTACTCACTCCTCCTGACGGACGAGCCGTCGGCGAACCACCTCACCGACCTCGACCGGGAGCGCCGCGCTCAGTTCCTCTACGACATGTCGCTGCTCGGCGAGGCGGTCGAGTGCGCGTGCCGCGCGAACGGGCTGCGGCGCATCAACTACGAGGTGCTCGGCAACTCGTTGACCTTCCTGCACGCGCACGTGCACGCCCGCTACGAGTGGGAACCGCCGGACAAGATCGGCGGGCCCGTCTGGCGGTATCCGAACGACGTCCGGAGCGCGCCGGAGTTCGCCTACTCGGACGACGAGCACGGCGAGCTGCGGGCGGCGATCACGGTCGAGTTGCGCCGGATCCTGGGCGACGCGTACTAGAGCGGCTCGTCGAGCCCCTGGACGGCGAGCTCGCCGCCGCGAGCGACGAAGCGCCCGCCGCCGGCGTGCACGGCACCGGGCGAGGCGGCCTTGTAGCGGTCGTACTGCTCGGGATCGTGGACGTCCGTCTCGACGATCACGTGGGCCGGCCTGGGCAGGATCGTAGTCTTGGCCGCGATGACGGAGACCACGACGCACTCGCCGGAGGAGACCGAGGCGCTCGCCGCCGGGCTCGCGCGGCACCTCGTGGCCGGCGACGTGGTCACCGTCGCGGGCGAGCTCGGCAGCGGGAAGACCACCTTCGTCCGCGGCGCCTGCTCTGCCCTCGGCGTGCGCGAGCGGGTCACGAGCCCCACCTACACGATCGGGCATCGCTACCACGGGAACGGCGTCGAGGTCTCGCACCTCGATCTCTACCGGTTCGAGGGAGTCTCGCCGGCCGAGTGGGGCGACCTCGAGCCGTACTTCGAGGACGCGGTCGTCTTCGTCGAGTGGCCGGAGGCCGGCGAGGGCGTCCTGCCCGAGCCCCGCTACGCGGTCCGTTTGCGGCATGCTGGCAGCGGGAGAGCCGTGGAGATCGTGGAGTGTTGACCCTGGCCTTCGACACCGCGACGGGCGCCGCCACGAGCGCGCTCGTCTGGTCTGCGGGGCCCCCACGCAGTCCGCAGGACGTCGTGGGGCAGGACGGGGAGGTGCTCGGCGAGCGCGTCTCGCGGGCGCAGACCCTGCTCGAGGATCTCGACGCGCTCCTCCGGCAGGCGGGGGCGCATCCGTCCGAGCTGGGCCGGCTCGCAGTCGGCGTCGGCCCGGGTAGCTTCACGGGCGTCCGGATCGGCCTCGCCGTCGCGCGCGGGCTTGCGCTCTCGCTCGAGCTCCCGGGCGCCGGCGTCTCGACGCTCGCCGCGCTCGCCGCCGGCGCCCCGGAGGCGCTGCCGGTGATCGACGCGAAGCGGCGCGAGGTCTTCGCGCTCGTCGACGGCCAGGCGCGTGTGCTTGCGCCGGCGGACCTGCCGCTCGAGCCCGGCACGGTCTGTGTCGGTGACGGCGCGCGCCGTTACCGCAGCCTCCTCTCCGAGCGCGGCGCCGTCGTGCCGCCGGACGACGACGAGCGCCACCTGCCGCGGGCGCGCTTCCACGCCGGGCTCGCCGGCGAGGCGGGCCCGGTGGACGAGATCGAGCCCCTGTACCTGCGCGTTCCGGACGTGGACGCATGACGACCATCGAGCTGCGCCGGCTCGGCCTCCAGGATCTGCAGGCGATCGAGGAGATCGAGCGGCGCGCGTATCCGACGCCGTGGTCGCGCTCGATGTTCGCGGGGGAGCTCGCGAAGCCGAGCTCCATCTGCCTGGGCGCCTTCGCAGCCGACAGCGAGGAGGGCGCCCTCGCCGGGTATCTGATCGTCTCGCGGTACGTCGATGCCTGGCACGTGATGAACGTCGCGGTCGACCCGGAGCACCGCGGTCGCGGCATCGCCACGATGCTGCTCGAGCGCCTCTTCGACCTGACCGCCGCCGACGCCCGGCGCGGCTACACGCTCGAGGTTCGCGTCTCGAACCGCAAGGCGATCGCCCTCTACGAGCGGCTCGGCTTCGGCGCGCGCGGCCTGCGGCGCGGCTACTACACCGACAACCGCGAGGACGCGCTGATCATGTGGAAGGACCCCGTCGCGCGCAGGCGGGCGTGATCCTCGGCCTGGAGACCTCGTGCGACGAGACCGCTGCGGCCCTCGTCGCGGAGGACGGGTACATCCGCTCCAGCGTCGTCTCCTCGCAGGCCGAGCTGCACGCGCGCTACGGCGGCGTCGTCCCGGAGGTGGCGTCCCGCCGGCACCTCGAGCTCGTGACCCCCGTCATCCGCGAGGCCCTCGCCGAGGCCGGCGCGACGCTCGACGACGTCGACCGTGTCGCCGTCACGCAGGGGCCGGGACTGATCGGCGCGCTGCTCGTGGGCCTGGCCACGGCCAAGGCGGTGGCCTGGTCGCGCCGGCTGCCGCTCGTTCCCGTCGACCACCTCGACGGGCACGTCGCCTCCCTCTACCTCCAGCCCGACCCGCTCGAGCCGCCGTTTCTCTGCCTGCTCGCGAGCGGCGGGCACACGATGCTGCTCGACGTCCGCTCGCACACCGAGCGCGATCTCCTGGGCACGACGCTCGACGACGCAGCGGGCGAGGCCTTCGACAAGGGCGCGCGCCTGCTCGGTCTCGGCTATCCGGGTGGGAGGGAGATCGACCGGCTCGCCCGCGAGGGGGACCCGGCCGCGTACGACTTCCCCGTGGCGCGCGTGCCCGGCCTCGACTTCTCGTTCTCGGGTCTGAAGACGGCCCTCCTGTACGCCGTCCGCGACCTCGGCGAGGGCGAGCTGGCCGCTCGGCGCGCCGACCTCGCCGCCTCGTACCAGCGGGCGATCGTCCGCGCGCTCGTCCGGCGGGTGCGGGAGGGAGTCGAGCAGACGGGGCGGCGCCGGATCGCGATCGTCGGCGGCGTCGCGGCGAACTCCGAGCTGCGCGCGGCGCTGCCGGAGGCGGCCGCCGTCCCGCCGGCGCTCTGCACGGACAACGCGGCGATGATCGCCTCCGCAGCCCGCTGGACCGATGCGGTCCCCTACCCGCGCTACCTTTCGGTCGATGCGTATGCGTCACGCTGACCCGGCGGGGAACTACGGTTCAAGGTGCGGGAAGGCCGGACGTATACTCGCCGCGATTCCGGTTTTATTTCCGGTTTGCTCGAAAAAAGGAGCGACAAGATGAGTGCAGTCGATCTGGCGGCTACCCATCTGCGCGAGAACCCCTTCGAGCTGGCACGCGAGCAGTTGAAGCGTGTCGCAACGACCTTCGAGATCGATCCGAACCTCGTCGAGGTCCTCGGCCAGTGCAAGAAGGCAGTCGAGGTCTCGATTCCCGTCAGCATGGACGACGGAGGTACGCAGGTCTTCAAGGGGTATCGCGTCACCCACAACGTTGCCCGCGGGCCGTCGAAGGGCGGCATCCGCTACCACCCCGACGTCACCGTCGACGAGGTGAAGGCGCTTGCGATGTGGATGACGTGGAAGTGCGCGCTCATGGGTATCCCGTTCGGCGGGGCGAAGGGTGGCGTCGTCTGCGACCCGAAGAAGATGTCCCGCAGCGAGCTCGAGCGGATGACACGCCGCTTCACGAGCGAGATCATCAACGAGATCGGCCCGGAGAAGGACATCCCGGCTCCGGACGTCGGCACCGACGGCTCGACGATGGCCTGGATCTTCGACACGTACTCGATGAACAAGGGCCACTCGGTGCTCGGCGTCGTGACCGGAAAGCCGCTGACGATCGGCGGCTCCCTCGGCCGCGTCGAGGCCACGTCGCGCGGCTGCCTGTTCGCGATCCGCGACGCCGTCGCGAAGCTCGACAAGCGTGTCGCGGGCATGAAGGTGGCGGTGCAGGGCTTCGGCAACGTCGGCAGCTACCTCGCGAACTTCCTGCACCAGGAGGGCGCGACGGTCGTCGCGATCTCGGACTCGACGACCGCCCTCTACAACCCGAAGGGCATCGACATCCCGGCCGCGTTCGCGCACAAGGCGGAGAACCACACCCTCGTCGGCGTCAAGGACGCCGAGACGATCACGAACGAGGAGCTCCTGCTCCTCGACTGCGACATCCTCGCGCCGTGCGGGCTCGAGCAGGTGATCACCGAGGAGAACGCCGACAAGGTCAAGGCGTCGATCATCTGCGAGGGAGCGAACGGCCCGGTGACTCCGGCGGCCGATCCGATCCTCGAGGACAAGGGCGTCCTGATCCTCCCGGACGTGCTCGCGAACGCCGGCGGCGTCGTCGTCTCGTACTTCGAGTGGGTGCAGGGCCTCCAGGAGTACTTCTGGAAGGAGGTCGAGGTGAACGCGAAGCTCAACGACATCATGAGCCGCGCGTTCGACGAGACCTGGGAGATCTCCCAGACCCGGAAGCTCCCGATGCGCGTCGCCGCCTACGGCCTGGCGGTGCAGCGTGTCGCCGAGGCGACCGTCACCCGGGGCATCTACCCCTAGAACCGAGCTCGTTGTCACACCGCGGCGGGCTGCCTCTTCCCGAGGCGGCCCGTCGCATTTGTGAGCGGCTTGTCGGCATCGCCCGCGGTTGGATGCTTCGTACGCACGGCACTAGGCTTCCCCGGTGCCTGCGCCCGGGAAGCCTTCCGTCGTCGTCTACCACGCCCGGCAGTGCCACCTCTGCGAGCGGGCGCTCGCGATCGTGCGTGCCGCGCGCGAGGAGCTCGGCTTCGAGCTCCGCGAGATCGAGATCGACGGGGACCCGGAGCTCGAGGCGGCGTACCGGGAATGGATCCCGGTCGTCGAGATCGACGGGTGCCGTCGCTTCGTCTACCACGTTCATCGGGAGGCGCTGCACCGTGCGGTTGCGGACGCGACCCGGTAGAACGGGCTGGTACAACAGGGCGGCTGTCACCAAGTCGAGCGAGACGAAGGGAGTTGCGTGACCGATCGGCTGAACGTCGGCGTCGCGGCGCGCCTGTCCCGGTACCTCCAGGTGCTGACCCAGGCGCGGAAGATGGGCAAGACGAGGATCTCCTCGCAGGAGATCGCGGAGTACACGAACATCAACGCGACGCAGGTGCGGCGCGATCTGTCGAGCTTCGGCAAGTTCGGCAAGCGGGGGGTCGGCTACTCGATCGAGCTCCTGCTCGAGGAGATCCGGAAGATCCTGCGCACGCAGGGCCAGCACAACGTCGCGCTCGTCGGGGCCGGCCGGCTCGGCCAGGCGATCGCATCCTCGTCGATCTTCGCCGAGCACGGGATCAACATCGCCGCGGTCGTCGATTCCGACGCGGCGAAGATCGGACAGCCGATCGGGAAGGTGTCGGTCGAGTCGTACGGCCGTCTGGGTGACCTCGTGCGCGAGCACAACGTCGTCGTCGGCGTTCTCGCCGTGCCGGCGGAGTCGGCGCAACAGGCGGCGGACGACCTCGTCGCCGCCGGCGTCAAGATCGTCTTCAACTACTCCGAGGCGTTGCTCGAGACGCCCGCCGACGTCACGGTGCACACCTCGAACCCCGCCGTCGAGCTGCTCTACGCGCTCTACTTCCATCTCACGTAGCCCCGAGCACGTACCGTCCGCTCCGTGCGGATCCTGATCTGGCACGGGTACCTGCTGGGCGGCACGGGGTCGAACGTCTACACGCGCTCGCTCGCGCGGGAGTGGAGCCGCGCGGGGCACGACGTGACCGTCGTCTGCCAGGAGCGGCACCCCGAGCGCTACGACCTCGGCGGGGCGCGGGTCGTCGTGCCCGAGCTGCCCGGGCGGCTGCTGCCGGTCTTCGTCCTCGACCGCTACGAGGGCCTCGAGGCGAGACTGCTCGTCGAGTTCACGCCGGCCGAGCGAGAGGCGTACGTGGCGGCGAACGCGGCCGCCCTGCGGGAGCTCGCGCCGGCCGATCTCGTGCTCGCGAACCACGTGCTGCTCGGAGCCCCGGTCGGCGCCGCGAGCGGGCTGCGCTTCCGGGTCAAGGCACACGGCTCGGAGCTCGAGTACGCGCTGCGGGGACGTCCCGATCTGCGGGGCTGGGCCGCCGAGACCCTCGCCCGCGCCGAGCTCGTCTACGCGGGCTCCGAGCACATCCGCGCCGTCCTGGACGAGCTGGTCGGCAGCGTGGCCGGCGTCGAGGTCGTGCCGCCGGGAGTCGACGTCGAGCAGTTCCGGCTCGAGCCGCGCGACCGGGCGCTCGCCGCGCTCCTCGCCGAGGCCCGCGCCGATCCGCCCAATCCCGGCAACCGGGACGAGCGGCACCCGGACGAGGGCAACGCAGGGCGCCTCGAGCGCTTCTTCGCCGGCGGCGAGCCCGCGGTCGTCTACGTCGGCAAGCTGATCGAGAACAAGGGTGTGCAGGTGCTGCTCGAGGCGCTCCGCGGGCTCGACGCGCGCGCGGTCGTCGTCGGCTTCGGCGACTACCGGCGGCAGCTCGAGGCGCTCGCGCCGCCGGGCACGCTCTTCACCGGGCAGCTGGAGCACCGGCATCTCTTCCACCTGCTTCCCCTCTGCGAGGTGTCGGTCGTGCCCTCGATCTTCCCGGAGGCGTTCGGCATGGTCGCTGCCGAGGCGGCGGCGGCAGGGGTGCTTCCGGTCGTCTCGGCCCACTCGGGCCTCGCGGAGATCGCAGCCGGCATCGCCGAGGAGGTGGGCCCGGACGCGGCCGCGCTGCTCTCGTTCCCGGCCGGTGACGCGGCCGCGCTCCGCGATCGCCTGACCTCTGTGCTCGCCCTGCCCGCCGCCCGGCGGCGCGAGCTGGGACGCGCGGCTCGCCGCGCCGTCGAGCGGAACTGGAGCTGGACGGCGGTGTCCGCCCGGCTGGGCGTCGTCTAGAGTCGAAGACGGTGGAGGGCGCAGGACGGAAGCGGCGCTGGGCGCTGGCGTCGATTCTCGGCGCGACGTTCATGCTGCTCGTGGACGTGACGATCGTCCAGGTCGCGCTGCCGAGCATCCAGCGGGACCTCTCGGCGAGCTTCGCCGGCCTGCAGTGGGTGATCGACGCCTACGCGATCACGCTCGCCGCTCTCCTGCTCGGGGCCGGCCAGCTCGCGGACCGCTTCTCGCGCAAGCGCGTCTTCGTCGGCGGCGTCGTCGTCTTCACCGGCGCCTCGCTCCTGTGCGGACTCGCGTCGTCGTCGCTCACGCTCGATCTCGCCCGGGCGGCGCAGGGAGTCGGCGGCGCGGCGATGTTCACGACCTCGCTCGCGCTGATCGGCCAGGAGTTCGAGGGACACGCGCGGCACACGGCGCTGGCGCTCTGGGGGGCGACGATCGGCGGTGCCGTCGCGATCGGGCCGCTGCTGGGCGGCCTGCTCACGGAGTGGCTGAGCTGGCACTGGATCTTCTACGTCAACCTGCCGGTCGGCATCGCCGTCGTCGCCGCGAGCGTCGCCATCCGCGACCTGCGCTCCGAGCAGGTCGCGCACACCGACCTCGCCGGGCTCGCCTGCTTCTCCGGCTTCCTGTTCCTGCTCGTCTACGGGCTGCTGCGCGGCAACGACGACGGGTGGACGAGCGCGCAGATCGTCGGCTCGCTCGGCGGGGCCGCGCTGCTGCTCGCGGCGTTCGTCGTCGTCGAGTTGCGGCAGGAGCATCCGATGTTCGATCTCTCGCTGCTCCGCAGCCCGGCCTTCACGGGCGTCTCGCTCGGGACGTTCGCGATCGGTGCCGGGATGTTCGCGCTCCTGCCGTACCTCACGCTCTACCTGCAGAACGACCTCGGCTACTCGCCGCTGGAGGGCGGAATCCGGCTGCTGCCCACGACCCTTCTCGTCTTCTTCGTCCCGATCGCCGCGCGCCGGCTCGGTACGCGCATCCCGGCCGCCGTGATGCTCGCCGCCGGTCTCGGGATCGTCTTCGCCGGGGTGCTGCTGATGCTCCGCACCGGCGCGGACTCCGCCTGGACGGTGCTGCTCCCCGGCGAGATCCTCGCCGGCCTCGGGATCGGGCTCGCGAATCCGGCCATCGGCCAGCTCGCGCTCATGGTCGTCCCGTCCCACCGCGTCGGGCTCGCCTCCGGTCTCAGCAACACGTTCCGCATCGGTGGCCTCGCCACCGGCGTGGCGGGTCTCGGCGCGCTGCTCGACAGCCGCCTCACCTCGCGTCTGCACGAGTTGCTGCCGGCGGCCCCGCACGGACTCGCGGCGGCCGTCGCCTCGGGCGGGGTGGACGCCGCCGCCGCCCTCGTCCCGCCGGCGGCGCGGGCGCAGACGGTCGCGGCCGCGCACGTCGCCTTCGTGTCCGGTCTCGACCTCGCCTTCCTCGCCGGCGCGGTCGCCGTGGCCCTGGGCACCCTCGCCGTCGCCGTGCTCGCCCGGCCGTCGCTCGTGGCTGTCGCCGCCGGGGCGCCCGAGCGCGCGCCGGACGCCGAGCCCGTCCTCGACCAGTAGCGCGCTGCGCCGTCGCCGTCGTCGCCGCGGTACCCGCTCGGTACGCTTCAAAAAGGTAAGTACGCTTGAGCGCGTGGGCGACGAGCAGCGTCTCGGCTACGAGGAAATGCTCGCGCGATCGCGCGCGGGCTTCGATTCGGTTCCCGACTTCACGGTCTCCGTCGAGGAGGAGTTCGGGCTGCTCGAACCGGGCACGCTCGAGCTCGTCAACCGCTTCGAGGAACTGCGCGACGCGGCCCAGGGGACGGAGCTGGGGCCGCACCTCGTCGGCGAGCTGATCGCGTCCGAGGTCGAGGTCCGGACGGGGCGCTGCGACTCGTTCGCCGAGGCGGCCGTGCTCCTCGGCGAGCGGCGCGACCAGCTGCGCGCGCTCGCGGAGCCGCTCGGGATCGGGCTCGCGGCGACCGGCACGCATCCCTGGAGCCCCTGGCAGGAGCAGCGCATCATCGACACGCCGCACTACCGGCGCAACGACGAGATCCTCCGCTACGTCGTCTGGCGCAACAACTCGTTCGGCCTGCACGTGCACGTCGGCGTGAACGGCGCCGACCGGGCGATCCGGGTCTGCTCCGCGCTCCGCGCCTACCTGCCCGAGCTGCTGGCGCTCTCGGCGAGCTCGCCGTTCGTCGAGGGCGTGTTCACGCATCTCCACACGGCGCGCACGCAGATCTTCACGCGCATGTTCCCGCGCTGCGGCATCCCCGATGCGTTCGCGGGCTGGGACGAGTGGGAGACGTACGTCCGCTTCCTCTACGGGACCGGCTCGATCACCGAGCACACGCAGATCTGGTGGAGCGTGCGCCCGCACCTCGCCTTCCCGACGGTCGAGATCCGCATCTGCGACGCGCAGCCGGACCTCGGCGAGGCACGCGCGCTCGCAGCCCTCTGCTACGCGCTCGTCGCCAGGGTCACCCGTGCCCTCGACGAGGGCGAGCAGCTGCCGGACCTGCCGCACCGGCTGCTCGAGGAGAACCTCTGGCGCGCGATCCGCCACGGCCTGGCCGGAGAGCTGATCGATTTCGAGCGCGGCGAGCCGGTGCCCGCCCGGGCCCGGCTCGAGCAGCTCGTGGAGTGGGTGCGGCCGGTCGCGGAGGAGCTCGGGGCGGCGGACTGGCTCGCGATCCCCGACCGGAACGCCGCGGAGCGCCAGATCGCGCGCCACGAGGAGGGCGCCTCGATGCGCGAGATCTTCGCGGAGCAGGTGGACTGGCCCGTACGCGCTCCCGCTTCGTGACACGTCCCGACCGGCCGGTGTGGTACAAACCAAGCCGCGCCGGGGTCCCTCGGCGCTGACTTTGTGACGCCCCGGAGGGAGACTTCGACCCGATGAGTTGGTTCATGGATCACGCCGTGCTGTTCGCGCTCGTCTGCGCGGGAGCGGCCGTCGTCTACGGGCTCGGTCTGACGGTCTGGCTGCTGGGGCGGCCGGCCGGTTCCGAGCGCATGCAAGAGATCGCCCGCGCCGTCCAGGAGGGAGCGGCCGCCTACCTGCGCCGCCAGTACACGACGATCGCGGCGGTCGCGGTCGTCCCCTTCCTGATCATCGGCTTCTACAACAAGCTCGGCTGGGGGACGGCTCTCGGCTTCCTGATCGGCGCCACGCTGTCGGCCGCCGCCGGCTTCATCGGCATGAACGTCGCCGTGCGCTCGAACGTGCGCACCGCCGAGGCCGCCCGTCACGGGCTCCCGGCGGCCCTGAACGTCGCCTTCCGCGCGGGCTCGGTGACCGGTCTGCTCGTCGTCGGCCTCGGTCTTTTCGGGACGGCCGTCTACTACTGGATTCTCACCGCCGGGATCCACGACTCGCCGCACAAGGCGATCGAGCACCTCGTCGGCCTCGCCTTCGGCGGCTCCCTCATCTCCGTCTTCGCGCGGCTCGGCGGCGGCATCTACACGAAGGCCGCCGACGTCGGCGCCGACCTCGTCGGCAAGATCGAGGCGGGGATCCCGGAGGACGACCCGCGCAACCCGGCCGTGATCGCCGACAACGTCGGCGACAACGTCGGCGACTGCGCCGGGATGGCGGCCGACCTGTTCGAGACGTACGCGGTCACCGCGGTCGCGGTGATGCTGCTCGGCGTGACCGGAGCGGCCTACACCACCGGCACGCACCTCTGGCTCTACCCGCTCACCATCGGCGGCGTCTCGATCATCGCCTCGATCATCGGCGTCCAGTTCGCCCAGGTGCGCGAAGGCGGCAACGTGATGAACGCGCTCTACCGCGCGGTCATCGTCGCGACGCTGATCTCCGCGGCGATCTTCATCCCGGTGACGATGGCGTTCGACACGAGCGGCTCCTACTCGTTCGGCAACCTCTACGGCTCCGCGCTGATCGGGCTCGCGGTGACCGCGCTCCTCGTCGGAATCACCGAGTTCTACACGGGCACCCGCTGGAATCCGGTGAAGAAGATCTCCGCCGCCTCGCAGACCGGCCACGCGACGAACATCATCGAAGGGCTCGCGGTCGGGATGCAGGCCACGGCCGCGCCGGTGATCGTGATCGCGATCGGGATCCTCGTCGCGAACCACCTGGCGGGCCTGTTCGGGATCGGCGTCGCCGTGATGGCTCAGCTCTCGATGACCGGCCTCATCGTCGCGCTCGACGCGTACGGCCCGGTCACGGACAACGCCGGCGGTATCGCCGAGATGGCCGACCTCCCGCCGGAGGTGCGCGCGATCACCGACCCGCTCGACGCGGTGGGCAACACGACGAAGGCCGTGACGAAGGGCTACGCGATCGGCTCCGCGGCGCTCGCCGCGCTCGTCCTCTTCGGCTCCTACAAGGACGGGCTCACCGAGCAGGGAGCGGGCAGTGCCGTCGCCAACCTCCGCTTCGACCTCTCCGACGCCTGGGTGATCGCCGGACTGTTCATCGGCGGCCTGATGCCGTTCCTCTTCGCCTCGCTCGCGATGCAGGCGGTCGGGCGCGTCGGCGGCGAGGTCGTCGAGGAGGTGCGCCGCCAGTTCCGCGAGGACCCGGGGATCATGGAGGGCACCTCGCGGCCCGAGTACGGGCGCGCGATCGACATCGTCACGAAGTCGGCGATCCGCAGCATGATGCTGCCCGCGCTCGTCCCGATCGGCTTCCCGATCATCGTCGGGATCATCAACGCGAAGATGCTCGGCGGCCTCCTGATCGGGACGATCGTGACCGGCCTCTTCCTCGCGATCGCGATGACCTCCGGTGGCGGCGCCTGGGACAACGCGAAGAAGCTGATCGAGGACGGTCTCTACGGCGGCAAGGGCTCCGAGGCGCACGCCGCCGCGGTCACCGGCGACACCGTCGGCGACCCGTACAAGGACACCGCCGGCCCGGCGATCAACCCGATGATCAAGATCGCGAACATCGTCGCCATCCTCATCATCCCGCTCGTCATCTCGATTCACGGCTAGGCGCCGCAGGCGAGTGGCGGGGGGCGCCCGCAGCGGCCACTAGAGTCCCGCCGTGGCACGACGGCGTCGGCAGGCGCACGAGCTAGAGCGCGTTCTCGGGGCGAACGCGCTCTTCGCGACCGCGTACGGCAACGTCGGCTCGTCGATCTACTACGCCCTCGGCGTAACCGCCTTCTTCGCCCTGGGGCTCACGCCCGCGGTCTTCGTGATCGCCGGCCTCTTCTTCGCGGCGACCGCCGCGACCTATGCGGAGGGAACGGTCAGCTTCCCGGAGGCCGGCGGCTCCTCGAGCTTCGCGCGCCACGCCTTCAACGAGCTCGTCTCGTTCGGGGCGGCGTGGGCGCAGATGCTCAACTACGTCATCACGATCGCCATCTCGGCGTTCTTCGTGCCGCACTACCTCTCGATCTTCTGGGAGCCGCTGAAGCAGAACCCCTGGGACATCATCGGCGGCGCCGTCGTCATCGTCGTCCTCGTCGCGCTCAACATCATCGGGATCCAGGAGTCGGCGCGGATCAACATCGTCCTCGCCGCGGTCGACTTCGGCACGCAGGTGCTGCTCGTCCTGATCGGCTTCTTCCTCGTCTTCAGCCCGCACACGCTCGTGCGGAACGTCGACTTCGGCGTCGCGCCGACCTGGGGCAACTTCCTGCTCGCGATCCCGGTCGGGATGATCGCCTACACCGGGATCGAGACGGTCTCCAACCTCTCCGAGGAGGCGCGAGACCCTGTGCGCAGCATCCCGCGCTCGATCCTGATGGTCGCGATCGCGGTCTTCGCCATCTACTTCACGCTGCCGCTGATCGCGCTCTCGGCGATGCCGGTCGAGCACGGCGTCACCCTGCTGGGGCTGGGGCCGGACAAGGGCGGCTTCGCGAACGACCCGGTGCTCGGGCTCGTCGAGCACCTCGGGCTCGGGGGGACGCTGCTCTCGGTGATCAAGATCTACGTGGGCATCCTGGCGGCGACGATCCTCTTCATCGCGACGAACGCCGGCGTGATCGGCGCCTCCCGGATCACGTACGCGATGGCCGGCTACCGGCAGCTGCCGGCCATGTTCCGCCGCCTGCACCCGCGCTTCAAGACGCCGTGGCTGTCGCTCATCGTCTTCGCCGGCTTCGTCTCGATCCTCGTGCTCCTGCCCGGCAGGACGAACTTCCTGAGCACGATGTACTCGTTCGGCGCGATGCTCTCGTTCACCGTCGCGCACGCGTCCGTGATCCAGCTGCGGCGGCGGCGCGCCGGGGAGGAGATCCCCTGGCGGGCGCGTCCCAACTTCCGCTGGCGCGGCGTCGACTGGCCGATCTTCGCGCTGATCGGCGGGCTCGCGACCGGCCTCGCCTGGCTCGACGTCGTGATCCAGTACCCGAGCACGCGCTATGCCGGGCTCGCCTGGATCGCCGTCGGCTTCGCCGTCTACATCCTCTACCGGCGGCGGGTCCTCGGCGTCTCGCTGCGCGAGACGGTCCGGGCGCCGGTCGAGTACGGGCCGGCGGCGGCGCTCGAGTTCCGGCACATCCTCGTTCCCATCGCGCCCGGCTATCCGTCGGAGGAGGCGATGGACGTCGCCTGCCGCCTCGCGACCGAGCGGCGTGCCTCCATCGTGGCCCTGACGGCGATCGAGGTACCGCTCGACCTGCCGCTCGACGCCGAGCTGTCCGAGCAGATCCTCGAGGCGAACGAAGAGCTCGACGAGGCCCGGGCGATCGGCGCCTCGTATGGTGTCCGCGTGATCGGGCGGATCGCGCGCACGCGCAACATCGGTCGCGCCATCGTCGACGAGGCGACCCGGCGCGGCTCGCAGATCATCATCATGGCCGGCCCCCGGCGCGTCCGGCTGCAGCGCGGCCGGCGGCAGATCTTCGGGGACGCGGTCGACTTCGTGCTGCGGCACGCGCCCTGCCGCGTCATGGTCACGACAGAGCGCGAGCAGGCAGCGTGAGCGTCGCTCGCCGTCGGCTCGCTTGTTCGCTTCGTGAGGGGAACCCTGCCGGTGCCCCCACACCCCCTCCACACGCTCAGCGGGCAGAGGGCGCCCGTTGAGCGGCTTCTACCGCAGCTCGGTGCTCGTCTTCGGGTTGGTCGCGATCGTGCTCGGGATCGCGATCCTCGTCGAGACCGTCGCGGCGGGCGGTGGCTCGGTCGGCTACGTCCTCGGCATCCTCTTCCTCGCGCTCGGCGTCGGCCGCCTCTACCTCTGGCGCCGCCGGTAGACCGCCGCGGATACGGCTAGGCTCGCGGGTCGATGGCACGTAAGCTGCCGCGGCTCCAACGGGTGCTCGATGCGCCGGCGCTCGCCTCCGTCGCCTACGGGGAGGTCGCGTCCTCCCTCTACTTCGCGCTGGGGATCGTCGCCTTCCACGCGCTCGGGCTGACCCCGGCGGTGCTCGCCGTCGTGGGTCTCCTCTTCCTCGTCGTGACGATGTCGTACGCGGAGGGGACGACGACGATCCCCGAGGTCGGCGGCGCAGCGACCTTCGTGCGCGTCGCCTTCAACGATCTCGCCGGGTTCTTCACCGGCTGGGCGCTCTTCCTCGATTACCTGATCGTGATCGCGCTCTCGGCGCTGTTCTTCCCGCACTACCTCGGGCACGCGCTCGGCATCGAGTCGATCGCCCGTCACCCCGGCGACGTGATCGTCGGCTGCTGCCTCATCGCGGCGATCGCCGCCGCCCGGCTCCTCGCGCGCACGCGGCTGTACTCGTTCAGCCTCGTCGTGCCGCTCCTCGACCTCGTCACGCAGTTGCTGCTCGTCATCCTCGGCTTCGCCTTCCTCTTCTCGCCGGACGCGCTCGGCCGGGGCCTCGCGCTCGGGCGGGCGCCGTCGTGGCACGAGCTCGCCTTCGCCCTGCCGCTCGCGCTGCTCGCGTACACGGGCCTCGAGACGGTCGCGAACCTCGCCGAGGAGGCCCGGCAGCCGGGCCGCGACATGCCTCGCAGCCTCTTCACCGGGACGGGGGCCGTCGTCCTCGTCACGGTCCTGATCGCGCTCGTCGGCCTTTCCGCTTTTCCCGCGCCGCACGGCACGACGCAGCTGGGGACGGAGTGGCAGCGGGCGCCGCTGATGGGGGTCGTGTACGCGCTCGGGCCGCATGTCGGCTTCTGGATCGAGCGCGTGCTGCGCGTCTACGTCGGGATCACGGGCGCGCTCGTGCTCCTCACCGCAGCCGCCACGTCGAGCTCCGGCGCCGGCCGCCTGGCCTATGCCCTCGGCGAGCATGGCCAGCTCCCCTCCGCGTTCGGACGTCTCAGCCGGCGCAGCCTCCACTCGCGCGAGGCCGTCCTCGCCGCCGGCGGGATCTCGCTCGTCCTGCTGCTCACGACGGCGTTCACGACGAACCCGGTCGCGTTCCTGGCCAGCCTGTTCAGCTTCGGCGTCCTGCTCGCCTTCACGGCCGCCCAGCTGGCCGTCGTCCGGCTCCGCTTCAGCAGGCCGGAGCTCGAGCGCCCATTCCGCGTACCGCTCTCGGTGCGCGTGCGCGGCGCAGACGTGCCGCTGCCCACGGTCGTCGGGGCGCTCGCGACGGCGGCGATCTTCGTCGCGGCGATGTTCACCCACATCGGCGCTCGCTACGCGGGTCCCGCCTGGCTCGCCGCCGGGGCGGTCGTCTACTTCCTCGTGCGGCGCGGCCAGGGGACGGGTCTGCTCGAGCATGTCGAGGTCGCTCCGGACGAGACCCTGGTGCAGGTCGAGTTCTCGAGGATCCTCGTGCCGATGAAGCTCGGCGACATCGGCGAGGAGATGATGGCGACGGCGGTGAAGCTCGCGGAGGAGCGCAGCGCGATCGTCGAGGCGCTGCACGTGATCCTCGTCCCGCTCGACAAGCCGCTCGACATCGAGCTCGTCGAGGAGGAGGAACGGGCGGCCGCCTCCCTCGCCGAGGCCAAGCTGCTCGGCGCCGACCACGGCGTCGAGGTCACGGGCCAGGCCGTGCGCGCACGCTCGATCGGGGACGCGATCGTCAGGGCGGCGCAGGAGAGCGGCGCCGACCTGATCGTGCTCGGCTCGGCGCCGCGCTGGCGGCGGCAGTCCCGCTTCTTCTCGCCGACCGTCGACTACGTTCTGCGCAAGGCACCGGCGGAGGTGCTCGTCGTCGCCTTCCCGCAGGGTGGCCTCGAGGAGGTGTGAGCGCGTCCCGGCGCGCTACGGTTCGCTCGTGCTCAAGGCTCTCGTCATCGGTTGCGGCCGCGTCGGCTCCTCGATCGCGCTCCAGCTCCAGCAGGAGGGCTGGGACGTGACGGTCGTGGACGAGAACGAGGACGCCCTCTCCCGCCTCGGCGAGAACTGGCCGGGGACGTTCATCGTCGGCCACGGCATGGACGCCGACGTCCTGCGCGAGGGCGGGATCGAGGACATGGACGCGGTGGTCGCCGCGACCGACGGGGACAACACGAACATCGTCATCGGCCAGGTGGCGCAGAAGCGCTTCGACGTCCGCTGCGTCGTCGTCCGCGTGCTCGACCCGGCCCGCGCGCGCTTCTACGCGGAGCGCGGCCTGCAGACGGTCTGCCCGACGAGCGTCGCTATCGACACCCTGCTCGAGGCGGCGCGCACCTGTACCGTGCCGGCCCGGACGGTCGAGACGGCGTAGTGCGCCGTCCGGCGCGGAGGGCGCACTGATGTACGTGATCGTCACCGGCGGCGGCAAGGTCGGCGCGAACGTCGCGCGCTCGCTGCTGCGGCTTGGGAACGAGGTGACGCTGATCGAGCAGCGGCGCGATCGCTTCGAGCAGCTGGAGGACGAGTTCGAGCACCAGGTGCAGCGCGGCGACGCCACCGAGCTGTACGTGCTCGAGCGCGCAGGCATCGCGCGTCCGCCGGACGTCGTGCTCGCGCTGACCGGCGACGACGAGGACAACCTCGTGATCGGGCAGATCGCCCGCGAGAAGTACGGCGTGCCGAAGGTGATCGCCCGCGTCAACGATCCGCGCAACCAGGTGCACTTCGACCTGCTCGGGATCTCGCCGACCGTCTGCGCGACCTCGAGCATCATGGCCCTCGTCGAGCACGAGGTTCCCGAGTACGACCTGATCCACCTGCTCGAGCTGCGGCGCGAGAACCTCGAGATCGTCGAGGTGCAGATCGACGGCGATTCGCCCTCCGTGGGACACAGCGTCGAAGCTCTCGCCCTGCCGGAGGGCTCGCGGCTGATCTCGGTGATGCGCGAGGGGCGCTCCGAGATCGCCGTCGGCTCCACCGTGCTCGAGGCGGGGGACCAGGTGCTCGCGATCCTGGAGCCGGGCAAGGAGGACGAGCTACGGCGCGTCCTGTTGCGCCGCTAGCCGTCCTGCCGGTCGTCCTCGCGCTCGTAGGGGTCGTGGCGGCTGCCTGCGGCAGCAGCGGGGCGACGGGCGGCGGCCCGAGCGCGAGCGCGACGCGGTCGCTCCCCGCGCGCGACTGGACACGCTTCGGCTACGACGGCCGCCACAGCGGCGACGGCCCGCACCGCACCGGGATCACGCCCGGGAACGTCGGCTCGCTCCGGCGGCAGCAGGTGCAGCTTCCGGGCACCGTCGACTCCTCGCCGATCTACCTGCACGGCGTCGAGGTCGGCGGGGAGAAGCGGGACGCGTTCTTCGTCACGACGGCCTACGGGATCACGCTCGCGATCGACGCCGCGAGCGGCAGGGTCGTCTGGCGCTGGCGGCCGCCCGGCTACGCCTCGTGGGCGGGCGGCTACCGGATCACGACGGCGACGCCGGTGGCGGATCCGAGCCGCAGGTGGATCTACACGGCCTCGCCGGACGGCCGGATCCAGAAGCTGTCGGTCGCGAGCGGCCGGGCCGTGTGGCGCGTCCGGATCACGAAGCTCCCGTCCCGGGAGAAGCTCGGTACCGCCCTCGACTTCTCGGGCGGGCACGTCATCGCGACGACCGGCGGCTATGTCGGCGACGAGCCGCCCTACCAGGGGCACGTGGTCGTCATCTCCGCCGCGAGCGGACGCCTCCTGCACGTCTGGAACGCCGTCTGCTCGGGCCGGCGCCGCCTGATCCTGCCGTCCTCGTGCCCGGCGAGCGGCTCGGCCATCTGGGGGCGCGCCGGTGCGGTCGTCGTACCGCGCAGCGGCTCCCTCCTCGTCGCCACCGGCAACGGGCCGTGGAACGGGCGCCGCGACTGGGGAGACTCGGTGCTCCTCCTGTCCAGGCGCCTGCGGCTGCTCGGCAACTACACGCCGACGAACACGCGGGAGCTCGACCGGGCCGACCTGGATCTCGGCTCGACGGCTCCGGCCCTCCTCACGCCGAAGCTCGTCGCGCAGGGCGGCAAGGACGGGAAGATCCGGCTCCTCTCGCTCGCGCGGCTGCGCGGCACGAGCCCGCACCGCGGCGGCGAGCTGCAGGTCGTCTCGACCCCCTCCGGCGCCGGCCTGTTCACCGCGCCGGCCGTGTGGCGGGCAGGGAAGCGCACGTGGCTGATCGTCGCCGACGGGGGCGGGACGCAGGCGTGGATGCTGCGCGGCGGGCGGCTCCACCCGGTCTGGCGGAACCGGCATGCGGGCACGAGCCCGGTCGTCGCAGGGGGGCTCCTCTGGGTCTACGACCCCGGCGGCGGCGGTCTGCGGGTCTACCGGCCCGCGAGCGGCCGGCTCGTCGCGACGCTGGCGGCGGGGAGCGGCCACTGGAACAGCCCGATCGTGGTGGACGGCCGCGTCGCCCTGCCCGAGGGGGACGCAAACCGCCACGCCGAGAGCGGCGTCCTCGACATCTGGCGCCTGCCGTAGCCCAGAGCAGCCCGCCGCACCACCTGGCTGGAACAGCCACGTCCTGGTGCCAGGCACCCAGACGTGTCCAAAGTAGCCAGCTGGCTGGCCGGGACATCTTGCGCCGCCGACCGCGGGCGAGCAACCTGCATGTGTGCCCCGACCTCCTCGTGATCTTGCTCCGGGATTCCAACATGTCGGCGTCAGCGCGGCTGGGGCCGGCGTCTACTTCCACGACGATCGGGATCGGGCAGCGTGGTTGAGGCTCTTCGTGGCGACCGTGGCCCGGTTCGAGTGGCGGTGTCTCGCCGTGTGCCTGCTCACGACGCACTGGCACGCAATCCTGGGCCTGGACGACGACTCGCTCGCGCGGGGAATGCATCAGCTCGTCGGTCGCTACAGCAAGCTGTACAACGAGCGTCACGAGCGGGTCGGCTATCTCGTCCGCAACCGCTACTGGTCGAGGCGAAAGGACTCACCGTCGTCGCTGCTCGAGGCGTTCCGGTATGTCGCGAGGAACCCGGTCGCGGCAGGCCTGGCCGATCGGCCGGACGAATGGCGGTGGAGCAGCTACGGGGCGACGGTCGGTGCCTCCGACATGTTCGACTTCGTCGACGCCCGGGAGGTGCTCGGCGAGTTCGGAAGCACGCGCGGTGCCCAGATTCGGGGACTGCGCCGCTTTGTCGAGTCGGACTGACCAA
>CAZRTE010000004.1:31872-53504 GCA_964602945.1 uncultured Gaiellales bacterium
ACGCGCGGTGCCCAGATTCGGGGACTGCGCCGCTTTGTCGAGTCGGACTGACCAACCCGTCGGCAGCCGGACGGGATGTCAACAACAGACATGTACCGGTGCCTGGCACCGGGGCATGGCCCGCGGAGACATGTCCCTGGGCTCGCCTCCGCGGCGCAGTCAGGCCGAGCGGCGGCGGCGGACCTGGGGCGCCTGCTGGCCGAGGGCGGCGTAGGCGAGGGCCTGCAGCGACTCGTTCAGCGTCGCGAGCTCGCGCGCGAGGCGGAGGAAGTTCTCATCGTTGTCGAGGCGCTGGTTCGTCTTCGCGAGCTCGTCCGCGATCCGGTCGAGCCGCTCGAGGATCAGGTCGAAACGACGGTCGGAGAGGTCGTGCTCCACCTCTTCATCGTACTGCCGAAAGCTCGTCCCGCGACCGCACGACGACCGTCGCCTCCCCGAGCTCGGCGCGCACCTCGGCGAGCGTGCCGACCACGTCGACCTGCCGCGCGACGCCCGCATGCGCGAGGGCGATCGTCGCGAGCTCGCGCGGCGCGTCGGTGAAGGCGCCGATCCGCGCACCCGCCGCGGCCAGCCGGCGGAGGGCGGCGTTCGTCTCCGGCCGCGGCCGGATCCAGAGCGGCGCCCGGTCGGCGGCGAAGCGTGCCAGCAGAGGCCGCCAGTCTCCCAGCGCCTCGTCGAGCACCGCGGCAGCCGCCTTCCGGTCGTCGGGGACGTCGAGCTCGACCCGGGCGCGCCGCGCGGCATCCTCGAGCCAGGCGTCCCACAAGGGACGCGTGTCGGCGAGGACGCCGTCGAGATCGAGTGCGAGCGCGGTCACGAAGCTCGATGCTAGATTCCCGCCACAGAACCGGCGAGCGGTGAGGGAACTCCGGTGCGATTCCGGGACGGTCCCGCCGCTGTAAGGGGAGAGGCTCTCCCGCCACGACGCCACTGGGCTCCGACCCGGGAAGGCGGTGGGAGAGGGAGCCCCGAGTCAGAAGACCTGCCGCCCGCCGCGAACTCGAACCCCTCGCGGAAGGAGGATTCGTGCACCGTCGTGCTCTCGCTCTCGCCGTGGCCCTCGCCGCGGCGCTCAGCGCCGTCTCCCTCTCGGCGGCCGCGCAGCACCACCAGGCGCGGACGCGTAGTCGCCCGCACCGGATCGTCTCGCTCTCCCCGACGATCACCGAGGACCTGTTCGCGATCGGCGCCGGGAAGCAGGTGGTCGCCGTCGACCAGGACTCCGACTACCCGAAGCGGGCGCCCCGGACGAGCCTCTCCGGCTACACACCGAACGTCGAGGCGATCGCCAACTACCACCCCGACCTCGTCCTCATCTCCTACAACCCGGGCGGCTTCGCCTCGCAGCTGCGCAAGCTCGGGATCGAGGTCGTGAACGAGCCCGGAGCCGCGAACCTCGGCCAGGCCTACCGTGAGCTCCGGCAGCTCGGCCGTCTGACCGGGCACCGCCGGCGGGCCGAGCGGGTCGTCCACCACATGCGGGCACGGTTGCAGGCGATCGTCCGCAGCGTGCCGCGCTCCCGCCGCCACCTGCGCGTCTACCACGAGCTCGACCAGACCTACTACTCCGCGACGTCGCAGACGTTCATCGGCCGGATCTACAAGCTGTTCGGATTCCGGAACATCGCCGACGGGGCGGACACGACCGGCAGCGGCTATCCGCAGCTGTCTGCCGAGTACATCCTCCAGCAGAACCCGCAGATCATCGTCCTCGCCGACACCCGTTGCTGCGGCCAGACGCCGGCGGCGGTCGCGGCGAGGCCCGGCTGGAGCACGATCGCCGCGGTGCGGCACCACCGGGTGATCGGGGTCAACGACGACGTCGCCTCGCGGTGGGGGCCGCGGATCGTGGAGTTCGCGCGGCGGGTCGCCGCGATCGCCAGGCAGGGCTGATGGCGGTCGAGGCGAGCCGGTTGGAGGCAGCGCCCCGGGTCGAGGCCCGGGGCGTCGGTCCCCGTGCCGGCCTCGCCGTCGCCGCCTTCCTGCTCGCGGCGCTCGTCGTCGGGCTCGCCGTCGGGCCGGTGCACATCGGGCTCGGCGCGATCGTCCGCTCCGCGCTCTCGTACGTCCCCGGGCTCCACGTCCGGCAGCCGCTCGACGCGGTCGACCGGGCGGTGCTCTGGCAGCTGCGCGCGCCGCGGGTCGCGCTCGCCGCGCTCGTCGGCGGGATGCTCGCCGTGGCGGGCTCCGCCTACCAGGGCGTGTTCCGCAACCCGCTCGCCGACCCGTACCTGCTCGGGGTCGCCGGCGGGGCGGGGCTCGGCGCGACGCTCGCCATCGTCTACGGCGCGACGGCGGCCGGCCCGCGCTGGACGGTGCCGCTCGCCGCCTTCGCCGGGGCGATCGCCGCGGTGGTCGCGACGTACGTCCTCGGTCGCTCCGCAGGCGCGGCGCGCACGACCGGCGCGCTCGTCCTCGCCGGCGTCACAGTGGCGACCTTCACGGCCGCCGTCCAGACGTTCGTCCAGCAGCGACACACGGACGTCCTGCAGAACGTCTACTCCTGGCTGCTCGGAGGCTTCTCGACCTCGACGTGGGTCGACGTCGCCGTCTGCGCCCCGTACATCGCCGTGAGCTCCCTCGTGCTCGTGCTGCACCGGCGTGTGCTCGACGTCCTCAGCCTTGGCGACGACGAGGCGGCGAGCCTCGGGATCGACGTCGCGCGCGCCCGCCTGACCATCGTCGTCGCGGCGACGCTCGGTACCGCGGCGGCCGTCTCGGTGAGCGGCCTGATCGCGTTCGTCGGGATCATCGTGCCGCACACGGTCCGGCTGCTCTTCTCGACGAGCTACCGCGCCGTCGTGCCGCTGTCGCTCCTGACGGGAGCCGGCTTCCTCGTCCTCACCGACGTGCTCGCGCGGTCGGTGCTCTCGCCGGCCGAGCTGCCGATCGGCGTCGTCACGGCCTTCTTCGGCGCGCCGTTCTTCGCCGTCGTCCTCCGCACCTCGAGGTCGATGCGGTGATCGAGCTGCACGACGTCAGCGTCCGTTTCGGGCCGGTCGAGGCGGTGCACGAGCTCTCGTTCTCGCTCGACGGCGGCGGCTGGGTCGCCCTGATCGGGCCGAACGGCGCGGGGAAGACGTCGGCGCTGCGCGCCCTCGCGGGCCTCGTCCCGTATGACGGAGCGATCTCGCTCGACGGGAGCGACGCGCGCACACTCGGCCGCCGCGCCCGCGCCCGCCTCGTCGCCTTCGTGCCGCAGAAGCCGGAGACGCCTCCGGAGCTGACGGTGGCGGAGTACGTCCTCCTCGGCCGCACGCCGCACATGTCCTACCTCGGCGGGGAGGGGCGTCGCGACCGCGCCGCGGCGGCGCGCGCGCTGCAGCGGCTCGAGCTGGACGACTTCGCCGGCCGGTCGCTCGGCTCGCTCAGCGGCGGCGAGCTGCAGCGGGCGGTGCTCGCGCGGGCGCTCGCGCAGGAGGCGCCGATCCTCCTGCTCGACGAGCCGACCACGGCGCTCGACCTCGGCCGCCAGCAGCTCGTGCTCGAGCTCGTCGACGCGCTGCGGAGGGACGGCCTGACGGTGGTGACGACGATGCACGACCTCACGCTCGCGGGCCAGTACGCCGAACGCCTCGTTCTCCTGAACGGCGGCTCCGTGGTCGCCGCAGGCCCGGCTCCGGACGTTCTCTCCGCGTCGAACGTCGCTGCCCACTACGGCGCGAGCGTCCGCGTCGTCGAGGACGGCGACGGCGTCTTCGTGCTTCCCGTGCGCGGCGGCTAGCGCTGCTACAGTCGCCGCCGGCGCCCTGCGCCGTCCATGCGCGACTGACCTGTCCCAAACGGCCCTGTCCTTCCAAGTTGCAAGTTGCAACTTGGTTCGTCGTGGAGGTCTCTCGCGCATGTCCCGTCTCGCCGGCTCGCTCGTCGCGGCCGGAATCTCGAAGTCGTACGGCGTCAAGCCCGTCCTCGCTGACGTCACCGTCGTCGTGCCGCCGGGCGCGCGGATCGGCCTCGTCGGCTCCAACGGCGTCGGCAAGTCGACGCTGCTGCGCCTGCTCGCGGGCCTCGAGGAGCCGGACTCCGGCCGGGTCCGGCGGGAACCCCGGTCGCTCGCCGTCGGCTACCTCGCCCAGGAGCGGGAACCCTCGGGCAGCCGGTCCGGGGGAGAGGAGGCTCGGAACGCGCTCATGCCGGTCCTGCGGGGCGACCTCGACGTGCTCCTGCTCGACGAGCCGACGAACGACCTCGACTTCGACGGGCTCGCGTGGCTGGAGCGGTCGCTCGGCGCGCATCCCGGCTCCCTGGTCGTCGTCTCGCACGACCGGGCCTTCCTCGACCGGGTCGTGACGCAGATCGTGGAGCTGGACGAGTGGACGCACGGCGCGACCGAGTACGCGGGCGGCTGGAGCGAGTACGAGGCCGAGCGCGAGCGGCGGCGCGAGCGCCACTACCGGCGCTGGCAGGACGCCGTCGGCGAGCGCCGCAGGATCGAGGAACAGGCGCGGCGCATGACCGAGTGGGAGCGGCGCGGCTACGGGCAGGGCCGCAAGAAGAAGAAGTCGAAGGACGTGAAGCGGACGTACGCGGCGAAGCTCGCGCGGGTCGAGACCGTCGAGAAGCCATACGAGCCGTGGCAGCTCCGGCTCGACCTCGCGGCGCGCTCTCGCAGCGGCGACACCGTCCTCCGGCTCGAAGGCGCCGTCGTCGAGCGCGGCTCCTTCCGCGTCGGGCCGGTCGACCTCACCGTCGCCTGGGGCGACCGGGTCGCGATCGCCGGCCCGAACGGCAGCGGGAAGACGACCCTGCTCGACGCGCTGCTCGGGCGCCTGCCGCTGGCCGCCGGCACGCTCTGGGCCGGGCCGGGAGTCGTGCTCGGCGAGCTCGAGCAGGATCGCGCCGCGCTGTCCGGCTCGCGGACGCTACTCGAGATCTTCCGGGAGCTCGGCGAGGAGGCCGCCCGCACCCTGCTCGCGAAGTTCGGCCTCGGCGCCGACGACGTCCTCCGGCCCGCGGCGTCGCTCTCGCCGGGCGAGCGGACGCGCGCCGGCCTCGCCCTCCTCGCGGCCCGGGGCGTGAACTGCCTCGTCCTCGACGAGCCGACGAACCACCTCGACGTGGAGGCGGTCGAGGAGCTCGAGCGCGCGCTCGCCGCCTACGGCGGCACCGTTCTCCTCGTCACGCACGACCGCCTCCTGCTCGAACGCTTCGGGACCACCCGTACGCTGGAACTGTGAGCGGCACCGCGGCGATCCTGACGATCGGGAACGAGCTCGTCTCCGGGGACGTGCCGAACACGAACGCCGCGTGGCTCGCGCGCCGTCTCGCGCCGCTCGGCGTCGAGGTGCGGCTCGCGGCGGCGTTGCCCGACGAGATCGACGTCGTGGCCGCCTTCGTGCGCGTCGAGGCGCCGCGGGTCGACTTTCTCGTCGTCACGGGCGGTCTGGGCGGCACGCTCGACGATCTCACGCGCGAGGCCATTGCGGCCGCATTCGGCGTGCCGCAGGAGGAGGCGCCCGAGGTCGCGGCCGACCTGCGCGCGCGCTTCCGCCGCGATCCGGAGTACGCGGCGCGCTGGGCCCTGCTGCCGCGCGGTAGCCGTCCGCTCGCGAACCCGCTGGGCGGCGCACCGGGCTTCGCGCTCGAGAACGTCTTCGTCCTGCCCGGCCTGCCGAGCGAGATGGAGGCGATGTTCGCCGCGATCGAGGAGGAGTTCCGCCGCGGCAGCCCGATCGCGAGCTGGCGGCGCCTCTACCGCACGTACGAGAGCGTGATCGCCGACGCGCTCGCCGAGACGGCGGAGCGCTGGCCGCGCGTGCTCGTCGGCTCCTATCCGAGCTTTCCCGCGACCGGCTCGGAGGTCGAGGTCGTGCTCAAGTCGAGCGACGCCGACGCGCTCGCGGCCGCCTCGGAGTGGCTCGAGGCGCGCCTCGTCGAGCTCACGCGCGGCTGACCAGCGCCGCCGCGGAGTCCCTCGCGGACACGTCCACCGAGCCCGGGCGGGGCCGCCGCTACGATCGCCGGGTGGCCGCGACGACGCCGGAGAGCTACCTCACCGACCTGAATCCGGCGCAGCGCGAGGCCGTCCTCCACACGGAAGGCCCGGTGCTCGTCGTCGCCGGCGCCGGCTCCGGGAAGACCCGCGTCCTCACCCGCCGCATCGCGCACCTGCTCGGCGCGGTGGGCGTGAAGCCGCCCGAGATCCTCGCGATCACGTTCACGAACAAGGCGGCGGCGGAGATGCGGGAACGCGCCGGCCACCTCGTCGGCCCTCCCGCGCGCGCCGCCTGGATCATGACCTTCCACTCCGCCTGCGGGCGCATCCTGCGCCGGGAGGCGCAGCGGCTCGGCTACCGCTCGAACTTCACGATCTACGACCAGGCCGACCAGATCCGCCTGACGAAGCGCTGCCTCGAGGAGCTCGACCGCGACCCGAAGCGGTTCACGCCGCGCGGCATCCACAGCCAGATCTCGAACGCGAAGAACCGGCTCGTCGGCCCGGAGGAGTACGCGCAGCGGGTCGCGAGCTTCTACGACCAGACCGTAGCCGAGGTCTTCGACCTCTACCAGAAGCGGCTCTTCGCCTCGAACGCGGTCGACTTCGACGACATGCTCTTCCTCACCGTCGACGTGCTCGAGCGCTTCCCGGAGGCGCGGCAGCGCTGGCAGGACGCCTTCCGCTACATCCTCGTCGACGAGTACCAGGACACGAACCACGCGCAGTACCGCCTCCTGCAGCTCCTCGCCGAGAAGCACCGGAACGTGTTCGCCGTCGGCGACCCGGACCAGTCGATCTACGCCTTCCGCGGCGCCGACATCCGCAACGTGCTCGAGTTCGAGCGGGACTTCCCCGGCGCGACGACGATCGCGCTCGAGCAGAACTACCGCTCGACGCAGAACATCCTCGACGCCGCGAACGGCGTCATCCGCCAGAACCGGGAGCGCAAGGAGAAGAGCCTCTGGTCGGAGCTCGGCGAGGGCGACCCGGTCCGGGTCGTCGAGGTCGAGGACGAGCACGCGGAGGCGCGCTACGTCGCCGCCGAGATCGCGCTCCTCGTCGAGGAGGGCTTCTCGGGCAGCGAGATCGCCGTCTTCTACCGGACGAACGCGCAGAGCCGGGTGCTCGAGGACATCCTCGTCCGTCAGGGGATCGCCTACCAGGTGATCGGGGGGCCGCGCTTCTACGAGCGCGCCGAGGTGAAGGACCTCATCGCCTACCTCCAGGTGCTCGACAACCCGTACGACGCCGTCTCGCTGCTGCGGATCGCGAACCGGCCGCGGCGCGGGATCGGCGCCTCGAGCCTCGCCCGCCTCGCGACGTGGGCCGACCAGCGCGAGATCTCGCTCTGGGAGGCGAGCGCGGAGGCGGAGACGGCCGGCGTCGGCGCGGCTCCGCAGAAGGCGGTCAAGGCCTTCCGCGGCACGATCGAGTCGCTCATGGCCGCCGCGCTCGAGTACGAGGTGCCGGAGCTGATCGAGGCCGTGCTCGAGCGGAGCGGCTACCTCGCCGCGCTCGAGGCTGAGCGGACGATCGAGGCGCAGGGCCGCATCGAGAACCTCCAGGAGCTCGTCTCCGTCGCGCGCGAGTGGCGCGAGCAGGCGCAGGAGCGGAGCCTCTCGGCCTTCCTGCAGGAGGTCTCCCTCTACTCCGACCAGGACGCCATCCGCGGCGACGGCTCGCTCGTGACCCTCATGACGCTGCACAACGCGAAGGGGCTCGAGTTCCGCGCCGTCTACATGATCGGCATGGAGGAGGGGATCTTCCCGCACTCGCGCTCGATCGAGGAGCAGGGGATCGAGGAGGAGCGGCGGCTCTGCTACGTCGGGATGACCCGGGCCCAGGAGCGGCTGACGCTGCTCCACGCCTCGTCGCGGATGCTCTACGGCGGCCGCAACCACAACCTGCCGTCCCGCTTCCTCGACGAGGTGCCCGAGCGGCACGTCGAGCGGGAGCGGCTGCGGCCGGCATCGTGGTCCGGCTACGGCACTCCGCGGCAGAGCCGGGTGGTGCCGCGCGAGGACGTGCCGAGCCTCGCGACCGGCGATTCCGTCCGCCACTCGACCCTCGGCGAGGGCGTCGTCGTCCAGGTGGAGGCGGGCGGGCTCGTCACGGTCCGGTTCGCCGACGACGGCAGCGAGCGCAAGCTCGTGCTCGAGTACGCGCCCCTCGAGAAGCTGTAGCGTCGCGCCCGTGCTCGAGGTCCGTCCCTGCCGCGATCACGACGAGTTCGGCCGCGCCGTCGGCGCGATCGGCATGTACTTCAACTCGCCGCCCAGCGCCGAGTGGCTGGAGCGCTTCGGCCGTCTGTTGCCGCAGGAGCGGATGCACGCGGCGTTCGACGGCGGCGAGATCGTCGGCGGCGCCGGCGCGTTCCCGCTCGACGTGTCGGTGCCCGGCGGCGTCCTCCCGTGCGCGGGCGTGACGGTCGTCGGCGTCCAGCCGACGCACCGCCGCCGCGGCGGCCTGCGGGCCTTGATGGAGGCGCAACTGCGCGACGTGCACGAGCGTGGCGAGCCGCTTGCGGCGCTCTGGGCGTCCGAGGAGACGATCTACGGCCGCTTCGGCTACGGCATCGGATCCTGGGCGGGCGAGGTCAGGGTTCCGCACGCCTGGGACGCGTTCGCGCAGCCGCTCGAGCGGAGCGGCACGGCGCGGTTCGTCACGCCGGAAGAGGCGGCGACGCTGTTCCCGCCGGTGTACGAGACGGTGCGCCAGCGCCGGCCGGGGATGATGTCCCGCAGCGACGACTGGTGGACGCTCCGCCGGCTGCGGCAGCCCGAGGGGGCGGGGGAGGGCTCGTCGCCGCGCCGCTTCGTCGCGCTCGACCTCGGCGGCGAGACGCAGGCATACGCGATCTATCGCACCTTCTTCTCCTATGCGGAGGGCTCCTCGACCTCGCGCCTCGAGGTCGAAGAGGCGTTGGGGTCGACGCCGCAGGCGACGGCCGGGATCTGGCGCTTCCTGCTCGACGTCGACTGGATGGACACCGTCGAGGCGTCGTTCCTGCCGCCGGACCACCCGCTCTTCCTCCTGCTCGCGAACCCGCGCCGGCCGCGCTACCGGCCCTCGGACGCCCTCTGGATCCGGGTCGTCGACGTCGGCGCGGCGCTCTCCGGCCGGGCGTACGGCGAGGGCGACCCCCTCGTGCTCGAGGTGCGCGACCCGATCTGCGAGTGGAACGACGGCCGCTGGCGGCTCGCCGGTGGCGAGTGCACCCGCACCGACGAGGAGCCGGACATCGCCCTCGACGTGTCCGCGCTCGGTTCGGCGTTCCTCGGAGCCGTCTCGTTCGCGCAGCTGCGCGAGGCGCTGCGGGTCGAGGAGCGCCGGGACGGGGCGGCGGAGCGTGCGGACGCGCTCTTCGCGTGGCGCCCGCTGCCCTGGTGCCCCGAGATCTTCTGAACCGCGCCGCTACAATCCGCCGACCGGGGCGGTTAGCTCAGTTGGGAGAGCACCAGCTCGACAAGCTGGGGGTCACTGGTTCGAGCCCAGTACCGCCCACTCGGCCCACCGAGCTAGGCGGAGACCCGCAGCGGCTCCTGGGACAGCCGTGTCGCAGGTGCTGCGAAAGCAGAGTCACATGCGCTTGATACGGCTCGCCCGCGCGGCGTAGGTTGTCGCCCCATGCGTCTTCTCGTGGCGACGCGGACGGGGATCGTGGCGCTGGAGGATGGGGCCGCGGTGCTCGTGTGGCGGGGCGACGTGAACCGCCTCGTTCGCGCCGGTGCTCGGGTCTATGCCGGCACCGAGGCTGCGGGTGTGCTCTGCTCGGACGACGACGGCGCCAGCTGGCGGGCGGCGGGTCTCACGGGCGTTCGCATCCGATCGCTCGCGGTCTCCGGGGCGCGCGTGGTCGCCGGCGCGCAGCCGGTTGCGGTGCACCTCTCGGACGACGGCGGGGCGACCTGGCGGGAGCTCGAGTCGTTTCCGCGGCGGCCGTACTGGTGGCAGCCGGCGAGGCCTCCACACAGAGAGGGGTACGTGTCGGCACTCGCAGTCCGGGGCGAGACGATCCTCGCCGGGATCGAGGCCTTCAAGGGGTTCCGCTCGACGGACGGCGGCCGCTCGTGGCGACCCCTCCGCAGCGGCTTCTCGCGCGACTGTCACGAGCTCGTGCTCGCGCACGGAAGGGCGTACGAGGGTGCGGGCCTGGGGCCCGCGTGGAGCATGGACGGCGGCGTCGGCTGGCGACCGCTCCGCACGGGCCTCGACCGCCGCTACGTCGTGGCGATCGCCGTCGACCCCGTGGATCCCGACTGCTGGTACGTCGCGGCCGCACCCCTCCTGAAGGCGCATACGGGCGACTCGCGCGCGCTCGTCTTCCGCTGGTCGGGCGAGCGCTGGTCGGCCGTCACCGACGAGCTGCGCGAGCTCCCCTACGCGCTTCACTGTCCAGGCCCGGACGCCGTGGTCGCAGGTCTGCGCGACGGCACCGTCCTCGCCTCGCACGACCGCGGCGAGACCTGGCGGACGCTGGCCCGTGTCGACGGCGTTCGCGCGCTCGCCTGACCGGTGGGTCGAGCCGGGTAGCGCCTAGCGGGGTGCCGCCGCCCGCTCGAGGATCTCGGCGTAGAGCTCGGCGACCTCGCCGGGCTCGAGCAGCAGGCTCGAGTCGCCGACGTTGAGCTCGTGGCGCTGCCAGCTCGGCGACGGGGTCGAGCGGGTGCCCGCGAAGAGGAAGACCTTCCGCTCCTCGGCGACCGAGAGCGCCGCGTCCGCGAGCCGCTCGCCGTCGCCACGGAGCAGGACGTGGAAGAGCGGGGTCTGTGGCGGGTCGGGCACGACCTCGAGCCCCTCGACCGCGGCGAGCGCGGCGGCGAGCGCGCGGGCGTGGTCGAGATAGGCGGGCATCCGGTCGAGCCTCTCGGCCAGGGCCAGCTCGGCGGACGCGACGTAGGGATGGAGGGTGACGACGGTGCCGCCGTGGCGGCGCTGCCAGATCCGCGCCTCGGCCACGAGCTCGGCGTCGCCGGCGAGCGCGGCGCCCGCGAGCGCGCCGAGGCCCTTGTAGAACGAGACGTAGACGCTGTCGAAGAGACCGGCGATCTCGGCGTACGGACGTCCGTAGAAGGGGCCGCTCTCCCAGAGGCGGGCGCCGTCGAGGTGCAGCGCGACGCCGTGCTCGCGCGCCCAGGCAGCCTGGGCCGCGAGATCGTCCCACTCGGGGAGGAGGCCGCCGATCTCCCGCTGCGGCAGCTCGAGCAGCAGCGCGGCGACGGGCTCTCGGAGCGCCTCGAGATCGGCGAGCGTGATCAGCCGGTTGGGGTCGCCGACGCGCCGGCCGTGGAGGCCGTGCAGCAGCTGGTAGCCCTTCTGCTCGTGCAGCTCGAGGTGCGAGGTGGGATGGAACGCCACCGTGCGCGACGCGCGGCGGTCGCACCAGATCCGCAGCGCGATCTGCTGCGCCATCACGCCCGTCGGCATGAAGACGGCGGCCTCCTTGCCGAGCAACCCGGCGATCGACTGCTCGAAGCGCTCGATCCGCTCGCCGGAGCCGTACAGGTCGGGCTGCTCGTCCTCCCCGGTCGCCTCGGCCAGCGCGGCGAGCTGCTCGCGCGCGGAACGACGGCCGAACCAGCCCGGCAGCACACGCTCCGCGCCGGCGATCGCCCTCCGAACGCGTTCCTCGTCCATGCGGCCGACAGTACTGCCTTCCGGCGCCGCGGGGTGGCGGCGCCCCGTCCGTCACGAGGATGGTCGGGAGCCTGTCGCTCACGCCGTCTCTGCGAGCACGAGCGTGGCGACGAGCGTGAGGACGAGCAGCAGGATGACGGCCCACACGGCTGCGCGGCGAAAGCGAGTCACGGGCTCACTGTCGCGAAGCCGCGGTCGCGCCGACATGGGGTGGGGGCCTCATTCCCGTCAGACGGCCTCCGCGACCGCCGGCCGGGTACCTGCGCTCCCACATTCCCGGCGCCGTCTCGCCCTCACAATGGGGTCTCGACCCGATTGCCGCCGGTGCCGAGGGAAACCAGAGTGTCGCACTTCGGTCGTCCGTAGCATCCATGGGAAAGGAGAGGCGATGTACGCGCGTGTCGCACGTTTCGAGGGAGTCGACGTCGAGGAGGCCGGGCGGACCCTGGCCGACGCCGACAAGATCATCGGGCCGCTCGTGGAGGGCCTGCCGGGCTATCGCGGCCAGCTCCAGCTGCTCGGGGGCGACGGAGAGGTGCTCTCGGTGGCTCTGTTCGAGTCCGAAGAGGACGCCCGTGCAGCGGAGCCGACCTTCGACGAGGAGATGCCGCGCCGGCTCGGCGACCTCTTCCAGGGCTGGCAGGGACGCCGGGTCTCCGCCGGCCGCTACGCGGTCGTCGTCGACGACCTCCGGCCCGGGCCGGAGGTGGCGTAGATGACGGACGAGCTCGATCTCGCCGCCGTCACCCAGCAGCACCAGCAGGTCTGGTCGAAGGGAGACTTCGCGCACGTCGCGCCGATCGTGCAGATCCCGGCCGATCGGCTGGTCGACACGGTCGACGTCCTGCCGGACGAACGGGTGTTGGACGTCGCCTGCGGGAGCGGCAACGCCGCGATCGCCGCCGCGCGCGCCTTCGCGGCGGTGACCGGCGTCGACTTCGTGCCGGCCCTGCTCGAGCGCGGCCGCATCCGGGCGGCGGCGGAGTTCCTCGAGGTGGAGTTCGTCGAGGGCGACGTGCAGGAGCTGCCGTTCGGGGACGGCTCGTTCGACGTGGCGCTGTCGACGTTCGGCGCGATGTTCGCGCCCGACCAGGAGCGGACGGCGGCCGAGCTCCTCCGCGTCGTGCGGCCGGGCGGCAGGATCGGCATGGCGAACTGGGTTCCCGACGGCTTCGTCGGCGAGGTCTTCGCCACGACGGCGAAGTACGTCCCCACGCCACCCGGCCTCGCGCCTCCCACCGCCTGGGGAACCGAGGAACGGCTGCGAGAGCTCTTCGGCAGCGGGATCGCCGACCTGCGGGTCGAGCGACGTGTCAGCGTGCAGCGGCTGCGGTCGCCCGAGCACTTTCTCGCCTTCTTCCGTCGCTGGTTCGGCCCGACGATCGCCGCCTTCGAGCGGGTGGAACCGGCCGACGAGGACGCCTTTGCCGCTGCGCTGATCGACCTCGCCGAGCGATACAACCGGGCCGGCGAGCGCGCCGCGGCGATCACGGCCGACTACCTCGAGGTCGTGGCCGTGCGGGCCTGAGCGGCGTCCCGGTCGGCGACCCGGCCGTCGTCAGCTCCCATACGAGGTTTCACCGATGACTCGGCGCCGCCGTGGAGTGACCCTGAGGCTGCGAACGTGCACGCGCGATTGGAGGAAGAGCATGGACGCACAGACGCACGGCAACATCATGACCGCGCTCCAGAGCGAGGCCTTCGTCTGCGCCCGCTACACGCTGATGGCTGCGGAGGCGCGCGCGGAGGGCGACACGGCGGTGGCCGAGCTGCTCGAGGGCATCTCGCGGATCGGCTCGAACGAGCACTTCGCCGAGCTGGCGAAGCGGGTCGGTCTGATCGGCGGCGACGCCGACAACCTCGTCACGGCGATCAACGAGGAGAGCCACGAGCGCGAGGAGACCTACCGCGTCTTCGCCGAGCAGGCCCGCGCGGCCGGCGAGTACGAGGTCGCGGACCTGTTCGAGCAGATCAGGAACGACAAGCTCGACGACGTCCGCGCGCTCGAGCGAGAGCTCGAGCGGCTCGAGACGCCCGTCTAGGCCCCCGCTGCCGGCGAGCGTGCAGAGCCTGCCGCCCGCGAGAGCGGCGGTGCCGGCGTGCGCACGCATCCTTCGCAGCGATCCGCTCTAGGCTCCACGCGATGACGCCTGGGCCGCCGCCGCTCGCGCAGGGGAAGATCCCCGCCGCTCTGCTGGCCGAGCTGCTCGCCGCGCTCCCGGCAGCACCGCCGGAGCTCCGGCTGGGGCCGGGCCTGGGCGAGGACGCCTGCGCGATCGACATCGGCGACGGCACGCTCGTCGTCGCCACCGATCCGGTCACGCTCACAGCCGGCGAGACGGGCTTCCTCGCAGTCGTCGTGAACGCGAACGACGTGGCCGTGTGCGGCGCGCGGCCGCGGTGGTTCCTCGCCACGGTGCTCGTGCCGCCGGGAACCGCCGAGGCGGACGTCCGCGACGTCTTCGCCGATCTCGGCCGCGGTCTGGAGCTCGTGGGCGCGCACCTCGTGGGCGGCCACACGGAGATCACGCCTGCGGTGCGGCAGCCCGTGGTCGTGGGCCAGATGCTCGGCACCGTCGAGAAGGGCGGGGTCGTGGCCACGGGCGGCGCTCGGGCCGGCGACGTCCTCGTCCAGGTCGGGCCCGTGCCGGTGGAGGGTGCGGCGGTGCTGGCCCTCGAGGCGGGTTCGGGCCTCGATGCGGTCGAGGCAGCCGCGATCGAGGCCGCGAGGCAGGCCCTCCGGCACCCCGGCATCTCCGTCGTCGAGCCCGCGCTGGCAGCAGCGCGGCTCGGGGCGACCGCGCTGCACGACCCGACCGAGGGCGGTCTCGCCGGCGGTCTCCACGAGCTCGCCCGGGCTGCCGGGGTCTGCCTGCGGATCGAGCGTGAGGCGGTGCTCTGGTTCGAGCCGGGCCTGTCGGTCTGCCGGGCGCTCGGAGCCGACCCCTGGGCGACCCTGGCCTCGGGCGCGCTCCTCGCCACCGTGCCGGAGCCGGCGGTGGACGACCTGCTGCGCCGGCTCGCGGACGAAGGTCGGGAGGCGGCCGTCATCGGCCGTGTCGAGGCCGGATCGGGCGTCCGCGACGAGCGCGGCCGGCCGATCGCCTGGCCCGACCGGGACGAGGTGGCCCGGCTCGGCTCCGGCTAGCGGGCGAGCCGGTGGAGCGCGGGCCCCTCGGCGGGAAGCGTCTCTCCGATCTCGCTGAGGGCGCCCTCGCGCGTGATCCTGAACCCCGTGGCCGCCCGGTGCGGCGTCGCGTAGAGGTCGTCCGCGGCGGCGGCCGCGGAGTCGTGGGGGAGCTGGTGGAGCACGAGCGTCCCTCGGCGCTCCGCCAGGTCGGCGACGGTGCGGGCCTGGGCTGGTGTGAGCATGACGGTCACTGCGTTCACCTCCCGGTGCGGGCAGCCCGCCCGCTCAGCGTCGCGCCACGACCTCGAACGTACTCGGCTCGAAGCTGTCGACGACGGCGCTCAGGCGGTCGACCCGCTCCTGGTATCCCGGGAGTGCCCGCCAGCCGGCGATCGCGGCCACGCTCTCCCACGGGCCGAAGCTGACGAACCTCCGCGGATCCTCGACGTCCTGCAGCAGGAGCGCGACCTCGACGAGCCCCTGGCGGCGGCTCCACTCGGCCCATTCGCTCCAGCGCTGCACGAACTCCTCCTCGCTTCCCTCCTTCACCTGCCACGTGGTGTGCGTGTAGGGGGCCTCCATCGCCGCTCAGTCCGTGGCGATGTCGGCCACCTGCGCGCCGGCGGCGGTGAGCAGATCCTCGGTGCGGAGCCGGATCGACGCGTTGTGCGCGCCGGCTTCGAGCACGAGGTGGTCGCACTCGGCGAGGCGCCGGTCGACCACGACGGTGTCGCCCGCGGGTCCGGACAGCGGCGGCACGGCGCCGAGCTCGAACTGCGGGTACGAGCCGAGCAGCTCCGACTCCTCCAGCAGCCGCACCTCCCGGGCGCCGACCTCGCGCGCCAGCCTGGCGAGGTCGAGCCGGCACGACGCGGGCACGACGGCTCTGATGTGGCCGCCCTGGTCGTCCCGGGCGACGAGTGTCTTCGCGACGTCCCGCTCGAGCACGCCGAGCGCATGGGCCTCCGCAGCCGCGCTGAACGTCTGGGGATGTGGCAGCAGCTCGAAGTCGGAGCCCGACCGGCGCAGCGCGTCCACGAGCGTCCGCGTGGAGCCTGCCGGCCGCTCCCTCTCGGCCCTGTCCAGTGAGTCGCGCATGGCTCCCCCTTTCGGTCCCTTCATCCTCCGCCCGACTCGAAGCGTGCCACATCGGGGGATGCACGGAAGGCCGAATCGGGGCTACCCGAGCGGCTCGAGGACGGGGTTGCGCTCCTGCGCGAAGATCAGGTGCGTCTCGAGGTGCGCGACCTCGGACCGGGCGGCGATGCGGTCGAGGAGGAAGTCGCGCAGATGGCCGGGATCGCGGAAGGAGGCGTGGACGAGGAAGTCGTCGGCGCCGGACACGTGGAAGATCGCGACCGTCTCCTTCTGCGCGAGGGCGTGTCGCCAGAAGGTGTCGACGACCTCGCGTGTGTGGGGCCGGATCCGCACGGCGATCAGGGCCTGCTGGTCGCGGCCGAGCGCGGCCGGGTCGACCTCGGCGTGGCACCCGCGCAGAACGCCGCGCGCCTGGAGGCTGCGGACGCGCTCGAGGCACGTGGAGGGAGCGATGCCGACCTCGGCCGCGAGGGCCTTGTTCGAGCGGCGCGCGTCGTTCTGCAGCACGCGGAGAATCGCGAGATCGGTTCGGTCGAGAACGGTGCTACTCATTGATTTCCGAATGATATTCGTTCTGGCGTGGTTGAGCTTGAACAGGGAGTAAGCTCTGACTGCGATGGCCAAGCAATCGACGGGAACGGTGGCCGTACATGCGGGGCGCGACGACCTCGGGGCGCTCGGGGTGCACGCGCCGCCGATCGACCTGTCGAGCACGTATCCGCTCCACGATCTCGCCGCCGCCGTCGACGCCTTCGACGCCGTGGGCCGCGGCGAGCTCGCCGCGTACAGCGCGGTCTACGGGCGCATGCACAACCCGACGGTCGGGCGCTTCGAGCAGGCGCTCGCCGAGCTCGAGGGGACCGAGTCGGCAGTCGCCTTCGCCTCCGGCATGGCGGCGCTGACCGCGGTGCTCCTCGCCGTTCGGGCCCACGTCGTCGCCGTGCGGCCGCTGTACGGCGGCTCCGACCAGCTGCTCGCCTCGGGCCTGCTCGGCGTCGAGGTCTCGTGGGCGGCGCCCGACGGGATCGCGGCCGCCGTGCGCCCGGACACGGGCCTCGTCGTGCTCGAGACGCCGCAGAACCCGACCCTCGGGCTCGTCGACATCGAGGCGGTGGTCGAGGCGGCGGCCGGCGTTCCCGTGCTCGTCGACAACACGTTCGCGACCCCGGTGCTCCAGAATCCCGCCGCCCACGGGGCGACCCTCGTCCTGCACAGCGTCACCAAGTACCTCGGCGGCCACGGCGACGTCATCGGCGGCATCGTCTGCGGGTCGGAGGAGTGGGCGTGCCGGCTGCGCCGGGTGCGGTCCGCGACGGGCGGCATCCTGCACCCGCTCGCGGCGTTCCTCGCCCACCGGGGCCTGCCCACGCTCCCGCTCCGTGTCCAGGCCGCCCAGGAGCGCGCCCAGCTGCTCGCGGAGCGGCTCGCCGGGCACCGGGCGGTGACGCGTGTCCTCTACCCGGGGCTTCCCGGTGGCGACCCGTCCGGTCTGCTCGGCCGCCAGCAGCGGGGGCCGGGGGCGATGCTCGCCTTCGAGGTCGCAGGCGGTTTCGACGCGGCGGCGCGCGTGCTCGAGAGCGTGCGGCTGATCACGCCCGCGGTCAGCCTCGGCACCACCGACACGCTGATCGAGCACCCTGCCGGCCTCACCCACCGGGGCGTCGGGCCGGAGGCTCTCGAGGCGGCGGGGATCACGCCCGGCCTGCTCCGCCTCTCAGTCGGGGTGGAGGACGCGGGCGACCTCTGGGACGATCTGGCCGCCGCGCTCGGCCGCGCAGCGCTCACGACCGCCGCGTAACAGGCACCCGCAAGGCGCCCCCCGTGCGCTCCGGCGCCCCGGCCGGCTTGAATCCGGCGGCCGGTTCGCCTAGCTTCCCGCCAACTCTTCGTCCTAAGCCACAGGGGGAACACCTTGAACGCGTACGACGTCGTGCTCTACCTGCATCTGCTCTCGCTCTTCGTCGGCATCGGCGCCGGCAGCATCCTCATCGTCTGCCTCTTCCAGCTCCGCGCAGCCCAGACGCTCGAGCAGGCCGTGCCGTGGGGGATGGTCGCCGGCAAGACCGCCAAGCTGTTCCCGATCGCGATCCTCGGCCTCTTCGCCAGCGGCGCCTACATGGCGAGCGATGCCTGGACGTGGGGCACGAGCTGGATCGACCTCGGCATCGTCGGTCTCGTCGTGCTCGCGATCCAGGGCCCGTTCGTCGCCGAGCGGACGGCGAAGAAGCTCGAGGCGGCGCTGCACGCGAACGGCCCCGGCCCGCTCGGGGCCGAGGCGCGGCGGATGACCCTCCATCCGGGACTGTGGGTGGTGGAGTTCTCCTCGATGTGCCTCGTGTTCGGGATCGTCTGGAACATGGCCGAGAAGCCGGGCTTCGGCGGCTCGATTGCGGCGGTGCTCGTCGCGTACGCCGTCGGCGTCACGCTCGCCCTGCTCGCGTCCCGGGCCCCGGCGGAGGAGCTCGAAGCCGCGCCCGAGACCGTGGCCTAGACAGCCGCCCGCACGACTCAGGCCGAGGACGACCGCACGGCCGCCGCGATCACGCGTGCGTAGATCGTGCACGCGTACGGCCACGGGTGCGTGCCGTCGGAGAGCATCGAGTTCTTCGACTCGCGGTACCAGTCGGCGAGGTGCGCCGGCCGCCAGCCCCTGAGCCAGCTCGTGATCGCGCGATTGGACTCGTGCTCCCAGCTCGTCGAGTTGCGGACGTTGACGACGACGACGTCCGTGACCCCCCGCAGCGCGTGCCTCAGCCGCTCGAGATCGGCGTACCAGAGCGGGCCGTTGTTCCCGATCTGGATCACGACCGTCTTCGGCAGCTTGTGGCGCGACCGGTAGCGGTTCAGGTCCTTGATCGTGTCGTCGATCTGGCGGCCGACCGTGGCGTCGATCTTGACGCGGTGGTGGAGGGCCTTCGCGAGCTGTGACGAGCAGCCGAGCATGACCGAATCGCCGATCGCGAGAATCCGTCCGGGGCGCGGCGCAACGGTCTGGGGCGGCGGCTTCGGCTGCGCTGGCGGCCGCGCGGGCACGGGCAGCCGGAGGGAGACGCGCGGCACCCAGCCGTGGTACGCCGACACGGCCGCCTGCGCGACCGGCGGGTTCGTGTAGAGCGAGACCGGGCTGGGGACCAGGAAGAGCACGACGAGCGAGCCGACGAGCGCCGCGGCGCCGGTGCCGAGGAGCTCGAGGCGCCGGCGGGGCTGCACCTGAGCGAGCCGGCGCTGCAGGCGCCCGGTGCGGATCGGCTGCTCGACGAACCGGTAGGAGAGGGCGGCAGCGACGACGGTAAGGGTCGCCTGCGCGACGATGAGCCCCGGGCCCGTCCAGGGCACGTCGACGCCGGGCCGGGTCAGCTCGACGATCGGGAAGTGCCAGAGGTAGATCCCGTAGCTCCGCTCGCCGAGCCAGCGCAGCGGCGCAACCCCCAGCGCGCCGTCGAGCCGGCTCGCGGGGTGGGCCACCGCGGCGACGAGGACGGCGAAGCAGAACGCGGCCGCCAGATCCCCACCGTGCCAGAGCGTCGGGTCGAAGTCCTTCAGCGTCCGGAAGAGGAAGATCGTCGTGGCGAGCGCCGCGACGCCGAGCAGCTCGAGCAGCGGCAGCCCGCGCCGCAGCCGCTCGACGTGCGGCCAGAGGAGCGCGAGGAGGATCCCCATCAGCAGCAAGAAGGCCCGGGTGTCGGTTCCGTACCAGACGCGCGACGGGTCGGACGGGTTGTAGAGGAGCCACATCGCCACCGCCGAGCCGGCGATCCCGGCGACGACGAGCACCGGCAGGCGGCGGCGGCCGAGGAGGACGAGCCCCGGCACGAGCAGCAACGGCCAGATGACGTAGAACTGCTCCTCCACCGCCAGCGACCAGAGGTGGTCGAGGAGCCCGGGCTGCCCCATGCGGACGAAGTAGGACTGGTTCGCGACGATCAGGTGCCAGTTCGTGTAGTAGAGGAGCGAGCTGACCGCGTCGCCGCGCGTGTGGGCGAGGTCGCCGCGCGCGAAGATCGCGGCGAGGACGAGCGCGGCGAGGACGACGACGACGACCGCCGGCAGCAGGCGCCGTGCGCGGCGCAGCCAGAAGCGGACCAGCACGATCCGGCGGCGGCTCTCCCATTCGACGAGCAGGAGCGAGGTGATGAGGTAGCCGCTGAGGACGAAGAAGAGGTCGACGCCGAGGAAGCCGCCGGGCAGGTACCCGCTCCCGTCCGCGTGAGGCCACGCGTGGTAGAGGAAGACCCCGGCCACCGCGAGCGCGCGCAGGCCGTCCAGTCCCGGCCGGTACCTCAGATGCGGCGCCCTGCGATCGACCGTCATGCTCGGATCCAGCTTACGGCCGGTTCTCGAGAGTCGCCAGAGCCGCGGCGACCGTTTCCGCGAGGCAGGCGGAGGGCTCCGCGAAGGCGCGCCGGCGGCCGCAGCGATCGACGAGCGAGACGGCCTCGATCCCGCTGTCGGCCGCCACCTCGCCCGCGACGACGAGCGCCCGCACGCCGGCCCGCCTCGCCCGCTCGAGCACGCCGCCGACGACCTTCCCGCCGGCCGAGGTCGCGTCGAGCAGGCCCTCGCCCGTGACGACGAGATCCGCCGCGGCGAGCCGCCCGTCGAGGTCGAGCCGGCCGGCGACGAGGTCGAAGCCGGGCGCCAGCGTTGCGCCGAGCGCTGCGAGGCCGCCCGCGAGCCCGCCGGCGGCGCCGGAGCCGGCGAGCGGCAGGACGTCCACGCCGAGCTCGTCGCGGTACCGCTGCGCGAGCGCGTCGAGCCGCTCGCGCAGCAGGCGCACGTGCTCCGGGGTCGCGCCCTTCTGCGGGGCGAAGACGGCCGCCGCGTCGGCGAAGCGCGCCTCGACGTCGCACGCGACCTCGAGACGGGCCGGGAGCGGCAGGAGTGGCAGGAGCGCCTCCACGGCCCCGGCGCCGCCGTCGGTCGAGGCCGAGCCGCCGGCGGTGACGACGATCCGCTCCGCCCCCGCGGCGACCGCCGCCGCGACGAGCTGCCCGACCCCCCGGCTCGTCGCCCGCAGCGGGTCGTTCCGCTCCGGCCCGCCGGCGAGCGAGAGGCCGCATGCGCGTGCCGCCTCGACCAGGGCGAGCCCGGCCTCGAGCCGCCACTCGGCGTCCACGGGCTCTCCGAGCGGCCCCGTCACGAGTGTGCGCCGGTTGCCGCCGCCGAGGACGTCGAGCGTTCCCTCGCCGCCGTCCGCGAGCGGCAGCTCCGTGCAGCTCCAGCCTGCGCGTCTTGCGCCCGCCGCGATGGCGGAGGCGGCCTCCGCGGCCGTCAGCGTGCCGCGGAACTTGTCGGGTGCGGCCAGTGCCACTCGCTGCGTCACGTGCGGATTCTCGCTACCTTTCGACCTGCACTAGCACTACGAGCGAGTACCGGTCGCGCGTCCGTTCGCGCCTCCTGTCCGTTCAGAGCTTCCGCGGAGGGAGGTGTTCAGATATGGCAACAGGAACCGTCAAGTGGTTCAACGACGCGAAGGGGTACGGCTTCATCACCCCGGACGAAGGCGGCAAGGACGTGTTCGTCCACTTCAGCGCGATCGTCGCCGACGGCTTCAAGACGCTCGCCGAGGGCGCGCGCGTGGAGTTCGAGCCGGCCGAGGGGCAGAAGGGCCCCGAGGCCCGGAACGTCCAGCCCGTCGCGTAGGTAGCTCGCGAAGAGCTGCGCTCTTCGCTCGCTGGAGAGCATGGAACGAGGGCCGGGGAGAGCGTGGTCTCCCCGGCCCTCGTGCTGTCAGGGCTTGCCTGGGCTTCGCCGGATCAAGCGCTACGTCGGTGTCGCGTGGGGGCAGGCCGCCTGCGGCGGCGTGTCCGCCCGCGACGGCTTCGGCGG
>CAZRTE010000005.1:0-6897 GCA_964602945.1 uncultured Gaiellales bacterium
AGCGACCCTCGGTCAAGCCACGCAACAGCGCGGGATCGATCAACTGGTCCTGGTAGTCGGGCCTCTCACTCACTACGACTCCTTTCGCACGATGAAGGTGTGCTCGGGCGCCCAGAGCACACGCACCTCGTCCCCCTCCCGCGGGAGAGCGCCGGCACCGGCGTTCTGGGCATAGACCGTGAGCTCGCCGCCGCCGGCGAGCTCCACCGAGTACTGATGACTGACCCCGACGTAGGTCACGAGCGCCACGCGCCCGTCGAGCGTGTTCGTCCGCGGCGGCGCGTCCCCCCGCTTCGCCTCGAGGCGCAGCTTCTCGGGCCGCACTCCGACCTGCACGAGCGGCGCGTCCTCGAGCGCCTCTCGCTCCACGGCGAAGATGGCGCCTCCACGGTCGAGCTCCACCCGCACGAGCCCGTCCCGTCGGTCGGCGATCCGGCCGGGCAGCAGGTTCGAGGCCCCGAGGAAGCCGGCCACGAACTCGGTCGCGGGATGGTCGTAGGCCTCCTCCGGTGTCGCGACCTGCTCGACGTGCCCGCCGTTCATCACGGCGAGGCGGTCGGACATCACCATCGCCTCCTCCTGGTCGTGCGTGACGTAGAGGAAGGTGATGCCGACCTCCTCCTGGATCCGCTTCAGCTCGAGCTGCATCTGCTTGCGGAGCTTGAGGTCGAGGGCGCCGAGCGGCTCGTCGAGCAGCAGTACGCGCGGATGGTTCACGAGAGCGCGCGCGAGCGCGACCCGCTGCTGCTGGCCGCCCGAGAGCTGCGCCGGCTTGCGCGTGTCCATCCCCTTCAGGTCGACGAGCTCGAGCATCTCGCCGACGCGTTGCCGGATCTGCGCCCGCGGCACCCGCTTCCTCCGCAGCCCGAAGGCGACGTTGTCGAACACGTTCAGGTGAGGGAAGAGCGCGTAGCTCTGGAAGACGGTGTTCACGCTGCGCCGGTAGGGCGGCACCCGCGTCACGTCCTCGCCGTGGAGGAGGATCCGTCCCGCGGTCGGGTCCTCGAAGCCGCCGATCAGCGAGAGGGTCGTCGTCTTGCCGCAGCCGGAGGGCCCGAGGAGGCTGAAGAACTCGCCGGTCGCGACGTCGAGGTCGATCCCGTCGACCGCGATCGTGTCGCCGAACGCCTTCAGCACCCGTTCGAGGCGGATGTCCGGCGCGGAACCCGAGTCCATCGGCCTTGCCGAGCCGGGCTCCGGAGCCCTCTCGTCCACCATCGCCATCACCGCCCCCTTCCGGAGATCGCCTCCGCCACGTCCGCAAGTCTGGACGATCGGCCGCGCCGCTGCTCCGCCCTGTCCGCCGCGCGCAGGAGCCCGTGCACGGTTCGAATGCCCGCGTAGCGCACGGGCTCGGGTTCCCACGTTCGCTCCGGCGGACCGACCCAGGGAAGCCGCGTCAACTCACTGTCGACTCCGAGCAGGAGATCGCGGAGCGTGCGCCCCGCGAGATTCGAGGCCGCGACGCCCTCGCCCGCGTAGCCTCCGGCCCAGGCGAGACCCCGAGCCGGGTCGACGCCGACGGCGGGCCGCCAGGTCCGGCTGACCCCGATCACCCCTTGCCAGGCACCGGCGATACCGACGTCGGCCGCAGCGCCGAACAGCTCGCGCAGCCGCCGCCGCAGCGCCTCGACCGTGGCTGCCGGCGGTACCCCTTCCCGCGCCGTGCGCGAGCCGTACAGGTACGGCACGCCACGCCCACCGAGGGCGATCCGGCCGTCGGCCGTCCGTTGCAGGTACGTGTACAAGTGCCGACCGTCGAGCATCGTCTCACAGCCGTCCCAGCCGAGCTCCTCCCAGGTCTCGGCGGGCAGCGGCTCGGTCGCGATCATCGCGCTGTTGACCGGCGCGAGCACGCGGTGCAGGCCGGGCAGGTCGGCCGTGTACGCCTCCGTCGCCCGCACGACCCAGCGTGCGCTCACCTCTCCGGCCGGGGTCGGCACGCGTCCCGGCTCGAGCGCGAGCGCGGGCGTCTGCTCGTAGATCGTGGCCCCGGCGCGCTCGACGGCCTCGGAGAGGCCGCGCACGAGCTTCGCCGGCTGCACGCGTGCACAGTGCGGCGAGAAGAGCGCTCCCACGCCTCCCCGGACGCGCACGCGCCCGGCCAGCCCGTCCGCGTCGAGCAGGACTCGGTCCTCCTCGCCGAGCCCGAACGCCCGGTCGGCGGCGTGCTCCGCGCGCAGCCGCTCGAGCTCGAGCTCGCTCTGGGCGACCACGAGGTTGCCGCCCTTGCGGAAGTCGCAGTCGATCGCCTCCGCGGCGACGACCCGCCCCACCTCGTCCACCGTCTGCTGGATCGCGCGCTGGAGCGCGAGCGCGCCCTCGTGGCCGGCCCGCTCGATCCAGCCGGCCCGAGAACCGGACACGGCGCCGAAGACCCAGCCGCCGTTGCGCCCGGAGGCGCCGAAGCCGGCCACCTCGCGTTCGAGCACCACGACCTCGAGCGAGGGGTCGGCGCGGCGCAGCTCGTAGGCGGTCCAGAGCCCGGTGTAGCCGCCGCCGACGATGCAGACGTCCGCCTCGACCCGGCCCTCGAGCGCGGGCCTCGGCTCCGGCAGGCCGCCGAGCTGCTCGAACCAGAAGGAGTGGGTCACGGGCTCCCCTCGTGCGTCACGCGACCGCCGGCGACGGTGAGGCGGACGGGAAGGTCGGGCAGCTCGTCCGCGGGCAGATCGACGGGATCGGCTGCGAAGCCCGTGAAGTCGGCGCGGCAGCCGGGGGCGATCCGTCCCGCGACCGCGGCGGCACCGGCGACCCGTGCAGCCGCCGTCGTGTAGCCCTCGAGCGCCTCGAGCCCGCTCAGCGCCTGCTCCGGCTCGAAGACGTGCGCGTCCGGGTCGCCGGGCTTCCGCCGCAGGCGCGCCCAGGCGAGGCCGATCCGCGGGTCGTACTGGGCCACCGGCCAGTCGGAGCCGAGCGGGACGACCGCCCCGCTGCGGAGCAGGTCGCGGGACCGCCAGGCGCGCGCGCAGCGCTCCGGCCCGAGCCTCAGCGCCCACGAGTCGGACAGATCCGCCTGCCGCCACTGCATGTGGAGCGGCTGGAGCGAGGCGGCGACGCCCTCGGCGGCGAAGCGCGGCAGGTCGCCGTCCTGCAGCGTCTCGATGTGCTCGATCCGGTGCGTCACGCCGGCGGCCGCCCCCGCTTCCCGGTACGCGTCGAGCGCGGCGCGGACGCCGTAGTCGCCCGTCGCGTGCGTCGCGCACTGGAACCCGGCCCCGGCGAAGAGGCGTACCGCCTCCGCATAGCGCTCCGGGTCGGGCCAGAACGGCTGCGTGCCGTCGCCGAGCACGTCCGGCTCGTAGAGCCAGCCCGTTCCCGTGTCGATCACGCCGTCGATGAAGAACTTCGCGACGCCCGCCCGCCACAGCTCGCCCCGCTCGAGTCGCAGCGGCAGCAGCGCCTCCATCTCGTCGAACGTCGTCTCCGGCTTGATCCAGAACGGGGCGACCGTGCGGACCAGGAGATCGCCGTTCGCCTCGAGCTCGCGCAGGAGGTCGAGCGTCCGCGGGCTGCCGTCCATGGCGTGGACGCCGGTGAGTCCGACCTCGGCGAACTGCCGCTGCAGCGCCGCGACGCGCGCGTAGCGCTCCTCCTCGGTCAGCTTCGGGAGGACGCGGCGGACGAGCGCGATCGCCGCGTCCTCGCGCAGCTCCCCGGTCGGCCGGCTGTCGGCCACGACGACCTCGGCGCCCTCGGTGAACGCGCGCGGGCCGTCGACGCCGGCGAGCTCGAGCGCGCGGCGGCTCGCGAGCGCCGTGTGCTGGTCGAAGAACGTGACGAGAGCCGGCGCGCCACCGACCGCCTCCTCGATCGCGTCGCTCGAGATCGGCCGGTCGGCGAAGACGTTGTATTCGAGGCCCCAGCCCTGCACCCAGTCGCCGGTCTCCGCCTCGTCCCGTTCGCGCGCGAGCTCGGCCTGCACCTCGGCGAGCGTCGTGCAGCGGGTCAGATCGGCGCCGCTCGTCTGCTCGGCCCAGAGCGGATGGATGTGCGCGTCGACGAGGCCCGGCACGAGGCACACGCCCCGGCCGTCCACCGTCTCCGTCCGCGCATCGCAGAGCGCGCGCACGTCCTCGTCGGAGCCGACGCCGACGACCTCGCCTTCCCAGACGGCCACCGCGGTCGCGCGGGGCCGCTCCGGGTCCAGTGTCCGGATCGACGCGCCGAGAATGGCCAGGTCTGCGCTTCCCCGGCCCCGGCTGGATCCACCACGTTGGCGTCGAGCCCCACGCAATGCGAGGAGAACCTAGCACTCTGCTGCGCACTCCGTTGTTCGAAAGCACCGCTGGGTGCGCGAAGCGACAGCGGTCTGTGCTTGAATCGCAGGCCGAGTGAGACTACTCGTCGTCGGAACGGGAGGAGTGGGCGCAGCCGTCGCGTCGGTCGCGAAGCGGCGCGACTTCTTCGAGCGGATCACGTTCGCCGACCTCGACACGGCCCGCCCTGCCGCCCTCGTGGAGCGCGAGGGCGACGACCGCTTCGCCGCCGCGCAGGTCGACGCGTCGGACCGCGACGCGCTCGTCCGCCTCCTCCGCGAGACGGAGTCGGACACGATCCTCAACGCGACGGATCCGCGCTTCAACCCGCAGCTCCTCGAGGCCGCGCTCGAGGCAGGCGTGACCTACCTCGACATGGCGATGACGCTCTCGGCGCCCGGCGTCCAGCTCGGGCAGGAGCAGCTCGAGGCGCACGAGCGGTGGCAGGAGCGCGGCCTCCTCGCGCTCTCCGGGATCGGCGTCGAGCCGGGGCTGGCCGACGTCTTCGCCCGCTACGCCGCCGACCATCTCTTCGCCGAGATCGACGAGGTGGCGGTGCGCGACGGCGCCGACCTCGTGGTCGAGGGCTACGACTTCGCCCCCACCTTCTCCATCTGGACGACGATCGAGGAGTGCCTCAACCCGCCGCTCGTCTGGGAGCGGGACCGCGGCTTCTTCACGACCGAGCCGTTCTCGGAGCCCGAGCTGTTCGAGTTCCCCGAGGGCATCGGCGTGATCGAGTGCGTGAACGTCGAGCACGAGGAGGTCGTGCTCGTACCCCGCGCGGTCGACTGCCGCCGCGTGACCTTCAAGTACGGACTCGGCTCCGAGTTCATCGGTGTGCTCCAGACGCTCCACCAGCTCGGTCTCGACTCGAAGGAGCCCGTGCGTGTCGGCGGCGTGGAGGTGGCGCCGCGGGATCTCGTCGCCGCCGTCCTGCCCGACCCGGCAACGCTCGGCGACAAGATGCGCGGCAAGACCTGCGCGGGCACGCTCGTCACCGGGAAGCGGAAGGACGGAAGCGACGGCGCCGTCTACCTCTACCACGTGGCCGACAACGAGCACACGATGCGCGAGTACGGCCACCAGGCCGTCGTCCTGCAGACCGCCCTCAACCCCGTGATCGCGCTCGAGCTGCTCGCGGCGGGCACCTGGGAGGGAACCGGCGTCCTCGGCCCGGAGGCGTTCGACGCCGCCCCGTTCCTCGACCTCCTCGCCGAGTACGGCGAGCCGCACGGGATCGTCGAGGGCGACCCGCGGCAGAGCTCGTAGCGCGACGGCTGCCGCTCAGGCGAGACATCGCTCGCCGAGCCTCGCGCCCTACCGTTCGACCGTGCGAGGGAGATTCGCTCAGCACCGATTCACGTGGCGATGCGGGATCGCCGATGTATCGGTATGGCGTCTATGACTGCTTCGGGGCCGGGCCGGCCCGGGTGTGCGCGTTCCACGTGCTGGATGTGGGGCCCGTGATCCACACACCGGCTGACACGGCCCGCGCAGGCGAGGGGGCTGCAGCGTGGTTCCGGGCGATCGCGGAGCAGTCGTCCGACCTGTTGATGATCGTCGATGCCGAGCGGACGGTGAGCTGGGCGAACAAGGCGTTCGAGCGGGTGTTGGGCTATCCGCCGGAGTCACTCGTCGGCACGGACATCCTGCCGCTGACGCACCCGTCCGACCTGCCGGCGCTGCTCGCGACGATCGGGCCGGTGATGGAGCGGCCGGGCGCGACGGGGTCGGTCGACTACCGGATGCGTGCAGCCGACGGGGCCTGGCACTGCTTCGAGTCCACCGCCACCAACCTCTTCGACGAGCCCGATATCGCCGGGATCGTCGTCTCGCTGCGCGACGTGACCGAGCAGCGGCAAGCCGAGAAGACGCTCCAGGCGAGCGAGCAGCGCTACCGCGATCTGTTCGAGCACGCATCAGACGCCATCATGACGACCGACATCTCCGGACGCGTCACCTCGGCCAACACCGCCTGCGAGCGCATGTTTGGCTACAGCCGCCAGGAACTCGTGGGCTCGAACCACTTCGAGCTGATCGCACCTGAGGATCTCGAACGCGCACAGGAAGCGTTTGCGCGACAGGAGGAAGACGTCGAGCTGTATGTCATAGCCAAGGACGGCAGCCGCCTGTTCGTGGAGGCCAACGGCCGGTACGTGCTCGACGCAGACGGGAAACCGACCGGACTGGAAGCGATCCTCCGCGACCGCACCGAACACCAGCGCCTCCAGGACCAGCTCACCTACCAGGCCTTCCACGACGCGCTCACCCAGCTGCCGAACCGGCTCCTGTTCCTCGACCGGCTCGACCAGGCGCTCGCCCGCGCCCGCCGAGATCACAGCCGCACCGTCGTCATGATGCTCGACCTCGACGGGTTCAAAGCCGTCAACGACACCCACGGACACGAGACCGGCGACGAGCTCCTACGCAGCCTCGCACGCATCCTGCAGGCGGCACTCCGCCCCTCGGACACCGTGGCCCGCTTCGGCGGCGACGAGTTCGCGATCCTCGCCGAGGGCATCGACACCGACGACGCACTCGAGGCGCTCGCCGAACGGATCATGGACGCACTCGACACCCCCATCCCGCTCCCCCACGGCTCCCACCAGATCAGCGGCTCACTCGGGATCGCCAC
>CAZRTE010000005.1:6907-52568 GCA_964602945.1 uncultured Gaiellales bacterium
CACCGTCGACCAACTCCTCCACCACGCCGACACCGCCATGTACCGGGCCAAACAACACGGCCCCGGCTTCTACGAGATTCTCGACCCCGAGCCGCTCATCCCGTGAGCAGCGGAGCCGCCCGCGGTGTGGGGCCGCGTTCGCCCGCCTCACGGGACAATCGCGAACACTCAGGCGAGCTTCACTCAGCTTGAAGCTGCATTCTCGAGATACCGGGTGATCGGCCAGGCACCCGCAGCCGTGTTCGAGATCACGGTGATGGTCAGCTGCGTGCGCGGGTCGTGGCGGGAGCGGAACGACACGCCGACGTCGCATCCTTCCAGGATGACGGCGTCGCTCGACGCGTGAAGCCAGAAGCCGAGCCCGTAGCGCTTCGCATGTGCCGGCGCGTCGCTGCGAGGGCACACCATCTCCGCGACCCATTCCCCGGAGACGATCCGTCCGGCGAAGAGCGCCTGCCAGAGCGAGCCGATGTCGGCTGCGGTCGAGTAGATTCCGCCGTCCCCGCTGCCGCGCACGGGGAGGTGGAAGACATTCGTCCTCCACTCGCCGTCGATCTCGACGTAGCCCGTGGCGGTGCGGCCGGGAAGCGCGTCGGAACGTAGGAACTCCGTGTCGGTCAGCCCGGCCGGCAGACGCGCTGCGCGACCAGCTCGTGGAAAGGGACGCCGCTCGCCCGCTCGGCGATGAGCGCGAGCACGACGAAGCCGCCGTTGCAGTAGGCGAAGCGCTCACCCGGCGCAAACTTGCTCGCATGGCCGTCGAGCACGGCGAGGTAGTCCTCGGTGGCCGCCAGCTCGTGCACCGGAACCGGCATCAGGTAATCCTCGAGCTTCGAGTCGTCGTCCTCGTCGACGTAGTCGCCGATGCCCGACCGGTGTGCAAGGAGCTGCTCGACCGTCACGCGGTCGTCGATCAACGGCAGGTCGCCCCCGAGGACGGAACGAGCCGTCGTCGCCAACTCGAGCACGCCGCCCTCGATCAAGCTCACGACGGCGAGCGCCGTGAAGCCCTTGGCTCCGCTCGCGAGCCCGAAGCGCGTGTCGGGCCCGTTCGGGATCTCGAAGCCGCGGTGCGCGAAGCCGTATGCCCTCGCCAGATCGACCTCGCCGTCTCGGTCGACTCGGACGACACCCGAGAACCCTGTCTCGGACGCAAGGAGGTCGAGGTCGCCACCGAGATCAGACATGCGCCGACGCTACACCGTGCGGGGATCCCGAGGACGTGATCCCATCAGGGTGTCCTCGCGGACCCGGCGCAGGCGACGAGAGGCGGTACGAAGCCGCCGCCGGCCGGGTCGAGGTGGCCCGGGAGCCCGGACGGTGGCGCTCCCCGCTCCTCGCGGCCGGGAGCCCCGCGCGTCAGGCTTCGGAGGGCAGGCTCTGGAGCACCGGTTCCCCGGCGCTCCAGGGAAACGTGATCCAGCGTTCGGTGCGCCGCCACACGTAATCGCACTTGACCACCGAGCGCGGCTTCTCGTAGAGCACGGCGCACCGGACCTCCGCCACCTTCCCCTCGCAGAACTCCTGGACGAGCCGCAGCGTCGCGCCGGTGTCGGCCACGTCGTCGGTGATCAGCACGCGCTGCTCGGCGAAGTCGACCAGATCGGGGACCGGCGGCAGGATCATCGGCACGTCGAGGCGCTCGTCGACGCCGGTGTAGAACTCGACGTTCATCGTGAACGTGTTCTTGATCCCGAGGGCGTAGCCGACCGCGCCGGCGACGAGCAGCCCGCCCCGGGCGATGCCGAGGATGATGTCCGGGACGAACCCGTCGGCGGCAGCGGCCTCGGCCAGCGAGCGGGCACCGTCACCGAGGTCGCTCCAGGTCATCACCTCGCGTTCGCTCACGAGGACGTGAGCCTAGCGAGCGGATGCGAGGGAAGGGTCGGGCGCCTGGGGGCCGCTCAGGCGATCCCGGTTCGGTGTCGGCGGAGGCGTGAACGACACTGCCGCCCGAGCAACGCAAGCGGATGCCGCGGACCTGGCGACCGTCGCGCAACTGTGGGAACTCGTCGAAGGCGGTCGTTCCTTCCGCGGAGTCCTCGAGTGGACAGCCGAAGAACTCGCCGCCGGGCAGATACCAGCACGTGACCCACGGGAAGTCGCTTGCATTCACGCGCTCGGTCGAGCGTCGGTAGGCGCCTTGGACGGCGGCCGTTCGCGCGCGCTCGACCCGCTCGTCCGCCACGGCGCGCGACCGTACCTGAGCAGCCTCCGTCCGCTCGCGCAACGAGGCGGCTCCGGAAGTTGTCCACACCTTCCACCGATTCCACACCGGGTTGCATCCGCTCGGCGAACGGTGGACAGTGGTCCGACACTGGTCCTGGCGATGCGCAGCCGACGCAGGGAACGGGCACTCACGGAAGCCGAGGCGTACGCGCGCTGCCATGGCAAACGCGCCTTGTACGCCGTGCGGGTGCCGGCCTCCCAGGACAGGGATCCCGCGCCGCGAACGCCGCACATGCGACCGCTGGTCGAGCAGTGAACGAGCCTCCGGGCCCGCACGCCGGACCTCGCTGGTGACACACTGCTCCTTACGTCGACAGGGCCTTCGCAGCCCTCGCGATCGCGCGATCCATGGCCGCGAGCGGGCTCGCGACGGCGGCGCCGTGGCCGACGGCGAGCAGCGTCGGCTCGAGCGCCCGCAGGGCGCGCGCCGACTCGAGGTTCAGCGGCTTGTCCCAGGTGGCGGTCGCGGCGAGCGGGAAGGGAAACGTGAAGTAGCTCGCGACGGCGGCGCCGCCGATCGTCGTGAAGACGTCGCCGGCGAGGAGCGCCCGGTCGCGCGTGTCGAGAAACGCGACGTGCCCCGGCGTGTGGCCGGGCGCCGCGACGACCTCGAGGCTGCCCACGCGGTCGCCGGCCTGGAGCCGTACGTCGGGTGTCGTCCGCACGCTCGGCCACCCGCCCGGCAGCTTGCCCTCCACGACCTTCTCCCCCGCGTGGATGCGCGCGTCGAGCTCCGGCATCGAGATCTCGACCTCGTCGCCGAGCCGCTCGCGCAGCGCGTCGAGCGAGCCGACGTGGTCGCCGTGGCCGTGCGTGAGCGCGATTCGCCGGATCGGCCCGCCGGCCCGCTCGGCGGCCTGGACGAGCGCCTCCGCTCCGCGCGCCAGCGTCGTGTCGACGAGCGTGAAGCCGTCCTCCTCGCGCACGAGATAGGCGTTGACGAAGCGCAGCCGCGTGAGCTGGATCAGGCTCGGCGTGAGTTGACGTTCGCGCACGACCGCCGTACTCTGCCCGATGTCCGTCCCCGGCGAGAGGAGGTTCTGAGCAATGAAGCCTGTGCCTGCCGCCTCCTCGGCTGACCTCAGCTAGCGCCGGGCGCTCCTCCCACGGGACGCGTGCGGCGTCCCATCTCTCGCGAAGGAGCTTTGCGTTGCCTCAGTTCGACTTGCGTGAGCTCGGCTGGACCGACGAGCTCGCCGAACAACTGGAGCCCGGCCTCGAGCCGGGCCGCGTCGCCGCCGCCCACCGCGGCGCGTTCGACGTCTGGACGGCCACCGAGGCCGTCCGCTCCCGCCTGCCCGGACGTTTCGTCCACGACGGCCTCGACATCGCCGTCGGCGACTGGGTCGGCGTCGAGAGCGGCGTGATCCGCACGGTCCTCCCACGCCGCAGCGCCATCGTCCGCAACACTGCCTCCGACCAGCAGCGGCGGACGAGCGGGCACGTCCTCGCCGTCAACGTCGACATCGCGTTCGTGGTCTCGTCCCTCGGCCCGGATCTCGATCCGCGGCGACTCGAGCGCTATCTCGTCACGATCTGGGACAGCGGCGCCTCGCCCGAGATCGTGCTGACGAAAGCCGACCGCCTGGACGACCCGTGGCCGCTCGCGGCCGAGGTCGAAGCCGTCGCGCCCGGCGTCCCGGTTCACGTCGTGTCGGCCCTGACGGGACAGGGCTGCGACGCCTTGCGGGCCCGGATCCTGCCCGGCACGACCGCCGTGCTGCTCGGCTCCTCCGGCGTCGGCAAGTCGACGCTCGTCAACCATTGGATGTGGCTGGCAGCGTCGCCGGCGAAGCCGGCGACGCCCGGCGGAAGACCCCGGTACGCCTACGGCGTCCCGGTGGGCGAGGAGGTCATGGCGACGCGCGAGACGCGCGCCGACGACGACGAGGGCCGCCACACGACGTCCCACCGGCAGCTGCTCGTCCTGCCGGGCGGCGGGCTCGTGATCGACACGCCGGGGCTGCGCGAGCTCCAGCTCTGGGACACCGGCACGGCCGGTCTCGAGGCGACGTTCGCGGACGTCGAGGAGCTCGCGGCCGACTGCCGCTTCGGCGACTGCACGCACGAGCACGAGCCGGACTGCGCCGTCCTCGCCGCCGTCGAGTCGGGCGAGCTGCCGCACGAGCGGCTGCGCAGCTGGCACAGGCTGCAACGGGAGCTGCACTCGATCGCCGTCCGCCACGACGCGCGGCTGCGCAAGGAGGAGGTGCGGCGGTGGAAGCTGCGGGCGCGGGAGGCGCACGCGAAAAGGTCGCTCCGCTGACCGGCCGGCGTCAGATGGACATGCCGGGGCAGCCGGCCATGCGCCTGCGGAGACCGGAGAGGTTCAGCGGGCAGGTGTCCTTCAGGAAGCCGGTGATCCGGCGCCGCAGCCAGGCGCGGAGCACCCGCTCCTGGGCCGGCGAGAACGGCCGGTCGGCGACGAGCTGGAGCCGGGAGCTCGCAGCGCGGACGAGGTAGGCGGTGAGCCCGCGCGCGGACTTCCCGGCCGTCGCGTCGGCGACGTCCGCGATCGTTCGACCGCTCTTCACCTCGTGGCGCAGCGTGGCCACGTCGAGGCCGAGGAACCATGCCGACGCGCGCACGAAGCCGGCGTGCGTCACCCGGAAGGGCGGCGCGTGGCGCGTCTGCCGCGCAGGCCCGCCCCGGCCGCTCGCAGCGAGCCCGGCGCCGGCTGCACCCCCCGCCAGGAGCAGCACCACCACCCCCGCGACGAGCTTCCGCTCGAGGCTCATGTCACGAGTATGACAGCTGCCCCTGAGCAGCTACAACGGCGCCATGCGCCTCTTCCCGCCCGCACGCCTCGCAGCCGCGGCGGACGCCGCGGCCATCGTCCTCTTCGCGGTCGTCGGCCTGCTCGCGCACGACGGCGGCGTCTCGGGCCGCGGCCTCGCGCGGGATGCGCTGCCGCTGCTCGGCGGCTGGTTCGCAGCCGCGCTCCTCGCCCGCCTCTACACGCAACCGACGCGGCTGCGCCTCGCGGCGACCTGGCTCGGCGGCATCACGGCCGGCGTCGCGGTGCGCGCGGCCGTCCTCGGACACACGCACCCGGGCCGGGAAGCCGTCTTCCTCGGGGTCGCTCTCGCCTTCACGCTGCTGTTCGTGCTCGCGGCCCGGCTGCCGGCCGCCGCGACCGCCGCTAGGGCTTCGGCGCGGCCCCGCTGACCTCCGGCCGCGCCTCCGCGTGCTTCCGCGTGAAGTTGTCGACGAACATCCGCGCGAGGTCGCGGGCCTTGCGGTCGTACGCCTTCGGATCGGCCCACGTCGAGCGGGGGTCGAGCAGCGAGCCGTCGACGCCGGGCGCCGTCACCGGCACGTCGAAGCCGAAGACCGGATCCTCCCGGAACTCGACCTGCTCGAGCGTCCCCGAGAGCACCGCGCCGAGGAGCGCGCGGGTCGCCTGGATCGGCATCCGGTGCCCCTCCCCGAACGGCCCGCCGGTCCAGCCGGTGTTGATCAGCCACACGGTCGCGCCGTGCTGCTCGAGCTTCGCGCCGAGCAGGTCCGCGTACACGGTCGGCGGCTGCGGCAGGAACGGGGCGCCGAAGCACGTCGAGAACGTCGGCTGCGGCTCGGTCACGCCGAGCTCGGTGCCGGCGAGCTTCGACGTGTAGCCGGAGAGGAAGTAGAAGAGGGCCTGCTCGCGGCTGAGCCGTGCGATCGGCGGCAGGATCCCGAAGGCGTCGGCGGCGAGGAAGATCACCGAGCGCGGATGGCCCGCCCGCTTCTCGGGCAGCGCGTTCGCGATCTGGTCGAGCCGGTAGGCGGCGCGGGTGTTCTCCGTCTTCACGTCGTCGTCGAGGTCGAGCACGCCGCGTTCGTCCACGACGACGTTCTCGAGCACCGTGCCGAAGCTGTGCGCCGCCTTCCAGATCTCGGGCTCGGCCTCCGCCGAGAGCCGGATCGTCTTCGCGTAGCAGCCTCCCTCGAAGTTGAAGACGCCGTCGTCGCCCCAGCCGTGCTCGTCGTCGCCGATCAGGAGGCGTGAGGGGTCGGCGGACAGCGTCGTCTTCCCGGTGCCCGAGAGGCCGAAGAAGACCGCGACGTCCTGCCCGTCCTGGGAGACGTTCGCCGAGCAGTGCATCGGCATCACGCCGTCGAGCGGCAGCCGGTCGTTCATGAGCGTGAAGACCGACTTCTTGATCTCGCCGCCGTAGAAGGTGCCGCCGATCAGGATCTCGCCGCGGCTCGGATGGAGGCAGACGAAGACGCCGGAGCGCGTGCCGTCCCGGTCGGGGTCGGCCTCGACCTGGGGCTCGTGGAGGACGAGGGCGTCGGGCTCGAACGCCGCGAGCTCGGCGGCGGTCGGCTCGATGAACATCGTGCGCGAGAAGAGGGCGTGGTACGGATGCGCGGTGAGGACGCGCACCGCGAGCCGGTGCTTCGGGTCGGCGCCGCAGAAGGCGTCCACGACGTAGACGTCTCCCTGCTCGAGGTGCGCCGCGAGCTTCGCGCGCAACCCGTCGAAATGCTCCTCCGAGATCTCGCCGTTGACGTCGCCCCACCAGATCCGATCCGCGGAGCCCGGCTCGCGCACGACGAACTTGTCCTTCGGCGAGCGGCCGGTGAAGCGGCCGGTGTCGACGGCGAGCGGCCCGTCCTCGGCGAGCACCGCCTCGCCGCGCTCGAGCGCGGCGGTGTAGAGCTGCGAGGTGGTCGGGTTGCGGAGAACGCGCCCACCGACGCGCAGGCCGTGGGCAGCGAGATCGCCTTCTGGCCGGTTGGTGATCGTCACAGAGGATCCTCGGTCGCTTGCTTGCTGCGCATGCTAGTGATGCGGCCGGTGACGGCGCCGATTCCCGGGTCGCGGCCGACCCTCCACTTCGGGCTAGGTCTCGAGCGTCCTCTCGCCGCGCAGGAACTGGTATGTGAACCCGGCGAGCGCCGCCCCGAGTGCCGGAGCGACGATGTAGAGCCAGAGGGCGTGCAGATCGCCGGAGACGAGGGCCGGGCCGAACGAGCGGGCCGGGTTCATCGAGGCTCCCGTGATCGGCCCACCGAAGAGCGCGTCCAGGCCGACCGTTCCGCCGATCGCGATCGCCGCCGCCTCGCCGACCGCCCGCGAGTCGGTGGCGACGGCCATGATCACGAACATCAGGAAGAAGGTCAGGACGAGCTCCCAGAGGAAGGCCTGCCCCTGCGAGCCGGCGGGCAGCGTCGCTCCGTCGTGGGCGTGTACCCCCAGCGAGCCGCGGAGGAGCGCGGCTGCAACGAGCGCTCCGAGCAGCTGGGCGGCCCAGTAGGCCGCGGCGCGGGCCCGGGGAAAGTGGCGCGTGAGCGAGAAGGCGAGCGTCACGGCGGGGTTGAAGTGGGCGCCCGAGATGTGCCCGACCGCGTAGATCATCACCATGATCACGAGGCCGAAGCTGAGGGCGACTCCGAGGTGGCCGAGAGCTCCGGTCTGCGCGTCGACGACGATCGCGCCGCAGCCGGCGAAGACGAGCGCGAAGGTGCCGACCGCCTCCGCCACGAGTGCGCGCGCGAGCGCCGCCCCGTCAGTCATCCGGCAGGAGCTCGGCGACGAGCCGCTGCACGCGCGCGTCGATCTCGTCCCGGATGCGGCGGACCGCGTCGAGCTCCAGGCCGGCCGGGTCGTCCAGCTCCCAGTCCTCGTACCGCTTGCCCGGGTAGACGGGGCAGGCGTCCCCGCAGCCCATCGTGATCACGACGTCCGCCGCGCGCACGGCCTCGTCCGTGAGCGGCTTGGGGAACTCCTGGGCCATGTCGACCCCGACCTCGGCCATCGCCTCCACCACGGCGGGGTTGATCCGATCGGCCGGAGCGGAGCCCGCGGAGCGCACGTGGACGCGACCCCCGGAGCGCAGCGCCACGAGCCCGGCCGCCATCTGGCTGCGGCCGGCGTTGTGGACACAGACGAAGAGAACCTCGGGCTCCACCCGACGGGATCATTGCCAGAGACATCGACCGCTGTCAATATCCTTGGAGCATGAAGGGACCCGCCACCGTCGCCGCCACCTGCGGGCCGCTGCTCGAGGACGAGATCGGCGAGGTCGATGCGCAGCGCCTCGCCGGGCTGCTCAAGGTGCTCGCCGAGCCGTCCCGCCTCCGCCTGCTCAGCCTGATCCAGGCCCAACCGGGCGGCGAGGCGTGCGTCTGTCACCTCACCACCCCGCTCGGGCTCTCCCAACCCACGGTGAGCCACCACCTCAAGGTCCTGCTCGCGGCGGAGCTGGTCGAGCGGGAGCAGCGTGGCAGCTGGGCGTACTTCCGCGTCCGGCCCGAGCCGCTGGCCGCGATCCGCGACGTTCTCGCCTGACTGCGCCGGGCGCCGCGTCTCGCTTCCGTCAGGCGGCCGTCTCCGGGGCGGGCTCGGACTGGACGGCGAGCGGCAGCGTGATGACGAAGGTCGCTCCGCCGCCGGGGGTCGCCAGCGTCTCGGCGGTCCCCCCGTGCGCCTCGGTCACTGCGGCGACGATGGACAGGCCGAGCCCCACGCCGCCGCTGGCGCGGGCGCGTGAGCTGTCGACGCGGTAGAAGCGCTCGAAGACGCGGGCGGCCTGCTCCTCGGTCAAGCCCGGCCCCCGGTCGGCGACGCTCAGCCTCGCCGTCCCGTCGACCCGGTGGAGCTCGACCGCCACGGGCGTCCCCGCCGGCGTGTGCGTCCGTGCATTGGCGAAGAGATTGTCCAGGACCTGGCGCAGCCGGTCGCGGTCGCCCTCCACGGTCACCGGCTCGACCGACGCCTCGATCGGACGGTCCGGCTCGACGACCCTGGCCGCGTCCACCGCCTCGCCGACGAGCTCCGTCAGATCCACGGACTTCTTCGCGAGCGGACGCCCCTCGTCGAGGCGGGCGAGGAGCAGGAGGTCGTCGACGAGGAGGCTCATCCTCTCGGCCTCACGCGTGATCCCGCTCATCGAGCGCTCGAGATCCTGCGGTCGCACCGCGGCCCCCCGGCCGAACAGCTCGGCGTACGCGCGCACGGCCGTGAGCGGCGTGCGCAGCTCGTGCGACGCGTCGGCGACGAAGCGGCGCAGGCGCCGGTCCGACGCCTCGATGTGGTCGAGCATCGTGTTGAGGGCGCTGCCGACCCGGCCCACCTCCGTCCGCGGGTCGGAGTGCTCGACGCGGCGGGACAGGTCGCCCGCCGTGATGGCGACCGCGGTCTGCTCGATCCGCCGCAGTGGACGCAGCCCGAGCCGCACCATCCAGAAGCCGAGTCCGGCGATGCCGGCGAGAACCGCGGAGGTCACGAGCAGCTCGATCAGGAACAACCGGTGCAGCGTGCCGTAGACCTCCTTCAGCGAGCTCGCCACGATCAGCAGCAGGTTCGACTGCGGATCGAGCGAGATCCGTAGCCGGTAGCTCGTCGACCCGTCCCTCGACGGCACGGTCGAGTAGGCAACCGGCTCGCCCTTGAAGCTGCCGGTGCTGTCCGGGGTGCTGGGGACGGCGATGTGGGCCGGTAGCTTCGGCAGCGACCCGAGACCCCGCACGAGGGGCCCCTCGATCCGGACGTTGCCGTTGAGGGTCCGGAGCTCGGCCCAGTCGATCCCCTCCGCAGGCGGGCTGCCACCCGGGCCACCGCCCGTCGCCTGCTGGACCAGGAGCTGCTCGACCTGCCTGTGGCCCGCCTCGAGCGTCGCGTCGACGCGGCCGAGCAGGGAGGAGCGCAGCATCGTGTAGGTGACCGCGTCGGCGGCGACGAGACCCGCGGCAGCGAGAACGAACACACCCAGCACGAGCCGCGTCCGCAACGAGAGCCGGTGGATCACGCCTAGCCCTCGGCGTCGAGCATGTAGCCCGCCTGCCTAACCGTCCGGATCAGCGGCGGCCCGAGCGCGTCGAGCTTCTTGCGCAGGTAGCTCACGTACGTCTCGACGACGTTCGAGTTGCCACCGAAGTCGTAACGCCAGACGTTCTGCAGGATCTGGCCCTTCGAGAGGACGCGGCGCGGGTTGAGCAGGAGGTAGCGGAGCAGCGCGAACTCGGTCGCGGTCAGGTCGACCCGCGTCCCGCCACGGTGCACCTCGTGCCGCGCCTCGTCGAGCGTCAGGTCGGCGAAGCGGAGCACGTCCCCGGGCAGGTCGCCCCCCGTGCGCCGCAGGATGGCCTGCACCCGGGCGACCACCTCGGCGAGGCTGAACGGCTTCGTCACGTAGTCGTCGCCGCCGGCCCGCAGCGCCTCGACCTTGTGCTCGACCTCGTCCTTCGCCGTGAGGAAGAGGATCGCGGTCTTGAAGCCCTGCTCGCGCAGGCGCCGGCCGACCTCCACGCCCTCCAGGTCGGGGAGCATCCAGTCGAGTACCACGAGGTCGGGCTCGATCTCGGCGACGGCGGCGAGCGCGGCCCGCCCGGTGCCGGCCTCGTGCACCTCGAACCCTTCGTAGCGGAGCGCGGTCGCGACGGCGTCGACGATCGACGGCTCGTCGTCGACGACGAGGATCCTGCCGCCCCCGCTCCCGCTCCCGTTCCCGTTCGTCTCCTGCACGGACCCAACCCTGACGCGGTTCCCTGTGAATCTCCTGTGAAGTGTGCCGGGGCGACTGTGATTCGGCTGTGAGATCGCTGTCTCAGTGGATTCCCAGTGGCGTCGAAGGGGCTTCCAACGCGGCGGCCGCACCCTTGCTCGTGAGCCCGGGGAACTCCCGGCCGATCGAAAGGAGCAAGGGATGCGCGGCAAGGTGATGCAGATAGCGCTCACAACGGCGGCCCTGGCGGGCGCAGCCGTGGGCGGCGCCGCAATCGCCGGCGCGGCCACCTCGAACAGCGGGACGACGACCACGACTACGCAGTCGCCCCGCGGGCACAGGCCTCCGCCGATGAACATGCCGAGGCCCGGAACGGCCGCCCACGAGCAAGCCGAGAAGGCGGTGACGGGCGACGCGGCCACGAAGGCGGAGGCCGCAGCCGTGCAGGCCGCCGGCGGCGGCACGGCCGGTGCCGTGACGACCGACTACGGCGGCAAGGGCTACGAGGTCACGGTGACGAAGTCGGACGGCAGCACGGTCGAGATCCACCTCGACGGCTCGTTCAACGTCGTGCAGGGCCACGGCCGCTGCGGAGGCGGCGGCGGGCCTCCGCGCGGATCCGCCAACTGAGCGGCAGTTCCCGAGCCTCGGCAGGCCCGGCCCCCGCGCCGGGCCTGCACGCTGTCCGGCCTGCAATCGGTGCATTCACCGATTGACTCCCGCGGCGCCTCGCGGGACGATGGCGGCGGGTCGAGCAGGAGGCTGACGATGGCAGCAGCAGTCCATACCCGATACGTCCAGCCCGGAGACATCGTGCAGGTCAGCGGTCGCCACGTGGGCGACACGGGCCGGAGCGGCGAGATCGTCGCCGTGCTGGGAGAGGAGGAGCGCCCGCACTACCTCGTCCGCTGGGAGGACGGTCGCGAGAGCATCCTCTATCCCGGCGAGGGGACGTCGATCCGGCCGGGCGAGGGCCGCGTCGCCAGCGCGGACTAGCCGGGGCCCGGCACGCGCATCCGGCCGCCGGGAGCCGCGACGCCGGAACCGGCCCCGCCGGCGGGGCCGTCCTCGCGGGCCGGCGGGCGGGGTATTCCCGTAGCGGAGATCCGCAAGGCCGACGATGCCGCGGCCGTGCGGGACGGCCACGCTGAGCAGGTGAGAGTCGTCTCGCCTCCCGATCGGCCGCAGTCGACGGCCACGGCGCCGCAGGTTCGCCGGGCCTGGTTGCGCTATCTCGAGGCGACCCGGGAGGCGGCGCCGTACGAGTACGAGCGGCTCGAGCACAGGGCCTGGCAGCGACTGACCAGCAACCTCGCCGCACTCGGAGCCGCCGTGCCGGAGACGGGCGACTCCGAGGACGACAGCCTCGACTGATGGACGCCGACGAGGAGCAGCGGGCCACGGCCGGCGAGGGCGCGGGCGATCTCGGCCGGCGCGTGCGCGAGCGCAGGCTCGAGCTGGGACTCACGGTCGAGGAGGTGGCCAGGCGGGCGGGGATGGAGCCCGGCTACCTCGAGTACCTGGAGTCCAACGTCGCCTCGGCGACGAGCCTGATGCTGCTGCGGCTCGCGGGGGCGCTGGAGACGACCTCGGCCCTGCTGGTCGGCGGCGGGCTCGAGCGTCCCCCCGGGCGCAGCCCCGCAGCCGCCTCACCCGTGCTCGAGGAGCTCGAGGCGGAGGAGTGCCGTCGCCTGCTGGAGCAGGGCGGCGTCGGCCGGGTCGTGTTCACGGACGACAGGGGCCCCGTCGCGCTGCCGGTGAATTTCCGCCTGCTGGACGGCGAGGTCGTCTTCCGCACGGCGAACGACGGAGTCGTCGCACGGGCGGTCGGGCGGCGCGACACCCCGATCGGATTCGAGGTCGACCACGTGGACGACGCGCTCGCCGAAGGCTGGAGCGTGCTGATCCGCGGCCGCGCCCGTCCCCTTGGCGACGCGCACGATCTGGCGGGCCTCGCCGGGCTCGAGCCGTGGACGGGCGGAGAGCGCAGCCTGTACGTGCGGGTCGCCGCCTCGGAGCTGACGGGGCGACGTATCCGCGCCCGTAGCTGACCGGGCCTAGGTGTTCACCCGCCTGCGCGCGGGCTCGCGCCCGGGTGGCTGCCGGGGCGGCCGGAGTTGCGGCGCGGGCGCGATCGGCCCTCTGGCCCCGGCGCCGGGGGCGACCTCGAGCCGCTCGCCGTGGTGGAGGAGGCAAACGCTCTCGCCCTCCGCGATCGTGTAGCGGGCCTGATCCGGCAGCACCTCGACCCGGAGCCGCGTACCGCGGACGGTGAGCGAGAACGCGAGCCGCTGCAGGCCGGCGGGGAGCCGGGGTGCGAAGGAGAGCTCGCCGCCGTGGTCGCGGAAGCCTCCGAGGCCGGCGATCGCGGCGTCGACCGCCCCGGCGAGGGAGGCGATGTGGATGCCGTCGGCGGCGTTCTCCTCGAGGTCGGCGAGGTCCATCAGGGCCGCCTCGGCCAGATAGTCGTAGGCGAGGTCGAGGTAGCCGACCTCTGCCGCGACGATCGCGAGCGTCGACGCCGACAGCGAGGAGTCGCGCACGGTGAGGGGCTCGTAGTAGTCGAAGTTCCGCTGCTTCTGCTCGGCGGTGAAGGCGTCGCCGCGGCGGTGCAGGGCGAGCACGAGGTCCGGCTGCTTCACGACCTGCCTCCGGTACAGCTGCAGGTACGGGTAGTGGAGGAAGAGCGGGTAGCGGTCGGCCGGGGTGTGCTCGAAGTCCCAGCGCTCGTGCTGGGTGAAGTCCTGGTCCTGGGGGTGCACGCCCAACGCCTCGTCGTAGGGGATGTAGATCGCGTCCGCCGCCAGCCGCCACGCCTCCCGCTCCTCCGGCCCGACCTCGAGCCGCGTCGCGAGCTCGGGCCGGCGCTCGAGCGCAGCCGCAGCCGCGCGCAGGCTCTGCTGGGCCATGAGGTTCGTGTAGACGTTGTTGTCGACGAGCGCCGTGTACTCGTCCGGCCCGGTGACGCCGTCGATGCGGAAGCTGCCGGCGCCGTCGGTGTGGCCGAGGCTCGCCCAGAGCCGGGCCGCCTCGACGAGGAGCTCCACCCCGGTCTCCCGTTCGAACTCGTCGTCCCCGCTCGCCGCGACGTACCGCTCGACGGCGGCCGCGACGGCAGCGGTGACGTGGAACGCGGCGGCGCCCGCCGGCCAGTAGGCGGCGCACTCCTCGCCTCCGATCGTGCGCCAGGGGAACGCGGCACCGCGCAGGTCGAGCTGGCCGGCTCGCTCGCGGGCCCGCGCGAGAGTGGAGTGGCGCCAGCGCAGCTGCGAACGGGCCGCCTGCGGCAGGAGGTACGTGAGCAGCGGCAGCAGGAACGCCTCCGCGTCCCAGAAGGTGTGGCCGTCGTAGCCGGGGCCGGTCAGTCCCTTGGCCGGGATCGCCCGCCCCTCCGTCCGGGCCGAGGCCTGCAGGACGTGGAAGAGCGCGAAGCGCAGCGCCTGCTGGATCTCGGGGTCGCCGTCGAGCTCGACGTCGGCGCGCTCCCAGAACGAGTCGAGGTACGCGCGCTGGCTCGCGGCGAGGCCGTCGAAGCCCTGGGCGAGCGCGTTCTCGAGGCTCGCATCGACCTCGTCGCGCAGCCACTCGACGGACTGCACCGAGGACCAGTGGTAGGCGAGCAGCTTGACGAGCCGCAGCGGCCGGCCGGGCTCGAGGGCGACCGAGATCGTCACCCGGCCCAGGTCGGGCTCGACCTGCGTCAGCGTCTCCGCGTCGCCGTCGGCCACGAGGACGTGCTCCATGCCGGCGGCGAGCGCCAGGCCGCTGCGGCGGGTGGCGTGCGCGAGGACGACCCGCAGGCCGTGCTCGACCGCGAGCCGGCTCTCGAGCGCGGTATGGAGCGGATGTCCCGCCCGGGGATCGCGCGGCTCGCCCCGCTCGGCCCGGTCGGCGACGAGGTTCGACTGGAGCGCGATCCGGAGCGGCTCCTCGAGCGGCTCGACCTCGTAGTGGATGGCCGCGAGGTTGCGGTCGACGAACGAGACGACCCGCTGCGTTCGCACCTCCACCGCCCGGCCCGACTCGGACCGCCACCGCACGTGCCGGCCGAGGAGGCCCGCGCGCAGGTCGAGAACGCGCTCGTGGCGCTCGAGCCTGCCTCGATGGACGTCGAAGGGCTCGTCCTCGACGAGCAGCCGGATGACCTTCCCGTCCGGCACCGGCATGACCGTCTGCCCGTCCTCGGGCCAGCCGAAGCCGCGCTCCCCGTAGGCGAGCGGGTACGACTCGTAGAAGCCGTTCAGGTACGTGCCGGTGAGGCCGCGCGGCTCGCCCTCGTCGAGGTTGCCGCGCAGCCCGAGGTGTCCGTTGGCCAGCGCGAAGATCGACTCGGACTGGGCGAGGAACGACGAGTCGAAGTGCGTCTCGCGCACCGCCCACGGCTCCGCGGGGAAGGCCGGATGCCGGATCACCGCAGCAGCTCCGCGAGATCCGAGACGACGCGGTCCGCCCCCTCCGCCTGCAGCTCCCCGCCCTGGCCGCGGCGGTCGACGCCGACCACGAAGCCGAAACCGCCGGCGCGGCCGGCGGCGATCCCGGCCGGAGCGTCCTCGAACACGGCGGCGTGAGCGGGCTCCACTCCGAGCTTGCGGGCGGCGGCGAGGAAGGAGTCGGGGGCCGGCTTGCCGCGCAGCTGCTCCTCGGCGAGCGTGACCCCGTCGACCCGGACCTCGAACAGCTCCTCGATCGCTGCGGCCCGGAGCACGGCCTGACAGTTCCGGCTCGCCGAGACGACGGCGGTGCGCAGGCCGCGCCGACGGACGGCGCCGACGAACCGGACCGAGCCGGGGAAGGGCTCGACGCCCCGCTGCTCGAGCAGCGCCAGCAGGAGCTCGTTCTTGCGATTGCCGAGCCCGGCCACGGTCTCCGCCGACGCGGGATCGTCGCGCTCGCCCTCCGGGAGCTCGATCCGGCGCGACTCGAGGAACGAGCGCACGCCGTCGTACCGGGGCTTCCCGTCGACGTACCCCTCGTAGTCCGCAGCCGCGTCGAACGGACGGAACCGCTCGCCGGTGCGTGCCGCGCGCCCGCGCAGGTAGTCGTCGAACATCGCCTTCCAGGCCTCGACGTGCAGCCTCGCCGTCTCCGTGAGCACGCCGTCGAGGTCGAACAGGCAGGCCTGGACCTCCGCCGGCAGCAGAGGAGTCTCGGCGTGCTGCCCCGACGACTCGTCCATTCCGTCCATCATCGCTGCAACACCGCGCGATCGCGCGCCGTGCCGGACCCGAGGGCCGTCCACGCGGGCGAGGCGGCGCTCGCGCGCTATCTGCCGGGGCGGCGCAGCGGGCCGGCGGCCACCGGCTGCCAGGCGAAGGACGAGCACATCGGGCAGCGCGGCGGCGCGACAGCGACCACGACCCCGTACCCGCACGACCCGCACACGAGCTCGTGCCGCACCGAGGCCACGCGCCTGGTTTCGGCTCGCCGCCTGCTTCGCCGGCCCGAGCGGGCCTCGACGCTCTGAACGCCCAAGATCATCATCCCCAGTCGACCGCCCCGTCTGCCGGGAGCATCCCGCGGCTCGACCGCAGCGGGCATCGGTAACGACCATGACAGCCGTCCGTGACAACTACGGAGCGCGGCCGGCTGCCGCTCGACGGCTACTCGGGCTGGAAGACCGCGAGCGTGTTCCCGTCGGGGTCCTTGAACCAGGCGGACTTGCCGATTCCGGACGTTGTGGCGACGTGGCCGACCGTCTTGAAGTTCGGGAAGTCGTAGTCCTCGAAGACGACTCCGCGGCCCTCCAGCTCGCGGACGTCCCGCTCGATGTCGTCCGTCCAGAACCGCACCTGCGTGTGATCCGCCGCGTTCGGGGCCGGCCGGCCGTAGACGAGCAGGGTCGTCCCGCCGCCGCAGTCGAAGACGAGATGGTTCGGGATCGTCTCGGCCGACAGGGTCAGCCCCACCTGTTGCTCGTAGAACGTCTGGCTCTGCGCGAGATCGCTCGAACAGAGGACAGCCGAGATCCGGTGCGCGTGCATCGAGCCTCCTGTTTGTCGTCGTCGGAAGTCCTTGCCGGCCGATGATGCCGAATCCAGATGAGTGCCCGCCGCCTACGACCGGTGCCGGCGCGGGAGACCGGGTCACTCCTCGATCTCGCGGATGTTGCCAAGCTCGTCGGCGTCGGGGGCCTCGACGGAGAGCCAGGCGTCGACGATCTCGTCCGCCTGCTCCGGCGACGTGCGCTTGAGGCTCAGGACGAGGATGTTGGCGTCGTTCCAGCGCCTGGCTCCTGCGGCGATCCAGGGATCCCAGGCCAGGGCCGCCCGCGCTCCGCGCACCTTGTTCGCGGCCATCGAGGTGCCCGTGCCGGTCCAGCAGAAGAGCACTCCCTGGTCAGCCGAGCCCGCAGCGACCGCCTCGGCGACGGTCCGGGCCACCTTCGGCCACGCGGCGACCGGAAGCACCTCGGTCCCGTGGCCGGCCTCCTCGAGACGGGCCACCACGCGATCGACCAGCGGGTCGGCAGTGTCGGTTCCCACGACGAGCTTCATGCGCTTCTCCATCCTCGCCGGCCGGAGACGATCGGGCAGCTTTTCGGCTCCGTCGCCGGCCTCTTGCGAGAATACGGGCGTCGTGGCCGAGATGCGGGAGGAGCGGAAGGTGGTGACGGCGCTCTTCGCCGATCTCGTCGGCTCGACGGCTCTGGCCGAGCGGCTCGACGCCGAGGAGGTTCGGCTGGTCGTCGGCGAGGCCGTCGCCCGTCAACCGGGGTCAGGTCTTGCATTCAAGCACTCTCCTCCCGCCTCAGCCGGCGGCTCACCGTCGCAAAGTGACAGCCGAGGTGTCCGGCGATCTCACGCCACCCGACCGGCCGCAGACGACGTCGAAGGGTTCCGAACCGGTCATCATTCCGCCCTCAACCGGGGTCAGGTCTTGCATTCAAGCACTCTCTTCCCGCCTTAGCCGGCGGCTCACCCTGTCAGTGACAGCCGAGGTGGCCGGCGATCTCGCGCATCGTGTACCCGTAGCCAGCCGTGACGGTCGACGCCCCCTGCGAAGACCTCGAGGAAACTCCCGCGATCCGACGTCCCCAGAAAGACCCGGACCCGGCTGTTGCCGCGCGAGGTCAGCTGATAGAGCGCACCTGGAAAGACAACACGCAACGGACGAACCACGACTCGAGGCTGAACCCGAAGTAGCCACCACTCGCTCGCAACTCTCCGGCAAATGCGTGAATGCAAGACCTGACCCCGACTAGATTCACGGGGCAAGAGTTACGAGCGAGCGGTCCTGTGCGCCCGAGATTCCGGGCCAGCGACCGAGGAAGGAGATGCGATGAGCCGCTTTACCGAGGAACTGAACAAGCAGGTCGCGAGCGAGTTCGCGGCCTCGCAGCAATACGTCGCGATCGCGGTCCAGTACGACGCACAGACGCTGCCGCAGCTGGCGGCGCACTTCTACCGGCAGGCCGTCGAGGAGCGAAACCACGCGATGATGATCGTCCAGTACCTACTCGACGCCGACGCGTCCGTCACGATTCCCGGCGTCGCCGTCCCACAGACGAGTTTCGACGACGAACGCGCGCCCGTGCAGCTCGCGCTCGAACAGGAGAAGACGGTGACCGAGCAGATCGCCAGCCTCGTCCAAACTGCCCGCGACGAGCAGGACTACGTAGGCGAACAGTTCCTCGGCTGGTTCCTCGCCGAGCAACGCGAAGAGGTCGCGAGCATGACCAACCTACTGGCCGTCATCGACCGGGCCGGCACAGACAACCTGCTGCTGGTCGAGGACCACCTCGCCCGCGGCACTCCAAACGCGGCCGCGCCCTCCACGCAGGCCCCGCCCGCCGCCGGCGGCCCCCTCTAACGGCGGCGCAATGAGCGGAGCGCCTGCGACGGGCCACGAAGTCGTGAGCGCCGAGTCGTTGCAGGGGAACCGTTGTTACAGGCCGCAACGGGAATGGACCTAACCGGACAGCTTTCAAACCCGCCGGAACCTCTGGCCCGCCTCCTCTCCATTGTCTCACGACCAACCACGAGGACCAAGAGGCGCTCAATCGGGCCGAACAAACGACTGACGGGCGAGCCGCGGCTTTAGGAGTTCGTTACGGAGCTGAGGCGTGTGCCTTCGCCGCGCGCGCGAGGGCGGCCCGGATCTTCCCGACAAGCGCCCGCGTGCCGAGCCAGCCATCCCCGCCGACATCGCGGGACCAGATCAGCTTGCCGGAGCGTGAGACGAGCGCGAGCCAGGGCTGGTCCTGCACCTGGTAGCCGTCTGCGACGCCTCCGCTCCGGTCGAGCGCGACCGGATAGGAGAGCTTGCGTGGCAGGCCGGCCAGGAGCGTCTGCAGCGCGCTGGATGTCGGCTCGACGCTGGCTTCGTCGATCGCCGTCAGCGGAGGTAGATGGTGTGCCCTCGCGTACCGCTGGTAGCCGTCGAGTGCGTCGAGTTGCTTCGGCAGATTCATCGTCTCGGAGACCCAGGTGGCGAAGAAGAGGTAGAGATGAGGTGCCCCGGGGCCGAGCGCGACCGTTCCTCCGTCAGCGCGTGGCAGACGAGTGGCCTTCGTCGGAGGAACCATCGCCACCGGCGCGAGAGAGACTCTGGTGTGAACCGGCGGATGCCCCGGCAGCAGACGCGACGCTTCCTCGGCCAGAACTTTTGCCTGCTGCCGAACGCTCGTATAGGCCATCTGCACGAGGTAGAGCTTGCGCTCGCGGCCTTGCGGGTCGAGCACGTAGAGCGCCGGCGTGTGGTCGATCAGGCCGTGACTCACTTGCGCGAGAATCGAGTACTCGCTCCACACGTGCTTCAGCTGTGGCAGCGAGCCGGTCAGGAAGTACCACGAGTGGAGCATGTGGTGGACGCGCGAGTAGGCGCGCACCCATTTCACGGCGGTGTCGACGGGGTTCGCGCCGACGCCGAGCAGCTGCACCTGCGAGCCGGCGGCTCCCAGCATCCGCTTCGCGTCGACCATCGCCGTCGTCGTCAGAGGGCAAACCGTGGTGCAGACGGGGTCGTTGAAGGAGAGGAGGACGACCGTGCCCCGGAAGGAGCGGAGGGAGACCTCGCGGCCGAATTGGTCCTTCAAGGTGAACCCTGGAGCGACAGTGAAGATCGACGTGCCCGGATCGACCGACGTGTTGACGAACGGCTGTGTCGGGATGCTCGGCGGCTGGCCGGAAGTGTGGAGGCTGCCCAGCGCCGCCCCGAGGCCGCCGCCAAGCACGGCTACTCCGAGCAGGACGGCGAGCCAGGCCGGCCACCGTCGCTTCAGAGGGCCGACGATCTGCTTCAGTCTGCTCAGATCCCGCCTGACCCTTCTCTGTCTCGAATGGGACGCGGCAACTGGGGTTCCTCCCGACGACTTGACTTCGAGGTCAGCGCTCGCTCCAGTCTGCTTCCTGGTTGGCAGAGCGCGGGCCGTCGGCGAGCAGCCGCTCGCGTAGCAGCTCGCTCGAGTCGGCCTCGGCGGCGAGGGTGGCACGGCGCTCGCTGAGCGGGACGCCACGCTCGGCTGCAAGGTCCAGCAGCTGCTGACGTTCCTCGGCCTGGCGGGCGAAGCGGAAGAACAGCCACGCCAGCAGCAGGACGGTGAGGATCATCTGCTCGAGCATCATGATCGCGCCGGCGACGTTCTGGTCGGAGAGCGGATTAAGGCCGCGCGCGGCGTCGCTCGCCCGGTAGACGGGATAGAAGACCTCCTGCGCCCAGATCAACGCGTTGGCGAGCAGGGCGCCGAGAAAGCGGACTGCGACGACGTAGCCGAGCCGGGCCCAGTTCGAGAACCAGACCGGCTTGGGCAGCGGGCCGATGAGCGCGAGCCAGAGCAGCATGCCGAACCAGAGCAGGCAGGCGTGCTCGAGCGCGTGGATCAGGTCGTAGCGGATCGCCGCCTGGTAGAGCAGCGGTACATGCCAGATGTACAGGTCGAGCGTCCAAAGGACGAGCGCGACGATCGGGTGGGAGAGCCGCCGCAGCGGTCGCGTGGGCCGAATCTGCAGGAGCGGCCGGAGCACCGGCCCGGTGAGGCCGAGCACGATCAGGAGCGAAGCGACATCGCCGATCAGGATGTGCTGGGCCATGTGCATCATCAGGATCGAGTCGGCCAGCCCGTCAACCGGCGGCAGCTGCACGACGGTCACGAGCACCGCCCCGGCCGCGAACACCGCACGACGCCAGCCCGCCACGGGCATCCCCCGGCGCGCAAGCGTCCGCACGCGCCGCTCGTACAGGACGAGATACACGACGCACGCGACGAGCGGCGGCAGGAACTCCCCCAGGTGAAGGGCGGCGGCGGAGGCGAGCGGAAGCACGATCAGACCTTCGCCAGCCCGGTGCGCACCCGCCCGGCCGCGATCGACCAGCTCCTCATCGACGGCCCTCCCCTGTCATCGGCGTCGCCGGCTCGGCAAACCGCTCGGGCTCGCGGACATCGTCGGGTGCCGCTGCTTCGCTGCCGGCGACGCTCGGAGCAACGAGCAGCTCCTCACCCACGGATTGCCGGTGGGCCGTCGAGTGCCAGGCGAGCCTCCAAGACTGCCAAGCACGCCTCAGAACCGGCAGCCCCGCCTCGTCGTCGCTGCTAGAGGGTAGGAGCGTGGAGAGGTGACGCAGCAGCAGCCAGCCCGCCACCGCCAAGAGGTGCGGAGCCTCGTCCAGCACAGTTGTACGGCCCGCAAGCAAGTCGACTACCGCCGTCCCCACGAGCAACAGGGCGACGCAGCCAACAAGCGCACGCATCCCCTGCGCCCGAGCCGGCCGCCAAGCAGCCACCAGAAACCCAACCGCTAGCGCGACATCGAATGACCCCGTCTCGTGCGCCACATGCACCGGAGCGCCGTGGTCGCTGCCGAAGACAAGATCCGGCAGTGCGAACACCGCCTGAGCCGCGGCGACCGCCACCAGCCCGACACGCGTGACCGCAGACCCGAACCGCGGTCGGCTCGCCTTCCAGGCCTCGGCGGCAACTGCCAGCAGCTGCGGACTCGGCCGCGGCAGCTCATGCGCCGCCGACAAACGAGAGCGGCGGTTGAGCTCGTGCGCGCTGTCGCGCCACGCCCGGCACGCGGAGCACCCGACCAGATGTTCCTCGAGCAGCGCACCACCGACCCCAGCCGGCTCACCGTCCAGAAGCGCAGAGATCGCCTCGCGAGCGCTAGCGCAATCCACACCCCATTAGTCGTACGGGCGGGCCGATAAGTTCCCCTGTCCTTCCGGGAGGTTGCGGCCTGCACAGCCCGCTCCCTCTCTGGTTACATCATCGAGCGATGGATGCACGCACACGCGCAGCGCACGCCGCCCGGGCAGGCGACCGGGCCGCGCTGGAACAGCTCATCGAGGCCGGCTACCCCGAGGTGTGGCGGCTCTGCGCCGCTCTCGTCGACCACCGCGCTGCCGACGATCTCGCGCAAGAGACCATCCTGCGCGCCATCCGCGCCCTACGCAGCTTCCGCGGACAGGCGACCGCCCGCACCTGGATGCTCGCCATCGCCCGCCGCACCTGCATGGACGAGCTCCGCAACCGCGACCGCCGACGGCGACGCGACGAACGCCTCGCCGCCGACGTGTCGTCCACGATCCCGGCGGCCGACCACGACGTCCTCGTCGACGCACTCCTTGCGCACCTCGATCCCGACCGGCGAGCAGCCTTCCTCCTCACCCAGCTTCTCGGGCTCTCCTACGAAGAAACCGCCCTGGTCTGCGATTGCCCGCTCGGAACGATCCGCTCTCGCGTCGCCCGCGCCCGAGACGACCTGATCGCCCTCCTCTCCGAACGCCAGACAGACACCCACAGCTACTCCGGATAACCGAGATCGCGATCAAGGCCCTCCGCCTGATCGACTCCCAACCGACCAGCGCGATGGGGCTCGCTAGGTTCTCGACGTGCGCTGGGCGACGACCCTTGCCGTTCTCTGCGTCGCAGCGACGCTACCGAGCGGCTGCGGAGACTCGTCGAGCGCCCCGTCGGCCGGCAGAACGACACGCCAGGCCCACCCGCATGCGCGTTCTACGACGACAGCAACCGTCCCCCACTCCCGCAAGGTTCGCAACGCCACTCCCCAGGCGAACTGGCACCAGCACCTCGGGCCCGTCCCGATCCTCGTCTACCACGAGCTCGGGATCGCGCCCGCCTCGGCGCCGTACCCGGGCCTCTACGTCTCGCGCGCGAACTTCGCCGCCGAGATGCGCTGCCAGCTCGTCGCCTCCCACCGTTTCCTGCAGCACACCTTCCACATCCCAGTCAACAGCTTCTGCTACCCGTCCAGCCGGTACAACGCAACCGTCATCGCCGCCGTCAAAGCCGCCGGCTATACGAACGCACTCACCGAGAACAACGGCTACGCGACCCGCACAAACCCCTACCTCCTCAACTGATTCGAGATCGAAGGCGGCGTCTCAGAGCTCGCCGCCGACCTCTCCCACAGCTGAGCACGGCACAACGAAGAGAAGGTCTCCGCCTGCACCCTCCGTCCGCCAAGCGAGCGGCGAAGCGACCGGACACTGGAGCATGCCCGTGTGCAGGCAAAACGTTGTGATAAGCGCAACGGCCGATGGAGCTAGCCGGACTCGAACCGGCGACCTCCTGGGTGCGATCCAGGCGCTCTCCCAGCTGAGCTATAGCCCCGCGGCGGCTCAGTGTAGCTAGGTGGATTCCTCCGCGCCCTCCCCCGGTCCGCCCTGCTCCATCCGTTCCATGAGGCGGCCCTCGCGGATCGTCCGCTCCATGTCCTTGGACTCCTCGCGGTACCAGCTCCCGTCCTCGAACTGGATCGCCGGATACCGGTCCTGGCCGCTCCCCTCGACGAGCGCCGTCCGCTTGCTGCGGCGCGTCGGGCCCGCCACACGCTCGTACTCGACACCCGTGTCGATCAGCGCCTTCTCGACCCGCCAGCACGGGTGGTTCTTGTTCTTCATGAACTGAGCCCCGCAGCGGTGCAGCTTCACAGCCATGGCTCCTCCTCGTCTGGTGGACCTACGATACGCCGGTGCGAGCGACGTACGAAATCCGGCCGCCGGCCTGGGGAGAGACCCTTGCGATCCTCCAGTCGGTGAGCCTGCCGGACGGGCCGGAGCATGTGCGGGCGCGGGTCGTCGACGTCGACGGCGACCGCGTGACGCTCGACTTCCCCACGCTCGACGGGGAGACTTCGGCCGAGCAACTCCTCGCCGCGTGCGTCGCCGGCGAGTGGGCCGACCGCGGCGACGTCGAGTCGTGCCGGCTCGCCGAGGTGGAGTGGCCGGACGGACTGCCGGGGCCGCGCTTTCCGGCGAGGCCGGGCGTCGCGATCGCCGCGATCGTGAAGCCGGCGCTCGGGTTGACGCCTCAGGAGGCGGCGGCGGTCGCGGGCGAGCTCGCGGCGGGCGGGGCCGTCCTCGTCAAGGACGACGAGCTGCAGCGCGCCTCGCCGGAGCGGGTCCGGGCGATCAATGCGGTGCTCCCGGAGCGCGTCCTCTACGCGGCGAACGTCACCGGCGTCGACGCCGAGGCGATCGTCGAGGCGGGAGCACGGGCGCTCATGGTGAACGCGTTCCTCGCCGGGCTGGGCTCGATCGCACGGTTGCGCCAGTACGGCCTGCCGATCTTCGTCCACCGCGTCGGGTCGGCCTTCCTGCGCCGCGGGGGCCCGGTCTCCGTCTCGGCGCGCGTGCTCGCGGAGCTGACGCGCCTGCTCGGCGCGGACTACGTCCAGGTGGGCTCCTTCTCGCCGCGCACGTTCGACACGGACGACGAGGTGCGAGAGCAGATCGCGGCTGCGCGTCCGGCGACGGCGGTGATCGGAGGCGGCGTCGGGACGGACAACGCAGCGGAGCAGCTCGAGCGGGCCGGCACGCGCGACGGCCTCATGCTCCTGCTCGGCTCGGCCGCCTACGCGCACCCTGGTGGCGTGCGCGCCGGCGTTGCCGCGGCGGCCGCCGCCGCCACAGGTCCCTAGCGGACCTGTCCAGGTATCAGTTACCCGGACAGGTCCGAACCTGTCAGGCGGCGAAGAGCGTCAGCTCGGGCTCGCGCTCGCCGCGCAGGACGGCGAGGTCGACCGTGACGCACCGGATCCCACGCTGCTCCGCGAGCGCGACGGCCTGCGGCTTGAGGCGCTCGGCGGCGAGGATGCCGCGACAGCCGGACTTCGCCGGGTCGTGGCGGATGAAGTCGAGGTAGCGCGTGAGCTGCTCGACCGCCTCGATCGTCCCGACCCGCTTCACCTCGACGGCAACCCACTCGTCCGCCTCGTCACGGCACATGAGGTCGACCGGGCCGATCTCCGTGCCCCACTCGCGCCGCACGAGCCTCAACGGCTCGCCGAGCGCCTGTGGGGCTGCGGCGAGCGCCTCCTGCAGGTCGCGCTCGACGCCGTCCTTCTGGAGCGCGGCGGACTCGCCCATGTCGTGCTCGACGTCGCTGAGCACCTCGAGCAGGCGGATCTCGAGCGCGTCGTCGCTCTTCGACTTCGTCACGACGAGGCGGTCACCCTCGTCCGCGAGGAACGTGGGCGCCGTCATCCAGTTGAGCGGCTTGTAGCCGCCGGCGTCGTCGTGAACGAGAACCGAGCCGTCGGCCTTGAGGATCAGGAGACGCACGGCCTCCGGCAGGACGGCCGAGACGCGGCCGGTGTAGGTGACCTCGCAGCGGGCGACGATGAGACGCATGCCGCGCAACCTACTGTCCGTTTCGGACATGTCCAGGTAACAGATACCGAGACAGGTCCGACTGGGACAGGTCAGCCGCGCGCGACGCGGGAGCCGCCGACGATCGCCTCGTTCCCGTCGTCGAAGCGCACGAGCGCCTTCCCGTTTCCGTCGTAGTCGGGCGACCAGACGAGCAGCGTCGCCTCGCGGCCCGCGACGCGGACGCGCTCCGTCCCCTCGGGCTCGGCACCGCTCCAGACGCGTACGAACGGATTGGCGCCGCGCTCCCGCCCGATCGTCGTCTCCTCGGCGTGGCCCGGCAGAACCCGCGTCGTGTCCGGCAGCGCGAGCAGAACATCCATGACGGAACGCCGGAGAGCCGCGACGTCACCGCCCCCGACGGAGTCGCGGAAGAGAACGTCTCCTGTCGCGACGAGCTCGTCACCGACGACGAAGGAGACGCTGTCCTCGGAGTGCCCAGGAGTCGCGAGGCCGCGCACGCGCATGCCCTCCAGGTCCCACTCGCCCGGCTCCGCGACGATGGGAATCGAGTAGCGGCCGGCGAGCTCTGCCTCGTGCTCGACGTGGTCGTGGTGCGCGTGTGTGCGGAGGAGCGCGACCGGCGTCGCCTCCCAGCGAGCGAGCTCCTCGACGAGCGGCGCGGGGTCGGCGCCGGAGTCCACGAGCAGGGCCGGACCGCCCTCCACGGCCACCGCGAAGGCGTTGCTGAGCCAGCCGGGGTGCGTGCTCCTCGCCACGAGCATGGGCGCTAGGCTAGTTGCTCGGCGACCACCAGGAGGAGCGATGCCGGGCCTGTTCTCACGCGCGACGATGATCATCAAGTCGAAGCTCTCCGCCCTGCTCAACCGGGCCGAGAACCCGACGGAGACGCTCGACTACTCGTACGAGCAGATGCAGACGCAGCTGCAGAACGTCAAGCGCGGCGTCGCGGACGTGGTGACGGCGAAGAAGCGGCTCGAGCTGCAGACGCAGAAGCTCGAGCAGAACGTGGTCAAGCTCGAGACGCAGGCGCGGCAGGCGGTCGCGGCGAACCGGGAGGATCTCGCCCGGCAGGCGCTCGAGAAGAAGGCCGCGGCACAGCAGCAGCTGCAGGGTCTCGACGTCCAGGTGCAGCAGCTCGAGCAGCAGCAGCAGCAGCTGATCGACTCGCAGCGCACGCTCGAGTCGCGCGTCGAGTCCTTCCGCTCGCAGAAGGAGGTCCTCAAGGCGCAGTACTCCGCAGCCGAGGCGCAGGTGCGGATCGGCGAGGCGGCCACCGGCATCGGCCGCAACATGGACGACACCGGCCTCGCCATCCAGCGGGCGCGCGACAAGACCGAGGAGCTCCAGGCGCGCGCGTCGGCGATCGACGAGCTGACCGAGAGCGGCGCGCTCGAGGACTTCACCGCCGGCGACCAGACGCAGCTCGACCGCGAGCTCGCGCAGATCTCCTCCTCGTCGCAGGTCGAGGACGAGCTCTCGAAGCTGAAGGCGGAGGTCGGCTCCGGGCAGGGGCAGAAGGAGCTCGGCGACGGCGGCGACGGGCCGGCGGGCGAGCAGGCTGCAGCGAAGCCGGCCGAGGAAGCCGGCGACTCCTGAGCCGATTCGGCGACATCCTCTTCGGCCGCAAGAAGCTCAAGGAACCGGCCGCCGAGCGACTGTTCGCGCTCTCGACGGCCGCGGTCACCCTCGACGTCGAGTGTTCGCTCAAGAGCGCCGGAGCGGCGGCTGCGATCTTCAAGCCGCTCTCCGCCGGGGAGTTCGACCAGGCCGAGCGGGACATCGGGGAACTGCTGAAGAGCGTCGCCGACGGCGCCGGCTCGACGCTCGACCGCAAGTCCGACTCGTTCGGCTTCGAGTGGGTGATCGTCCGCGACCCCGACCTCGAGGATCAGGTCACCGCCGTCCACGCGGTCGCCTCCGAGCTCGAGGCGCGCGGGTTCGGCGCACAGCTCCTGGCCGCCGCCTTCCGCTTCGACGGGAGCGGGCGTCCCGTCTACTGGATCTACGGCTTCAAGACCGGCACGTGGTGGCCGTTCGTCCCGAGCGGCGCGAAGCAGGAGCGCGACAACGCGCGCGAGCTCGAGCTGAAGGCGAAGCTCGAGCAGGAACTGCCGGTCGAGCCCGACCTCAGCAAGTGGCTCGCGCTCTACGACTCACCTCTATAGCTCGCGAGACCTGCGGTCTCGCTCGCTGGAGTAGCGGAACTGCGCGCGCCCGAGAGCGTGGTCTCGGGCGCGCTCCGTACAGTCTGTCTTGAGGTTGTCTGGATCGAACGGGTGCCTGGTGTGCTCGCGCGCGGCGGAGGCCGGCGCGAGCACGGTGCGGCCTCCGCGTAGGCGTTCCGCCTACGCTCCGGCCCCCGGCGCAGGGTCTGGTTGAAGCGTTCGACCCCTACCCCGGCGCGACAGCGGCGGCGTAACCCCGGGTTACGACGCCGCCGAACCTGTCGCGGGCGGACACGCCGCCGGTAGGCGGCCTGCCCCCACGCGACACAAGCACGGCGCTTGACCCAGCGCAGCCCAAACAAGCCCTGACCGCACGGAGCCGGCCGGAGACCGCGCTCTCCGGCCGGCGCAGTTCCTCTAGGTGACTCGAAAGCGCAGCTTTCGAGTCAGACGGTCTTGCCCATCTCGCGGGCGATCTCGGCGAGGGCCGCGAGGCGCTTCTCCATCGGCGGGTGGTCCATCATCCACTCGCTCATCGCCGACTTCCAGTTCGTCGGAACGATGAAGAACGCGTTCATGCCCTGCACCTCGCGCAGGTCGCGCTGCGGGATCTGCGTGATGCCGCTCGCGATCTTCTGCAGCGCACTCATGAGGTTCTCGGGGGCGCCCGTGATGAGCGCGGAGCCGCGGTCGGCTGCATACTCGCGGTAGCGCGAGATCGTGCGGATGAGGATGAAGCTGATCGCGTAGGTCACGATCGAGACGGCGAAGACGATCAGCCAGACCGGGACCTGGTTGTTGTTGTTGCCGCCGCCCCGGTTGCCGCCGCCGAAGCCGCCGCCCCACATGCCGAAGAACATCCCCCAGCGGGTGAGCATGGCGGCGAGCATCGCGAAGAAGCTCGCGACGGTCATGATCAGGACGTCGCGGTTCGCGACGTGGGAGAGCTCGTGCGCGAGCACGGCCTCGACCTCCTGCGGCTCGAGCCGCCGCCAGAGGCCGCTCGTGACGGCGACCGCGGCGTGCTTCGGGTTGCGGCCGGTCGCGAACGCGTTCGGGACATCGCTGTCGACGACCGCGATCCGCGGCTTCGGCAGGTCGGCCATCGCACAGAGCCGCTCGACCATCGCGTGCAGCTCGGGCGCCTCCTCGCGGGAGACGATCTTCGCGCGGGAGGCCGCGAGCGCGATCTTGTCCGACGTCCAGTACTGGAGGGCGGCGATCCCGAGCACGATCACGAGCATCGGCGCGAGCCCGACGTTGAGGGCGCTGAAGAGCACGACGGCGAAGCCGACGTAGAGCAGGCCGAGCAGCCCGCTCGTGAGCAGCATCCGCAGAGAGAGGCCCCGGTCGCGACCAAAGGACTTGCGCTTCATCGCCGTGATGGTACTCCGCGGAGGGTTCCCACCGGTTCCCATGCGCGGGGTCTTGACGGTTCATTAGAGTCCCGCGCGGTGGGTCGCGCCGCACTCATCATCACCGCCGCCCTGCTGGGCACCGTCGTGCTCGCAGCCTGCAACTCCGAGGGGGTCGTCTCGCCGAGCCCGAAGACCGTCATCGGCACCGTGTCGACGGGCCCGTCCTTCCCGATCGTGCCGGCCTACCACCTCAAGGGCGACTCGACGAAGGGCAAGTCGGTCTTCGCGAGCGCCGGCTGCGGTAGCTGCCACACGCTCCAGGCGGCCGGGGCCACCGGCACCGTCGGCCCGAACCTCGACACGCTCAAGCCGGACTATCGCGCGGTCACGGCCCAGGTGACGAACGGCGGCGCGGCGATGCCCGCGTTCAAGCAGAGCCTCACGACGCAGCAGATCGCGGACGTCGCCGCCTTCGTCGTCGAGTCCACCGGCGGCACGGTCCCGTAACGCTTCAGCTTCCGCCGACCTTTCCGGCCCGCGTCGCGGCCTTCGCGTTCGATCTCGACCAGACGGTGATCGCGGACGATGCCGTGCTGCGGCCCCGCACCCGTGACGCCCTCGTGCGCGTGCAGGCGGCGGGCGTGCACGTCGTGATCGTCACGGGCCGGATGTTCCGGGCCGCGCGGCCGTACCTCGAGCAGGCGGGACTGACCGATCCCGTCGTCTGCTACCAGGGCGCCGTCGTGGCGGATCCCCGCAGCGGCGAGTTCCTGCGGCACGTCCCCATCCCCCTCGCACAGGCTCGCGAGGCGATCGACGCGGTGCTCGAGGCCGGCTTCCACCTCAACTGCTACCTCGACGACCTCCTCTACGTCGCCGCGGTCACGCCCGAGGCGCGAGCGTACGCCGACTTTCAGCACCTCGAGATCCATGCCGTCGGCGACCTTCGCGCCTGGTTGAGCCGCGATCCCACGAAGCTCGTGACCGTCGGCGACCCTCATGCCCTCGACGACCTCGAAGTCGCGCTGAAGCGGCGCTTCGCCGGTCGGCTCTTCATCTCGAAGTCGCTGCCGTACTTCCTCGAGTTCGCCCACCCCGACGTGACGAAGGGCAGTGGGCTCGCGTTCGTCGCCGAGCGGCTCGGCTTCCGGGCGGAGGAGACCGTGGCCTGCGGCGACGGCGAGAACGACCGTGAGCTGCTCGACTGGGCCGGCTTCGGCGTCGCGGTCGCGAACGCCCACGCCGACGTGCTCGCGCGCGCCGACCTCGTGGTGCCGTCGGTCGAGGAGGAAGGAGTCGCCGCCCTGCTCGAGGCGTACCTAGACTCAGGTCCGTGATCGACGCCCGCGCCGCGCGCAACGACCCCGACGGGTTCCGCCGCCGCCTCGCCCGCAAGGGTGCGGCCGAGGCCTTCGACGCGTGGCTCGCCGCCGACGAGCGCTGGCGCGCCCTCGTGCCCCGCGTCGACGAGCTGCGCTCCCGCACGAAGGTGCAGGGGAAGCCGTCGCCGGAGCAGCTCGAGGAGCTGCGTGCGATCAAGGAGGAGCTGCAGGCCGCAGAGCAGGAGCTCGCAACGGCCGAGGCGGAGCGAGACGCGGCGCTCGCCCAGGTGCCGAACCCTCCCGACGACTCCGCGCCGGACGGCTTCGAGGAGGAGGACGCCGTCGAGGTGCGGCGCGTCGGGGAGCCGCCCGCACTCGCGGAGCCGCAGGAGCACACCGAGGTCGGCCGCTTCGACATGGAGCGTGCCGCCCGCCTCTCGGGCTCCCGCTTCGGCTACCTCCTCGGCGACACGGCGCTCCTCGCGCTCGCGCTCTACCGCTACGCGCTCGACACCGCCGTGAAGCACGGGCACACGCCGATGCTGCCGCCGGTGCTCGTGCGGGAGGAGGCGATGTACGGCACGGGGTTCTTCCCGACGGAGCGCTCGAACATCTACGCCCTCGAGGCGGACGAGCTCTACCTCACGGGCACCTCCGAGGTGGCGCTCGCCGGGCTCCACATGGGCGAGATCCTCGACCGCGACGAGCTGCCGCTCCGCTACACGGCCTTCTCGACGAACTTCCGCCGCGAGGCGGGGGCCGCCGGCAAGGACACGCGCGGGATGTTCCGCGTGCACCAGTTCAACAAGGTCGAGCTGTTCGTCTTCTGCGAGCCGGCCTCGTCGGGCGACGAGCACGAGCGCCTCGTCGCGATCGAGGAGGAGATCCTCGGCGGCCTCGGCCTCCCCTATCGCATCGTCGACGTCGCCGCGGGCGACCTCGGCGCACCGGCAGTGAAGAAGTACGACATCGAGGGCTGGTTCCCGTTCCAGCAGCGCTACCGCGAGCTCACCTCCGCCTCGAACACGACCGACTTCCAGGCACGGCGGCTCGGCATCCGCTACCGCGCGGGGAAGAGCCCCGAGCCGGTGCACACGCTGAACGGAACCGCGACGACCGACCGGACGGTGCTCGCGCTCCTCGAGAACTTCGGCGGCGAGGTACCCGAGGTGCTGTGGGCCTACGGCGCGCCCGAGCGCGTGTCAGCCTGAGTAACACTTCCAGCGCGGCGGGGTGCCGGAGCGGTCGAACGGGGCGGTCTTGAAAACCGCTGGCCTGCAAGGGCTCGTGGGTTCGAATCCCACCCCCGCCGTTCAACTCGCGCGCCGTCTGTAGCGTTCCCGCGATGGTGACCGGAGAAGAGCTGCGCGGGCTGATGCGGCAGTGGCCGCACGGAGTCTCCGTCCTGAGCGTCGACGTCGAGGGCGACCGGATGGGCGTCACGGTCTCCTCGCTCGTCTCGCTCTCGCTCGAGCCGCCCCTGATCGGCGTCTCGATCGGCAAGCAGGCCTCGTGCTACGAGCTGCTGCGGAGCGCCGGCCGCTTCGCGGTCAGCCTCCTCGGCTCCGAGCAGGAGGACATCGCGCGCCGTTTCGCCGCCGGCTATCCGCCGATCGTCCACTGGCAGGGCGTACCGACGCTGGAGGGCACGGTCGCGCCGCTGATCGAGGGAGCGCTCGGCTGGATCGAGGCCGAGACACGCTCCGAGGCGGACGCCGGCGACCACACCTTCTTCGTCGCCGACGTCCTCTCCGTCGAGCACGGCCCGTCCCACCACGCGCTCGTCTACCGCGAGACCGCCTACCACTCCGTCTGAGTTGATCGACGCGGTCGTCTTCGACCTCGACGGCGTCCTCCTCCAGTCCGAGGAGGTCTGGGACGGGGTGCGCGAGCGGTACGTACGCGAGCGGGGCGGGCGGTACGACGAGCAGGTGCAGCGGGCGATGATGGGGATGAGCGCGCCGGAGTGGTCACGGTATCTGCACGTGGAGGCCGGCGTCCCCGGGGAGCCGGAGGCGATCAACCGAGACGTCGTCGAGCTCATGCTCGAGGCGTACCGGCGAGAGCTGCCGTTGGTGCCGGGTGCGGCCGAGGCGGTGCGGCGTACGGCTGCGGCAGTTCCGCTCGCGCTCGCGTCCTCCTCCAACCGCGAGATCTTCGAGGAGGTGCTCCGGCTCGCCCTGCTCACGGACTGCTTCCGGGCCACCGTCTCCTCCGAGGAGGTCGAGCGCGGCAAGCCGGCCCCCGACGTCTACCTCGAGGCGGCCCGGCGGCTGGGGGTCGCGGCCGCACGCTGCGCCGCGGTCGAGGACTCGCACGCCGGCATCCGCTCGGCGAAGGCCGCCGGCATGCGCGTCGTGGCGATCCCGAACGCCAGCTATCCGCCCGACGAGGAGGCGCTCGCGCTCGCCGATGTAGTAGTCGGGGCCCTGGAGGAGCTCACACCCGAAGCCCTGCGCGGCCCGTGACCTGTCTCCTCGGGACCTGTCCGGGTATCTGTTACCGAGACATGGGTCTTGTGGACAGGTCCGGCTGATGAGGCCCGGCCCGCAGCGGCCTCGCGCCGAAAGAGACATGTCTCGGTAACTGATACCGAGACATGTCTCTAGAGGACAGGTTCGCCCCGCGCGTCGTAGGCGCGGATGTCCGGGGCAATAGACGGGTCGAAGTCCTCGCGGAACATGGTGAAGATCGTCACGTCGCGCAGCGGCTCCCCCTCGCCGGCCGGCAGCCGGCGCCGCAGCGTCGCCTCCTCCACGAAGCCGAGCTTGCGTGGGACGCCGAAGCTCGCCGCGTTGCGCGGCTCGATCCGGATCTCGATCCGGTCCGCCTCGCAGACCTCGAAGCCGACCCGCGTCAGGGCGGCCGTCGACTCCGTCGCGATCCCCTGCCGTGTCGCGTCGGCCCGTACGAAGTAGCCGATCTCGAGGCCACCCGGCCCGATGCGGGGATGGAGGCCCGTGCCGCCGAGCTGCTCCGACTCGTCCCGGGCGAAGATCCCGTGGATGAAGTTCTCGCCGCGGTCGAACTCGGAGCGAAACTCCCTCAGCAGGGCCGTCTTCTCCTCGAGCGTCTGCGGCTCGTGGGCGGTCCACGGCATGAACGGGCGCAGATGGTCGAGGCTGGAGTCGATCGCCTCCTTCAGCAACGGCGCGTCGGCGGGCTCGTAGCAGCGGATCACGAGCCGCTCGGTCTCGATCCGGTACGGGGCCGGCGGGCCCTCCCAGGCCACGCCTACCGCCGGCGGATCAGCGTCACGCCGTCGCGGATCGGCACGAGCACGCACTCGACGCGCTCGTCCGCGAGCACGTGCTCGTTGAAGCGGACGATCCCCTCGTTGCCGCGCAGCGCGGCGAGCGTGTTGTCGGCGAGGATCAGGCCGTTCGGCGCGAGCTTCGGCAGGACGAGCTCGTAGTAGTCGACGTAGTCGTCCTTCCACGCGTCGATGAAGACGAGGTCGAACTCGCCGTCGAGCTCGGCGATCGTCTCCTTCGCGTCACCGAGGCGATAGTCGATTCGGTCGGCGACCCCGGCCTCCTCGGCGTAGCGTCGCGCCACCGCGGTCGTCTCCTCGTTCACGTCGCAGGCGACGAGCGAGCCGCCCTCGGGCAGCGCCGACGCCATCGCGATCGACGACCAGCCGGTGAAGACACCGATCTCGAGCACGCGGCGCGGCTTCCGCGCGGCGACGAGGAAGCGCAGGAACAGGCCCTCGACGTGGCCGACCGACATCTGCGCGTCCGGGAGCGTCTCCGTCTCCTCCCCCAGCCGCCGCAGCACGTCGCCCGGCGGCGTCGAGTGCGCCTCCGCGTAGGCCTCGATCTCTTCGACGTCGCTCACGCCTCGACCCTACCGACAAGCACGCACCCGTTGTGGCCGCCCAGGCCCATCGCGTTCGAGAGCGCGACGTCCACCTGTACGCGCCGGGCCTCGTTCGGCACGTAATCGAGGTCGCAGTCGGGATCGGGCTCGACGTAGTTCATCGTCGGCGGCAGGACGCCGTCGTGGACGGCGAGGACGCACATCATGGCCTCGATCGCGCCCGCAGCGCCGAAGCAGTGGCCGGTGACGGACTTCGTGGAGGAGACCGCGAGCCGGTAGGCGTGCTCGCCGAAGACCTCCTTGATCGCCCTCGTCTCGGCCGCATCGCCGAGCGGCGTGGAAGTGCCGTGCGCGTTCACGTAGCCGACCCGCTCGGGCTCGACTCCCGCCCGGTCGAGCGCCCGGCGCATCATCTCGACGACGCCGACCGACTCCGGATCGGGCTGCGCGAGGTGGTGGGCGTCGTTCGACATCCCGTAGCCGAGAACCTCGGCGTAGACGGTCGCCCCGCGCTGCCGCGCCGCCTCGAGCTCCTCGAGCACGAGCACGCACGCACCCTCCCCCATCACGAAGCCGGCACGGGTCGCGTCGAAGGGCCGGGAGGCGCGCGGCGGGTGCTCCTCTTCGGCCGCGAGCCCCCGCATCGCGCAGAAGCCCGCCAGGATCAGCGGATGGAGGCACGCCTCGGCTCCGCCTGCGAGGACGGCGTCGGCGTCGCCGCGCTTGATCAGCTCGGCCGCCTCCCCCACGGCCGTCGACCCGGTCGCGCACGCCGAGACGGGCGCGTAGTTCGGGCCGCGGAAGCCGAGCGAGATCGCCAGCTGGCCGCTCGCGGTGTCGACGAGGACGTTGGGGATGAAGGTCGGGAGGACCCGGTCCGGGCCGCGCTCGCGGAGCACGTCGGCCTGCTCCATGATCCCGAGGAAGCCGCCGATCGCGGTGCCGAACAGGATCCCGACCCGCTCCGGCGGGTAGGCGCCGTCGAGCCGGGCGTCGGCGACCGCCTCTCGGGCCGCGCCGAGCGAGAGCAGGACGTTGCGGTCGAGCCGGCGGGCGTCCTTCGCGGAGGCGACGGCCGTCGGGTCGAAATCCTTGATCTCCGCCGCGACGCGCACCGGGAACCCGCTCGCGTCGAACGAGCGGATGAAGTCGATGCCGCTCTCCCCGGCGACCGCCGCCCGCCACGTCGACGGCGCGTCGCCGCCGATCGGCGTCACCGCGCCAAGCCCCGTGACCACGACCCTACGCATCCCGCGAGGTTAGACGCGGACTCCCGCTCCCGGTTGCGTAGGCTCGGGCCGTGGCGGATGCTCCCGGGCCCGACGTTCCCTTCCCGCCGATGGAGGCGGAGCTCGTCCGCGAGCTGCCGGAGCCCGGCGACTGGCGCTATGAGCCGAAGTGGGACGGCTTTCGCGGCGTGCTCGAGAACGACGGCGGCGAGCTCGCGCTCTGGTCGCGGAACGGGCGGCCGCTGCTCCGCTACTTCCCGGAGCTGCGCCTGCTCGGCGACGAGCTCCCGCCGCACTCCGCGCTCGACGGCGAGATCGTGATCGCCCGCGAGGGAGCGCTCGACTTCGACGCCATGCAGCTCCGGCTCCATCCCGCCGCGAGCCGCGTCCGCAAGCTCGCCGCGGAGACGCCCGCGACGTTCGTCGCCTTCGATCTCCTGCTCTGGAAGGGGAAGCCGGTGCACGAGCGGCCGATCGAGCGGCGGCGGGCCGAGCTGGAGCGGGTCTGGAGGGGCTCACCGCTCTCGCCGGTCTCCGCGGACGCCGAACAGGGGCGCGAGTGGCTGCGCACGCTGCAGGCGGCGGGCTTCGACGGCGTCGTCGCGAAGCGGCTCGGCCTGCCCTATCTCCCGGGCTCGCGGCACGGCGTCGTCAAGGTGAAGCCGCACCGGACGGCCGACTGCGTCGTCGCGGGCGTCCGCTTCAAGAAGGGCGGCCGCTCGACGATCGCCACGCTCCTGCTCGGCCTCTACGCCGACGACGGACACCTCGACTACGTCGGCTCGGCCGCGGTGGGGGCGAAGAACCAGGCTGAGATCGCCGAGCGGGTGCTGCCGCTGCTCGACGAGCGCAGCGACCGCCGCTTCAGCGAGCCGAACCGCTGGGGCACCGGCGAGCTCGAGGAGGTCGCGCTCCGCCCGGAGCTCGTCGTCGAGGTCCGGTACGACAAGCTCGAGCGGCACCGCTTCCGCCACGGGACGAAGCTGCTCCGCTTCCGGCCGGACAAGGATCCGGGTCAGTGCACGTGGCGCGAGGTTCGCCCGGCCCGAAGGCCGGACGACCTCGCGGTCGAGGATCTCCTCGGGAGCGGCTAGGCGGGACCCGGCGTCGCAGCGGAAGAGGACGCCCCCGCGCGCTGCACGAGCAGGATGCTGGAGACCGCGATCCAGACGATGCTTGCGAGGAACGCGACGAAGCTCATGCCGCCGCTCATCGAGAAGAAGCCGTCGTTCCGGAGCGCGATCCCGCCGAGCACGAAGAGGAGGGCGGCGAGCAGCGTGAGCCACGCGTACCAGTCCGGGAGCACCTTGCTCCGGCGCACGGCTAGCCATGCCGCGAGCGCGAGCGCCGTCAACGTCCAGAAGATCCGCCCGGTCAGCCAGGTCTGAACGCCGTAGAGCGTCGCGACCGTGTGCGGGTCGCCGTTGTACGTGACCTTCGCGAGCGCCATTCCGAGACCGTCGGAGATCGCGCCGACCACCGTCGTCGCCACCCCGGCCCCGTAGACGATCGTCGCGAGGCGTCCCTGCCCTGCATCGCGAAACATCCCCGCGAAACTCGCGAGGAACCAGAGGATGAGCACGTAGCCGACCCCCCAGAGGATGCCGGCGAGCAGCAGCTCCCTGTGCTTGCCCTGGAGGTAGGACTCGATCTCCGCAGGCGACGCGTTCCACTTCGCCGGGCTGCCCGGCAGGAGTCCGCCGACGAGCAGGAGCACGGCGAAGCCGATCCCGGTCGACGCGGCCCAGCGCTCGGTAGACCATCCGTTCATCGAACCCTCCTGGTCGTTGACCGGTGACAGGAGTTCACGGGCCGTGACGCTACTAGGGAGGCCAGACGACCTCGCCCCGGGAGCGACGCTTCACGCTCACGTCACGGTGGCAGCCACCGCACGTCGCCGTCACGCGACCGTCACGGCTTCTTCGCGCGCGACGGCTGGACGCGCTTCGGCTCGCCCGGCATCTTCGGGAAGTTCGGCGGGTACGGGGCCTCGCCGACCCCGGCCGCCTCCTCCCGCTCGACCCACTCGAGCAACCTGCGGAGATCGCAGACCGCGTCGTCGATCCCGGCCTGGACGTCGCCGATCTCCGCGAACCGCGCCGGCATCGTCGCCAGCGTGAAGTCCTCGGTCTCGAGCTCGTCGAGCTCCTCCCAGCGAAACGGCGCCGAGACCGTGGCGTCGGGCCGCGCCCGCACCGAGTAGGCGGACGCGATCGTCCGGTCGCGCGCGTTCTGGTTGTAGTCGATGAACACGCGCTCGCCGCGCTCCTCCTTCCACCACGCGGTCGTGACGAGCTCCGGCGCGCGGCGCTCGATCTCGCGCGCGAAGGCGAGCGCGCAGCGGCGCACCTCGCGGAAGCCCCACTTCGGCTCGATCCGGCACGCGACGTGGATGCCGCGGTTGCCGGACGTCTTCGGCCAGCCGGCGAAGCCGAGCTCGTCGAGCGTCTCGCGCACGAGGGCCACCACGCGCTTCGCCTCGGCGAAGCCGGTTCCCGGCTGGGGATCGACGTCGATCCGGAGCTCGTCGGGATGCTCGACGTCCGCACGGCGCGACGGCCACGGGTGGAAGTCGATCGTGCCGAGGTTCGCGGCCCAGGCGACGTGCGCGGGCTCCGTCACGCACAGCTCGTCCGCGGTGCGGCCGGAGGGGAACGTGACGGTGGCCGTCTCGATCCAGTCGGGCCGGTGCTTCGGCACCCGCTTCTGGTAGATCGCCTCCCCCTCCGCGCCGTCGGGATGGCGCTTGAGCTGCGTCGGCCGCTCGTAGAGCGCGCGCACGATCCCGTCGCCGACCGCGAGGTAGTAGCGGACGAGATCGAGCTTCGTCTCGCCGCGCGTGCGGAAGAAGACCTTGTCGGGGTTCGTCACCTTGACGGTGCGCGCCCCGACCTCGAGCTCGACGAAGGGCGACTGTGCCCGCGGCATCGCCCCGCAGTATCGTGGACACCATGCTCGAGGACACGCAGCCGCTCCGTCTCTCGCTCGAGCCGCTCGACGACTTCGTCGTCGTCGAGTACGCCCTGGAGGAGGCCGAGACCCGCGCCGGTCTCATCCTGCCGGCCAGCCTGGAGGCCCACTGCCGCAGCGGGATCGTCATCGCCGTCGGCCCCGACGCGGAGGGAGTGGCGCCCGGAGACAAGGTGCTCTTCCCGAAGGACGCGGGCTACGACGTCAGGCTCGCCGGCACGAACCAGCGGGTGCTGAAGCGCGGCGAGCTGATCGCCCGCATCCACGATTGAGCGACTTCCTCGGGGCGACCTCCTCCGAGGGACTTCGCGTGCTCGGGGCCGAGCTCGGCTGGGAGGGGCTCGAGCGCAGCGGCGGTACCGCGTAGCGGATCGGGGCTTTCCCCGATCGCGACTGGCAGCTGGACCGGATGGCATCGCTCGCCGCCGACAGTTCAATGGCGATTGAAGGAACGATCGCCTGCCATGACCGACCAGCCCGACCGCCTCGCCGCCCTCCGCGCCCTCGCCGAGCCTGTGCGGCTCCAGCTCGTCGACGAGCTCGCCCGCGAGGACGCCTGCGCCTGTGAGCTGCGCGAGCGGCTCGGCCTCTCGGCGCCGCTGCTCTCGCATCACCTGAGGGTGCTGCGCGAGGCGGGTCTCGTCCGCACCCGCAAGTCCGGCCGCCGCCTCGAGGTCGAGCTCGTCGCCGAGGCGCTCGCGGCGGTCGGCCGCTCCCTGGGCGCCGCGGCATGAGCACGATCGCGGCACCGGCCCCGAGCCGCGTCCGGCTGCCCCTCCTGGCGATCGTGGCGGTTGCAGCGGCGATCGGCTTCTACTTCGCGCTCGGACCGTTCTGGGACTGGGCGCTCTACCGGGCCGTAGGCCTGCCGCGCGGGACGCGCTGGGCGGACGCCGTCCACTTCTTCTGCTTCGACACGACGAAGATCGCGGCGCTGCTCGTCTCGATCATCTTCGTCGTCCGCGTGCTGCGCAGCTTCCTCTCGGTCGAGCGCACACGCGCGCTCCTGGGCGGCCGCCGGGAGGGGCTGGGGAACGTCGCCGCGGCCGGGCTCGGGGTCGCGACGCCGTTCTGCTCCTGCAGCGCGGTGCCCGCGTTCATCGGCTTCGTCGCTGCCGGGGTGCCGCTCGGCGTGACGCTCTCGTTCCTGATCGCGAGCCCGATGGTGAACGAGATCGCGGTCGTCCTCCTCTACGGCCTCTTCGGCTTCCGGATCGCCGCCCTCTACGTCGGCTCCGGCCTCGTGATCGCGATCGTCGCCGGGGCGATCCTGGGCCGGCTGCGCCTCGAGCGCTTCGTCGAGCCGTTCGTGCTCCAGGCCGCCGGGCAAGCCTCGACCCCCGGCGTGCCCGAGCCGCAGCCGAGCTGGTCGGAGCGGTTCGAGCTGGGCCGGGAGGAGGTGCGCTCGATCCTCGGCCGCATCTGGCCCTACCTGCTCGCCGGGATCGCGCTCGGCGCTGCCATCCACGGCTGGGTGCCGGCCGACTTCTTCGCCCGCTACGCCGGGCCGTCGAATCCGCTCGCGGTGCCGTTCGCGGTCGTGCTGGGCGTGCCGCTGTACTCGAACGCGGCCGGGGTGCTGCCGCTCGTCGAGGCCCTGCACGCGAAGGGCCTCGCCATGGGGACGCTGCTCGCCTTCATGATGAGCGTCGTCGCCCTCTCCCTCCCGGAGATGGTGCTGCTCCGCCGGGTGCTGCGGCCGAAGCTGCTCGCGGCCTTCGTCGCCGTCGTCGCCGGAGGCATCCTCGCCACCGGCTTCCTCTTCAACGCCGTCCTCTGAAAGGAGCCCACATGTCCCAGGTCAAGGTGCTCGGAAGCGGTTGCCCGAACTGCCGGCGCCTGACCGGGCTGACCGAGCAGGCGCTCGCCGAGCTCGGCCGCCCCGAGCAGGTCGAGAAGGTCACCGACTACGCCCAGATCGCCGCCTACGGCGTGCTGGCCACCCCCGCCCTCGTCGTCGGCGAGCGGGTCGTCATGGCCGGGCGCATCCCGGGCCTCGACTCGCTGAAGGCCGCGCTCGCCGAGCAGCTCGCGCCGGCGGCCTGAGCGAACGGACATGTCCGGTGTCAGACACCGGACATGTCCGTTCCAGCGGAGAGGGAGGGATTTGAACCCTCGAGGCACCTTTCGGCACCCACGCGATTTCCAGTCGCGCTCCTTCGACCGCTCGGACACCTCTCCGAGCCGGGTCAGGGTATCGGCGCGCGCGGCGGTGGGGTTCGTGTCGCACCCCCGGCTCGGGCGCACGCGGCCTGTCCGTCGGCGCACTGTCGGAACCTTTCCGACCGGTTGGCGAAACAGTCGCCGTCCCCTGGCCCTTGCTTTCCCTGCAGGCGCGTAGCGTCCGCGGCACTAGCCAGGTCACTTCTCGCAACGAAAGGAGCATCCGAGATGCGTGCGCTCGCGATCGGCCTCACCATCGCAGCCGTTCTCTTCCTCGTCACCGGCGGCCACTTCATCCTGATCCCGCTGCTGCTCCCGCTCGGCCTGTTCACGCTCCGGCAGGGCCGCCACCCGGTGGCAGCCGTCCAGCGACGGGTCGGCTGAGCGATGACCCCCTCCTCCGTGCTCATCGTCGGCGCCGGCCTCGCCGGCGCCCGCTGCGCCGAGACGCTGCGCGCCGAGGGCTACGCCGGCAAGCTCGTCCTCGTCGGCGACGAGCTCCTCCCGCCGTACGAGCGGCCCGCGCTCTCGAAGGAGTACCTCGCGGGGACGAAGCCGGAGCACGAGCTCCTGCTGCGCCCGCCCTCCTCGTGGGCCCGGCGAGAGATCGAGCTCAGACTCGGACAGCGGGTCGTCCGCGTCGACACGCTCAACCGGACCGCAACGACAGCGGGCGGGCAGGAGCTCGGCTGGGGCACCCTCGTCCTGGCGACGGGTGCCCGACCGCGACTGCTGCCGTTTCCCGTGCCGGAGGGCGTCCACACGTTGCGAACGGTGGCCGACGCCAGAACGCTCCGCGCGGCACTCGTCCCGGGAGCCCACCTGGTGGTCGTCGGGGGAGGCTTCGTGGGGGCCGAGGTCGCGTCGACCGCGGTTGCCCTCGGCGTCCACGTCACGATGCTCGAGGCTCTCGCCGCCCCGTTCGAGCGGACGCTCGGCCCGGTCCTCGGCCGGCTCCTCGCCGACCGCTACCGCTCCCACGGCGTCGACCTCAGGGTGCACACCGGCGCCACCGGCTTCGGCGCCGGCCCGGACGGCGCCGTGCGCTCGGTACGGCTGTCCGACGGAAGCGAGATCCGCTGCGACGTCGCACTCGTCGGCATAGGGGTCGAGCCCGCCGCCGATCTCCTGCCGGCCCCGGTCGCCGGCGTCCCCGTCTTCGCCTGCGGCGACGTCAGCGGCGGGCTCGGTCACTGGACGAGCGCTGCCGCGGAGGCAACCGCCGTCGCCAGACGGATCCTCGACCTGCCGCCGCAACCCGCACAGCCCGGCTTCTTCTGGTCCGACCAGTTCGGCCTGCGGCTCCAGCTCGTGGGCCACCCGACCCCGGCGGCCGCGGTCGAGCTCGACGGCGGCGAGGAGGGCTTCCTCGCCCGCTACCAGGACGCCGAGGGGCGTCTCGTCGCCGCCCTCGGGGCGAATCGCCAGGCCGACGTCGCGACCCTTCGGCGCGAGCTGGCGGTTGCCGCGTAGCCGGCCCGCATCGGTCTCGGCTCGGGAGGCGGAGGGGGAGCGATCTGAACAGACGAAGCAGCGTTGCGCCCGCGCGTCGAGAGCACCGCTCCCCTCTCCACCAGTCGGAGCGACTGACTCAAGTCGTGCTTGGGAGGGTCTTGCCGACGACGCGGCGGCGTACCGCGACCGCCAGCCCGCCGACCAGCATGATCGCGCCGAGCATCGCGCCGGCTCCGATGCCGGCGTCGACCCAGGCGAACCCGCTCGCGACGCGGATGACCGCGTAACGTCCGAGGTGGTAGTACTGGTCGGCACCCTGGCTGCGACGCTCCTCCGCCCGTTGCGCCTCCGCGCGCGGGCTGTACGCGCCGAGGTGGTAGTAGCGATTCAGCGCCTGGTCGTGCGCCTGCACCGCCCTCCACTCCTGCGCCGTCATCCCGTTCGGCACACCGTTGCCGGCCTGGGCAGTGGTCGCGAAGGCGATTGCGAGCAGGAAGCCGACCGTCAGCGTCGCTGCCGTTGCCTTGATCCTCTGCGTCGAGTACAACAGTCCTCTCCTTTGCTCTCGAACCGCCCGCTGCGGTTCCCCGAGGCCGGAGCATCGAGAGAGGCGCCAACGAGACGGTGAAAAGCCGGTAACGCTCCGGTAAGAGCCGGCCCCTTACCAGCGGCCGCACCAGGTTGTACGGTCGCTCTGGTTGGGACGTTTGAGGTACCTGATTCTCGGGCCGCTCGAGGTTCGCGACGGCGAGACCGAGGTTGCCCTCCGCGGTGGGCAGCAGCGCAAGCTGCTCGCGATCCTGCTGGTGCACGCCGGTGAGGCGGTCTCGAGCGACCGGCTGATCGACCAGCTCTGGGAGGGCAAGCCTCCCGACACCGCAGCCAAGGCGTTGCAGGGATACGTCTCGAGCCTCCGGAAGCAGCTCGGCCAGGAGACGGTGGAGACGGTCGGGGCCGGCTACCGACTGAACGTCGTCGCGGCGGACATCGACGCGCGTGAGTTCGAGGAGCTCCTCGCCGAAGCTCGGCCACTCGAGCGTGCTCCGGCCGCTGCGAAGCTGCGCGAGGCACTCGCGCTCTGGCGCGGGCCGGCACTTGCCGACTTCGCGTACGACGAGTTCGCGCGGCCCGAGATCGAGCGCCTCGAGGAGCTCCACCTGGCGGGCACCGAGCGGCGTATCGACCTCGAGCTCGCGCTCGGCCACCACGACGACCTCGTGCCGGAGCTCGAAGCGCTCGTCCGGGCGCATCAGCTCCGCGAGCGCCTTCGTGGCTTTCTCATGGTCGCGCTCTATCGCTCCGGCCGCCAGGCCGAGGCGCTCGCCGCGTACCGGAACGCGCGGGCCGTTCTGCGCGACGAGCTCGGACTCGACCCGAGCGAGGAGCTGCAGGCGTTGCAGCGAGCCATCCTCGCCCACGACGAATCGCTCGCCGCCCCTCCACGTGTCCACGTTCCCGGTGCCTCCGGAACCCGCCGCCGGCCGGAGCGCCGGCGGTTGCGTCTCCCCCTGATTGCGGTGGCCGTCGGACTGGCGATTCGCGGCGGCGCAGCCGCCGCGGCCGCGTTGACCCGGGCGAACGGCAGGGCAGTGCCGGTCGTCGTGCCGCCCAACTCGGTGGCGAGGATCGATCGAGCCGGGACGAGGGTCGAGAGTTATGTAGGCGTCGGGAGGCAGCCGGTCGCGATCGCGCTCGGCGCGGGGGGCGTCTGGGTCGCGAACGCCGACGACGGCACCGTGACCCGGCTCGATCCGTCCACGGGCAAGTCCGTGGCGACGATCGGAGTCGGCGCCGACCTGTACGGAGTCGTGGTCGGGTTCCACTCCGTCTGGGTCGCCGACGGCAACGACGGCAACGTCACTCGAATCGACCCGCGTGTCAATCAGGTGCAGAAGACGCTCGAGCTCGGCGGACGGCCAACCGTCGCTCCCCACCCCGTCTTCTACATCGCCGTCGACTCACGCTACGTCTGGGCGACGCGCGGGAGCGAGCTGCTGCGGATCGACCCTCGTTCGGACGAAGTCGACGGGCGCGTGAGCATCGGGACGCCGACCGGCCTGGCGACCGGCGGGGGTTACGTGTGGGTGACCACACTGTCCGAGCAGCTGCTGCGCATCGATGCTCGGAGCATGAAGAAGGCGGGCTCGCAGGAGTTTTCCAGCCAGACGCTCGCACCGGTGTATGCGCGCGGCTCCTTGTGGCTGATCGTCGGCAAGGCGATCCACCAGGTCGACCCGACGAGCCTCGCCGTCGGCGACCCGGTGAACGGGACGGGAGGCGCCCGCGGGTTCCCCGTGGCGCTCGCGGTAGGCGACGCCGCCCTCTGGACGCTCAGCTCCGACGGCAACCTCACACGTTTCGGGGCGGACGGTCGATCCGGCGCGCCGCTCCAGGTCGGCAAGAGCCTGTCGGCCGGCGCCGCCGGAGGAGGCGCGACCTGGGTCGCGGTCAGTGCGACCGGTTGAGCGTCGTAGGCACGACGATCTTCCCTCGCTCGATCTGTGCTGCAAGGGGAATCAGAGCGCGGCGAAGCGCGAGAGGCACGTCCGGACTGAACCTTCCGAGGCCCACGCCGTGGTTGCCCAGGTCGAAGCTCAGGTTGCCGCCGGTGTGGAGCCGGCCGGCGACGAGTCGCTTGGCGAGGTCGTAGACGGCGAGGTCCAGGTTCTTGACGGCGCTCGTCAGGATGAACTTGCCGAGTCCGGACTGGTCGATGTCGACACCGACTCCGTACACGCCTTCGCGCTTGGCTGCCTCGAGCGCACCGATGCCGCAGCCGCCGGCGACGTCGAACACCACCTGTGAGCCTCGGGCGATCTGGTCGAGCGCGACGTGCGCACACTTCGCCCTGTTGACGAAGTCGTAGGAGTAGGCGTTCAACAGCCTGATCGTGGGGTCGGCGCGCCTTGCGCCGGCGCGGAAGCCCGCGATGTACGCCTGTACCTGCGGGTTCTGCGGGAAGCCGCCGACCGAGCTGACGACGTGCGGCGGCGGGCCCCGGTCGGCCATGCGGGCTGCGACGAAGCCCGCCAGATACGCCGCTTGCTCCGTGTGGAAGACGGTTCCTTCGACGTTGGCCGGCAGGGGACGCCGGCCGGTGATCGCGCTGCGCGCCGCGTCGAGCCAGGCGAACTTCACCTCGGGGAACCGGCGCGCCGCCCGCGAGAGTCCTTTCGCCTCGTTGAGCCCGAGCGCGATCACCAGGTCGTACTGCTGCCGCGCCAGGTAGGTGAACGGGGAGAGGTACGGACCGGTCGGGCTCGTGGCAACGGCCTTCGCCCCGACGTGCAGCGTTCGCTTCACCCTGAGCAGTCCACGGTACGCGCCGTATCCGAACGGATCGCCGGCGGGACTGACCTGAGGGTCCTGGAGGACGAGTCCGATTCTGACCGGCCTGCTGCTGTCCGCGGCCACGGCCCCGATCGCCGCGACGAGAAAGGCCGCAGCCGCGACGGTGGCTAGCGCGATCGGACGGCTGATCGTCGGACCATAGACGCGCTGCCACCCGACGTCTACCACCCCACGAGCCGGACTGGGGTCAGGTCTTGCATTCAAGCACTCTCTTTCTGCCCTGGCCGGCATCTCACCGTCAGTGACGGTCGACGTGGCCGGCGATCTTGCGCATCGTGTACCCGTAGCCAGCCATAACGATCGGCGACCCCCAACGAGAACCTCGGCGAAACTCTCGCGATCCGACGTCCCCAGACAAACCCGGGCCCGGCTTGTTGCCACGCAATAGCCACCACCCGCTCGCAACTCTCCGGCAAATGCGTGAATGCAAGACCTGACCCCGACTACAGAGTCAGGGTGTCGGCGCCGCACGAGCGAGAGGCGGAGGGGCCGGGAGTCGAAGCCACGAGCCGTCCCTTCCTGCAACCGTGCTAGATGTGGAGGGGTGAGCGCCTTCACTCGGCCGAGGGCGTATGACCGCCGCCCCGA